>NZ_JBKQOU010000318.1:0-3437 GCF_052145335.1 Rhodoblastus sp.
TGTGGTTCGCCATGTGAGAGGCTGTTGGCGGCAGATGATCCTGCTGTTCTTGATCGTGCGTCGCATGCCGACAATACGCGAGTTGATCGTGGCGACCCCGCTATCGCTGTCCTCTCCATCGGCTACCCGCCCTCCCGGCTCACGCCTCCGCGCAGCGGGCTGGAGCGCAGCGACTTCGTGCTTCGACGTTTTGCTGCCGTCGCAAATCGCGACCTTGAACGCCTCCACTGGGCGAGGAAGCGGACCTACAGGGAAGGCGCGGTGTCCGCCCTGAGCGGAACTTCCTTTTCCGAGTTTTGGCAAGCCGTTGAAGAACTGCCTGGCGTGGGGAGCGTCAATGGGATTCTTTCTGCACGCGCGGGCGCGGCTCGCCGCAATGACGAAGGCGGATGGGGGTGACGTGGCGGCCTGTTAACGCGGGCGCGAGCCTCTCCGCCAGAACGTTTCGCACGCCAAGACGCCAGAGTCGTAGACAACCATTCAGCCGTTTCCCAAATATCTGGACGCAGGCGCGCAACGGTATGGTAACGGCGCGGCCATGACATCGCTTGCCGGCTGGCCTGTGGCGTGCGACCGCCAAGCCTCTGGCGCGATCTTGGGAGCCGCCGATGTGCCGAGCGTGTATGAGTTCCGTGATAACCGATCACCTGACTTCCGGCCTTTGGCGCGCCGCGCCGAGCCGGCGGCGGTTCCTGGCCTACGCCGTCTCGGCCGGCGCCGCGGCCGCGACGATGACGGCAGGGCGGGAGGCCCAGGCCGCCGACGGCGCGGGCGTGATCTTTCGCAACGGGACGATCTATCCGATGACGGCCGGAGGGCGGCCGGCGGAGGCGCTTGCGATCGGCGGCGGAAAGATTCTCGCGGCCGGATCGGCCTCGGACGTGTCCTCGCTCGCGCGCGGCGCGACCCGGATCATCGACCTTCAGGGCCGCGCCCTGTTTCCGGGGTTCATCGACCCGCACCATCACACGGTCCTTTCCGCGCTGTTCGCCGATCTCATGCTCAATATCGGCTATGCGAAATATTCCAATCGCGCCGCCGCGCTCGCCGCGCTCAAAGCGGCGGTCGCGAAAACGCCGTCGGGCCAATGGATTCGCGCCGGTTCCTACGACAACCTCCTGCAGGGCGGCGATCTGTCGATGGAGGAGCTGGACGCGATCTCGACCGAGCATCCGATTTTCGTTCTGTACGTGAACGGCCATGTCGGCGCCGCGAACGCCATGGCGTTCAAGCTCGCCGATATCGCACAAAATGTCGGCGAGCTCCCCGGCGGCGGCCATTTCGGCCGCGCGCCGGACGGCAAGTTGAACGGCCTGATCTACGAGGAGCCGGCGCTCCTCCGCTTCGTGGCCGTCGCGGCTCCCGCTATCACGCCTGAGCTGATCGCCACGGCGCTCGCGTCCTATACGAAACAGGCGGCGGCCGCGGGCAATACGACGCTGCACGAGCCCGGCACCATCAAGCCGGATTGGGTGGAGCCGCTGGCAAAACTGTCCAACACGCTCGACGTGCGAATGAGCGCGAGCCTGAGCACGGATTCGGTCGAGGCGAGCAAGGCCTTCGCGTCGCTTGGGCCCGCCGCCAAGGCGAGGATGATCCCCAGCAGCCGGTTTTCGCTCTATGGCATGAAATTTTGGGCGGACGGCTCCACTCAGGCAGAAAGCGCCGCTCAAACGAAGCCCTACCTCCGCAGCGCGTCAAAGGGCGCCGCCAACTACACCGTGTCTCAGATGACGGAACTTTGCCGGGCGGCGAAGGATGCCGGCTGGCCGATCCTGATCCATTGCCAGGGCGACGCGGCGATCGACGACGCGCTGGATGCGATTGAATTGGCCTATGGGGCCAACGCGGCAACGGGGCTTAACGTGGTTCAGCACGCGACGATGGCGCGTCAGGACCAGCTCGACCGAATGAAGCGGCTCGGCGCGGAGCCCACCTTCCTTCCTGACCTCCTGTATCTCTATGGCGCGGCCTATCGCGACCAGATCTTAGGGCCGGAGCGCACGGCGTTCATGGAGCCCATGGCTGCCTGCGTGAAGGCGGGCATTGCCTTCTCCCTTCACACCGACGCGCCGGTCTCCCCGGTCGGCCCTCTGCGGCTGATGCAGATCGCCATCACGCGCCGCTGCGTCATCGACAATTCCGTCATTGGCGCCGATCAAACGATCACGATCGATGAGGCGCTGAGGGCGATCACGATCAACGCCGCGCGGCAGATTGGCCTCGAGGATTCGGTCGGCACGCTCGAGCCGGGCAAGGAGGCCGACCTGACGATCCTCGAGAGCGATCCCCACAAGGTCGGCGCGGACGCGATCGCTGACATCAGGGTCAGCGAGACGTGGGTGGCCGGCGAGCGGAAATTCGGCTGACGGGGCTGGCCGTCCGACTTCGACGCTTCCCGCCAAAATTCGACCTCTACAGACCCTCAGGATTGGGTTCCGCTCCCTGGACGTACGCAGGAATCACCACCCGCCGTTGCTCATAACGGGCAGCCCCGCGCGGCCGCGGCGACATTGATCTGGATCATTCCAGATGACCTGGCTCGCCTCTGGTGATGATGCCGGCCGCATTCGCATCTGCGCTCGTCGCGCTTTGTTTGCGCCCCCTCCGTCAGATCCTGACGTTCAGGCCGCGGCCTCACCGGACCGACGTTTCGACCAATGGCGCGAGGGCCCCGACGCTGTGGGCATCGATCACGCTGCCGGCCGGGGAACGGCCGCTCCTATGCGCCCTCCTGCCGTTCAGAGACCGAGTCGAACGGCAGCAAAGGTTCCGATTGGTCACGTTCGCCTATCCCTTGCGGAAGGACCGGAATGTGCGCACAGCGGTCGTCCCGACGGGCAACCGGATGAGCGCAAGTGGCGCGTCCGGCAGATCCTCGCCTCGGCGCGCGCCGACGATAATCTGTTGCGCCCAGTCACGCGCCGCGTTCAGCGCGCCCGGAACGGTTCATTAACTCGACTTCGTTGCGTGGCTTGACCGCCCCAGGTCCAAGGCGCAACGAAATCGCCCAGCCTTCAAAAAGTTCGGCTAGTTTTGTCTGTTCCTGGCGGGGCCAGCAAGCCACCTTTGGCCGCGGCTCTTATGGCTCCCGGTCCTTTTGGCGAAGCGAAAAGCACGATGCAGACCATCGTCATCTCAATAGTTTGTCATCCGGACGGCCGCTTCTCTGTCGACAAGAACATGATGATGGGTGGTTGTCGGTTGGCACTTAATTATAAGAATGAGATTTTAGTTATTTCAGATAGTTAGAGGAGCACTTAAATTGAGAATGGGGCGCTAAGTTGAGAATCCGAATTGGGCTTTGGCACTAGAGCGGTTTCCGATCAATCTGTATTGTATCCGCAGGCCGTGAAGTAGTTCCAGCATTCGCCGGGTTTGAAGATTTCGGCGCAGGCGTCGAGCGCGTTCAAGAGGCCTGTGACGGTTCGCTCGGC
>NZ_JBKQOU010000319.1:0-2762 GCF_052145335.1 Rhodoblastus sp.
AGGAGCGAACGGTCGCTAAACTTTGGGACCGGATCGGCGTCATCCTTGACGAGTTCACGCCGCAAGAATGCGCAAACTATCTCTCCCACGACGGATACGCGTCATGTTAGCCGGGGAATGCTCTAGCCGCCATGAAACTCGCCGACGCCCTTGTGCCGCGGCCGCGGAATGCGAATCCCGCGCTCGGTGAAATCCTTCAGGCCGAGATAGATCATTGCCGTCATCAGCGCGTCGGCGAAGGCGTCGTGCTGGTTGAACAGCGGCAGTTTCAAGTCTTGCAAGATATGGGCGAAGGTCAGATCGACCTGCGTTCCCGGCGGCGCGTCGCCATATTTGCGCTCGTAATAAATCCCCGAGACTTCGATGCGCGGATTTGGCAATTGGATCCCGATGAATTCCAGCACATGATTTTCGAGCATGGCGATGTCGAAATCGATGTAATAGCCGACCAGCGGCCGCCCGCCGATGAAGTGCAGCAAATCTGGAAGGATCTCGCGGATCGGGCAGGCGTTGGCCACGTCGGCCTCGCGCAGGCCATGTATCTTGATCGCCTCGGCGCTGATGGCGCAGCGCGGGCGCACCACGGCGTTGAACGCCTCGCTGGCGAGGATGCGGTTGCCGCGGATCTTGATAGCGGCGATGGAAATGATCTCGTCGCGCTTGCGGTCGAGACCGGTGGTCTCGCAATCGATCGACACCACCTCGTCGGGCGGTCCGGGCTCGAACAGAAAGCGATAGCTCTTGTCGCCGAGCGTCGCCTTGTCCATGGCGCGAAATAGCCAGCGCAACGCCATGGCTCGTACCTAAAACATGTTCAGGTTGAAGTGGTGGCGCAACAGGTCGCGCAATTGCTTCACCACCTGAAAGGAATCGCGCAACAATTCGCGATCCATGCTGGTCAGTTCGCCTGGGCGCAGCAGGCTGCCGCTGGCCGCCGCGTCAAGCTGGGCGTCGAGCCGCAAGGTCTGCAGATAATCCAGCGCTCGCGCCAGATCGCGCGAAAATTCCGCCTTGAGCAGGCCGAGTTCGGCGAGCTTCGCCAGGCGTGCGAAAGTATTGGTCTCCTCCAGCCCCTGCTCGACGGCGAGCGAGCGTACGCCGTGGACGATAGGAAAAATGCCGCCCTTTTTGAGATCGAGCGCGTCGCCGTCGCCTTCCGCCAGTTTTAGCCGGTTGAACAGGCCGATCGGCGGTTCGAACACTTCGATCGCCTTGGCGAAACGCCCGAGAAAGACGCGCTCGTGGGAGAGTTTTTCGAACAGAATTTTCTTGGCGCGCGTCAGCAGGCTCTCGTCGCCGGCCACCGCCGCCGCGTCGCAGAAGATCGCGACATTCATCGCCGACTGTTCGTCCGGCGCCATGACCCATACGCCAAAATCGGCGACATATTCGTCGAGCGTGCGCGACCACAGCGGGTTGTTGACCATCACATGGCCTGGACAGGGCGGAAAACCGAAATCCGCCAGCGCGCCGGAAAACTCGTCGCGGAATTTCTGCAGCGCCGTCGCGTCCACCGGTTCGGACAGGATGAGTCCATTGTCCTGATCGGTGCGGATGGTCTGTTCGCCGCGCCCCTCGCTGCCCATCACGATCAGGCAGCATTTATCGCGCAGTTCCTGAGGACACAGCAGGTCGAAAAGCTTGGCGAACAGGCGGCGGTTGAGATCGGAAACGATCTCCGCAACAACCTCGAATTTGACGCCCTGGCGGCGCAGCGGCCGGATCTGTTCGGCAATCTGCGCGGCGGCCGCGCCCAGTTCCTGCAAGGTGGCGGCGCGGTCGATGCGGCCGACGACCAGTTGCGAATTGCCGGCGAAAAAGCTCAACAGATTGATGTCTTCCAGAATGCCGACGAAATTCTCGCCCTCCTTCACCACCAGGCGGCGCTTGTTGTGCTTGGTCATCATCAACAAGGCCTGCGAAACGAAATCGTCCGGGGCGACGGTGACCATGTCGTATTGCGCGATCGCGCCCACCGGTTCGTCGATGGTCATGCCTTTCAGCACCACGGCCTTGGACAGGTTCATGCCGGTGACGATGCCCATGCGCTCGCCGTTTTTCACCAGCAGCGCGTTACAATCGATGTCGCGCATGATGCGTCCCGCGGAGGCGATCGACTGCACCGAGTCGATCACCGCCGCAGGCAGGAGGAACAGGTCGCGCACCCGGGCTCGCATCATGGTTTCGATCTGCGCGGATTCGTCCTGCTGCGCCATGGCGTCGAGCTTGCGCGAAATGTCGATGTAGAAAAAGGCGCCGAAACGCGGGTTGCTGTTGATCAGGCGCAGCATGTCGGAGCGCGGCGCCAGCGCGCAGATGGTTTCCTCGCGGGTAATGAAGGCGCTGACGCCGGCGCCCTGCACCAGGGCGCGGCTGTCGAAGAAGTCCTTCGGCCCCAGCAGGCCGACCAACTCGCCCTGCGCGCGCTCTTCGACGCAGCCCTTGACGATGATGTAGAGCCCTTCCGGGGCTGCGCCCTCGGCGATGATCGTCTCGTCCGGCCGAAAATAGGCGACGTCCAGAGCCGCCCGAAGCAGCTCGGCTTCCTCCAGGCTCAACCGGTCGAAAGGCGCAGCCGACGCATCGAAAATGGGATTCATTACGGATTCTTTGTCGGATTCTTCGACGATTTCTTCGCCGGCAATTCAGCGAGGCTCCGAAAACATTCTTTGGAAACGCGCGAGGCGACTTGCGCGGAAAAAAGACATGAAAAGGGCGCGGCCGCGGGCGCGCCCGCATCCAATTTTTTAGTGGGGCGCGGG
>NZ_JBKQOU010000320.1:0-7563 GCF_052145335.1 Rhodoblastus sp.
TCAAGCCGCACTACGCCGATGCGAGCGGGAGAAGACGCTTAGGCCGGTCAACGATGGCCGGGCCAATCATAGTGATGGTGAAGATCCTTTTCGTAATCCGGATCGACGTCGCCAAGGGCGGTCCACGGCGGGCTGGCCTTGACCTGATGGCGGCTGACCTCGATGCGGATTTGACGATCCGCCCAGGAGATTTCCCTCACCGCATGGCGCGATATCAGGACATGCTTGCCTGACCACCAGTTTCCGGTGTCCACGACCAAGTAGGGAAAGCTCCAGCTGGCGTCGTCGATCAGGAGGTCCTCGACCTTGCCGATCGCGCCGTCGTGGCCTTCGACATGATACCCCGTGATCGAAACAATGCTGCGCAGGTGTGGATCGCAGTCGTCCGGATCGGCGACGTTTTCCGCCGGCGGTGAAAACACGAATAGCGGCGGCGCGGAATATTTCGAGGCGATCGGGTTGGCGCCGAAAGCGCTCTCGATCGCCATAGGCTGCCATCCGTAATAGTCGTAGAGATGACGCTCCAGCTGCATCGATACAGGCTCATGCTCTGATAGTTCTGGGCTTGCCTGCACTTGCGCCCTCGTCAACTTGACGGACAATTCGCGGCGCTCGTTGTCCGCGTCGCCAATCGCCGCTGGATGCAACAGAACCTTTCGGCTCGTCAGCCATTTCCCGGTGTCGACGACCAGCCAGCGCGCTGCCCAGGTCCTGTCGTCGAACAGAAAATCGGCGACGGTTCCGATCTCGCCGTCGCTTGCCTCCAGGGCATAGCCTTGGAAGCCTGATGCGAATTTGAACATGATGTCGACCCCGAATTTGCTCGAGCCTTTGGCCTAATGTCGACGATAAGCGGCCAAGCGCCTGCGACAAAAGGTTCGGAAACTACTCATAGAAAATTGCGCTATCTCTCAGGCGCGTTTCGGCGCCATCCTGCACTGGGCGGACAGAACCTGCCGGCGGACAATTTTTACGCCGGCCGCAGCGGAGGGGCAATGAAGGACCCATACGAAATTCTCGGGGTTGCGCGCAACGCGGCCCCGGAAGAGATTCGCAAGGCCTACCATCGGCTGGCCAAGAAGCTGCACCCGGATCTCAATCCCGGCGACAAAAATTCCGAAAGCCGGTTCAAGGAGGTGGCCGGCGCCTACGACCTGCTTTCCGACGCTGAAAAGCGCCGGCGGTTCGACAGCGGCGAGATCGACGCTTCCGGGGCGGAAGCGCCGCAAGAGAGGTTCTACAGGGACTATGCCGCCCGTGCCCCGGCCGACAATCCTTATGATAGCCGGTCCGCCTATGCGGATTTCGTCGATACCGACGACATCCTCGCGGAAATTTTCCGGCGGCAGGCGCGGCAGGCGCGCGGATCGGACTTGCGATACAGCCTGGCGGTCGATTTTCTCGATGCGGTCAATGGCGCCGCCAAGCGGATCAATCTCCCCGAAGGCGGCTCGCTCGACGTGACCATTCCTCCGGGAATTCAGCAGGGGCAAACGCTTCGGTTGCGCGGAAAAGGCGCCCCGTCCCCCGGCGAAGGCGAAGCCGGCGACGCCCTGGTGGAGATCTCGATCAAGCCGCATCCGTTTTTTACCCGGCACGGCGACAATATTCATGTCGATCTGCCGGTCACTTTCGCCGAAGCCGTGCTGGGCGCTGAAATCAGGACGCCAACGCCCACTGGCCCCGTCATGCTGAAGGCGCCGAAGGGATCGAACACCGGCACGGTGCTCCGGCTGAAGGGAAAGGGCGTTTCCCGGCCCGGAGGCCGTGGCGACCTGCTGGTCAAGCTCAAGATCATGGCGCCGACCGAGCCGAACCCAGAGCTGGAAGCTTTTCTCGCTGGCTGGGCGCCAGCGAATTATGATCCGCGCCGGGAGATGCAGTCATGATCCTCACTAAAATGGATTTTCTCGAACGCGCCCATCTGGATCGCCAGACTCTGGAAGTCTGGATCAAGGAGGAATGGCTGATTCCGACTCGAGCGGAGCATGACCTGGCGTTTTCCGAAGCGGATCTGGCGCGGGCGAAATTGATCCGCGAGCTGACCGAGGATATGGGCGTCAATGCTGAAGGCGTCGGCATCGTCCTGCATCTGCTGGACCAGGTGCACGGCCTGCGCAGGGCGATGGCCGAAGTCCTGAAATCCATCCACCAGCGATCCGGCTCGACCAGGGGTGTTCCTTAGCACCGATCCTTCCGACTCGTCGAAACCGCGACAGGATCGATTGCGGCCTTTCCCACCAAGGCGGAGCGCAGGCTTCGCCAAGCGGCTTGACGCGCGCCAACAGACTCGCCATGCCGATGCTGGTGCGCCCAGGCAGGCTGGAAAGGGCGGGGACGGTAAAAGCAATGACCGCTTTCAAGTTTTTCGAATATGTCCTGCTGGCTATCGCTGGCCTGTTGCCGATCATGAATCCTTTCAGCACGGCGCCGCTGCTGATTGCCTTGACCGCCGGCATGAGCCCGGAGGAGCGCGCCCGGCAGACCCTGCTTGGCTGCCTCTATGCTTTCGCGATCCTGGCGACCTTTCTGGTCGCGGGCCGCTTCATCATCAGCTTTTTCGGCATTTCCCTGCCGGGCATCCGCATCGCCGGAGGACTGTTGATCTCGACGCTCGGCTTCCGCATGGTTTTTCCCGCCGCCGCCGTGAAAGGCGAAAGCGTCGCCGCGAAAACCGACATCGCCTTCTCTCCCATCGCCATGCCCTCGCTGGCCGGACCGGGATCGATTTCCGTGGTGCTGGCGACCTCGGCGCAGATCCCCGGCGACAGGATAGTGCTCGGCAACATCATCGTGCTTGTCGGCATCGGCGTGACGACGCTGATCGCCTGGCTGGTGCTGCGCGGCTCGTTTTTTCTCGTCCGCTTTCTCGGCCCAAGCGGCATTGACGCGCTGACCCGGATTTTCGGCTTTCTGCTGATCTGTATCGGCGTGCAATTCGTGCTGATTGGCGCCAGCGATTTTTTTCTGCCGCTGTTTCAGGCGGGAAAATAAACGAGCCAATTTTCCTGTGTCATGTTCCGTCATGCGCACGCGATGTGGGAGAGGGTGCGGAAATGAGCTTTCCCGCGCGCCAAACCTTGGCAAGCGGGCTGTTTTGCATTGGAGAAGGGCCGACGTTCAGCCCGTCGTAAGCCCTTGGCACGAGTTTTGCGATCACGCAGATGTGAAGCCCCGATCCATCGCGAGGTTTTGGCAGGATCATGAGCGCAACCATTCTTCAACTTGACCCCGATGTCGCGGCGAAATTCAAGTTCGCCAAGGCCCTGCTGCAGGAATGCCAGGTGCGGATGCAATACGACCCGCAAGCGGCCATGGATTTCGCCCAGGCTGCGGCGCGCAAATACGAGGAGGCGCTGAACCTGGCGCGGGAATTGGGCCTGGGCCGCGACCAATTGCGATTGGCCTGACGGTTCAAAAAAACTCCTCGACCGCTTCCGGCAGTTCGCTGAAATGCGAAATGATCCGGTCGGGCGAAAACTCCTCGATCGGGCGGTCGGTATAGCCGAAATCGACCGCAATCACCGGCACGCCGGCGGCGCGTGCGGTGGCGATGTCGGTCTTGGAATCGCCGATCATCAGCGCGCGGGTCTTTTGGCCGTGCGCCGCCTCGATGGTGCGCAGGAGCGGGATCGGGTCCGGCTTGGCGACGCCAAAAGTGTCTTGGCCGCAGATGAAGGCGAAACGATCCGCTACTCCGAGTTTTTCCAGCAGCAGACGCGCCGGCCGCTCGATCTTGTTGGTGCAGACCGCGAACACGTCGCCTCGCACGGAAAGCGCGTCGAGCGCCTCGATCACGCCGGGATAGAGGCGGCTGTCGTCGGCGATGCGGCTCTCGTAATAGGACAGGAAAAGCTGGAACATTTCCTCGATCTTTGCGTCCGAAACGCTGGCGCCTTGCGCCGCCAAGGCGCGGAGAATCAGCGCCCGCGCGCCGGCCCCGAGCAGAGCGCGCGAATCTTCCATCGGCGTCGCCGCAAATCCTTGATGAACCATCACATAATCGAGCGAGGCCATGAGATCGCCCGCCGTATCGGCCAAAGTGCCGTCGAGGTCGAAAACATGGAGGATGGCTGTGGGCGAGGGCGACAAGGGCGGCTCTCTGAAAAAGCGTCTCGGAAAAAGCGTCTCGCGCCTATACCATCGCCGGCGCATCGAGGCCATGTTTTTGGCGCCCAGCGGCCCGGCTTCCGCGATAAGCTTCGGGCGCTGGCGATTCGGCAATGGACGGGGATTGCGATGATAAGATTGAGCTTAACTGCGCTTTTGCTGACTGCGGGCGGCGCGCAGGCGGCCACTTACGATTTTCTCGCCGCGCCGGAGACCGATCTCAACCGGGTTTATCGGCTCGACAAGGCGACCGGCGAGATCGGAGCCTGCCAATATGGCCTGAAGGACGGCGGTTCGGTCGGCGTCACCTTGTGCTATCCCCCCGGCGAGAACGCAGGGCCGCAATCGCCGAGCGATTACGCTCTGGTCGCCTCGCGGCATGAGCGCGAAGGCGGCGTGTTTCGCGTCGATCTGCGCACCGGCATGATGTCGATCTGCTACGTGCTCAACGAGGTGGTGGTCTGCACGCCTCCAGCAAAATGAGATTCGATGCTCTTTCAGCTTTCGGCCTTTTCGCCGTCAGTTCCATGCTTATCTTTTACGCCATGGAGCCGCGCGGCCGCATCTATATTCTCGGTTTCGCCTTAGCCTGCGCGCTCGGCTCGGCCTATGGATTTTTGCAGGGCGCCTGGCCTTTCGGCCTGGTCGAGGCGATCTGGGCGCTGGTGGCTTTGAGGCGCTTTTTTGGCGCGTCCCTCTAATACCAATTACCAAAAGGTGGGAATTGGTTAGGAGCGAATGCGACCGAAAGCCCGTCTAAAGACGGGCGTCTGCAGACGCCCTATGTGGCTTATGCGAGGGGCCTCTGAGAGCGACGAGTCGCGGTCAGAGAAAGAAAGTCTAAGGGGAGTGAGCAATGCAGCTCAAGGACGCTAGCCTTTTGCGCGGGCAAATGCTGATCGACGGCGTTTTTGTCGGCGGCGGTGACCTCGCCATCCGCAATCCCGCGACCGGCGCCGTGCTGGCGCATGTTCCCGACGGCGGGGCGGGCGAAGCGACAGCGGCGGTCGAGGCCGCCGCCCCGGCGCAAAAGGCCTGGGCGGCGCTGACCGCCAAACAGCGCGGCGCGATCTTGCGCAAGTGGTTCGAGCTGATCCTGGCGGCGCGCGACGATCTGGCGTTGATCATGACCAGCGAGCAGGGCAAGCCGCTGGCCGAGGCGCGCGGCGAGATCGATTACGCGGCCAGTTTCATCGAATTTTACGCCGAGGAGGCCAAGCGCATTTACGGCGAGACCATTCCCTCGCCCTGGCCCGATGCGCGTATCGTCACCTTGCGCCAGCCGATCGGGGTGATGGCGGCGATCACGCCGTGGAATTTCCCGGCGGCGATGATCACCCGCAAATGCGCCCCGGCGCTCGCGGCTGGCTGCGCCTGCGTCATCAAGCCGGCGCCGGAGACGCCGCTTACGGCGCTGGCTCTGGGTGAGTTGGCGATGCGCGCCGGCCTGCCGCCGGGGGTGATCAACATCATCACCGGCGACGCGGCGTCGATAGGCAAGGTTTTCTGCGAACATCCCGCCGTGCGTTTCGTCGGCTTCACCGGCTCGACGGAAGTCGGCAAGCTGCTGATGCGCCAGGCCGCGTCAGGGGTGAAAAAAGTCGGGCTGGAGCTTGGCGGCAACGCGCCTTTCATCGTCTTCGACGACGCCGACCTCGACGCGGCGGTGGCCGGGGCGATGGTCTCGAAATATCGCAACATGGGCCAGACCTGCGTCTGCGCCAACCGGCTCTATGTACAGGAGGGGATCTACGACGCTTTCGCAGCCAAGCTGGCCGAGGCGGTCGCCCGGTTGAAGGTCGGCGATGGCGCGAAAGAAGGCGTGCAACAGGGGCCGCTGATCACGCTCAAGGCGGTGGAAAAAGTCGAGGCGCACATCGCCGACGCTTTGTCGAAGGGGGCGCGCGCGCTGGTCGGCGGCAAGAGACACGAACTGGGCGGAACTTTCTTCCAGCCGACGGTGCTGGCCGACGTGACGCGCGAGATGATCGTGGCGCGCGACGAAACATTCGGGCCGGTCGCGCCTTTGTTCCGCTTCAAGGACGAGGCTGACGTGATCGCCCAGGCCAACGCCACCCAATATGGCCTCGCCGCCTATTTCTACGCCCGCGATCTCGGCCGCGTCTTCCGCGTCGTCGAGGCGCTGGAATATGGCATGGTCGGGGTCAATTCCGGCATTATCTCGACCGAAGTCGCGCCGTTTGGCGGCGTCAAGCAATCGGGGCTGGGTCGCGAGGGCTCGCGGCATGGCATCGAGGAATTTGTCGAGATCAAATATGTGCTGCTGGGGGGATTGGGCGCGGCGCTGTAATAGACCGAGACATCGAGCGAATTGATCCGAGGGCGTCGCCACGCTTCACACAATCATTGTCTTCACTGTTCCAACTCCTTCGATCTCGCCTTCCAGCACATCGCCGCGTAAAATCGCGCCGACGCCCGCAGGCGTTCCGGTGAAGATCAGGTCGCCCGGCGCCAGCGCGACGTAATTCGACAGAGCCGCTATCACTTCCGCGACCGACCAGATCAGGTCGGCGAGATCGCCCTCCTGCCGCACATTTCCGTTGACCTTCAACGCAATGCGTCCCGCCTTCGGATGGCCGAGTTTGGTCGCCGGATGAATCAGCCCGAGCGGCGCGGAAAAATCGAATCCCTTGGCCATGTCCCACGGCTGTCGCGCCTCGCGCGCCTGCGTCTGCAAATCGCGCCGGGTCAGGTCGAGGCCGACGGCATAACCGTAAATGTGCTTTTCAGCCTCTTCGACAGGAATGGCCGCGCCGCCGCTTGAAAGGGCGACGACGAGTTCAACCTCGTGATGGAGGTTTTCCGTGGCGCGGGGATAGGGCGCGTCTGCGTCGCCGGTGACAAGGGCGTCGGCGGGTTTGGTGAAGAAGAACGGCGGTTCGCGGGTCGGATCGCCGCCCATTTCGCGCGAGTGGGCGGCATAATTGCGGCCGACGCAGAAAATACGGCGAACGGGGAGGCGTCCGCCTCCCGCGACGGGCGCGGCGACGACCGGCGGCGGCGGAAAGACGAAATCGGGCATGGTTCCCTCACGCTGGTTTGCGACAGACAGCGGATAAAATCACACAACTGCCGCCCATTGGCGATGGCGTGAGGCGTCGTTGCGGCCCTTGTCAAAGACGAAAGTTAACTCCGGCAAGCCGGAACGTCCCGCTCCTCCTTTGGTGGGGGATTGGCCCTATTTCGCAAGACGCGCCTGTGATGTAGCCTCACGCACAAGCTATGGATGCACCGAAATCACGAAGGCAAAAGCGGCAGGAATTCCGCTGCAAGCGCCCATGCGCAAAGTCAAAATACGCAAATCAAGGAGGAAATGACATGGTACGCAAGATCATCTTTGCTGCGGCGTCTGGCGCAGTCCTGGCGCTTTCGCCGGCGGCTTTCGCTCAGCAGACAGAGCATTTGGCAGGTGGCTACGAAGCCAGGGCCATG
>NZ_JBKQOU010000321.1:0-42410 GCF_052145335.1 Rhodoblastus sp.
TCCCTGGGCGCGAGGTAAGGCGCTGCGATCGAGATCACGTAAAAGGCGCCGTTCGCCAAGATCCTGCCGTCGATCAGCGCACGTGGATTGCGCGCATAGGCGAAGGATAGCCAATAGCTGGCGACCATGGTCATGGTCGTGGCCAACATCTCGATTTCCTTCGGAGTAGCGTTCATCTCGCCGGACGCGACCAGTTCGCGCATGATCGTCGTCGCGGTGCGAATCTTGTGATCGAGGATGCGGCGAAACTGAATTTCGAGAAAGCGATGGCGGGATAGCAGCTGATTGAGATCGCGATAGAAGAACCGGAATTTTGCGATGGCCTCGAACAACAGATGCAGGAACAGCCATATGTCTTCGGCGTGCGGCGCGCCCCCGGCGGGCGCTTTCAGAGTGGCCTCGATCTCCCGTTTGAACTGGGCAAACAGGGCTTCGATGATCTTGTCCTTCGAATGGAAATGGTAATAAAGGTTGCCTGGACTGATGTTCATGGTTTCCGCAATGGTCGCGGTTGCAACCCCCGGTTCGCCATACTCGTTGAACAAATCCAGTGCAGTCTCGAGAATGCGCTCGCGCGTGCGCCTCTTCGGCTTGGCGTCCACCCTTGTCGCCTCCCTCGCTCCCGGCTGATTTTATTACGCTTGCTCTTTTCCAAGAAGACGATCAGCTTTTTGGGAACAGGCTTTAGGCCGGTCTCTGGCCCGAGTTTAGCAAAAGGTTCAGATCGCGCAATGTCCTGTCCAGTTGCGTGGCTGCGCGTCCGAGAGTGCGCGGACGCGTCCGCCGACGCCCCGAGCGAAGATGGGCCAAGGTTTTGTGTTCATCCTCCAGCGCCGCTGTGTCGAGGGTGATGCCGTGCCGAGCCAGAATGGGCGCGAGTTGGTCGGCGCGCTGCCTCAATTGTTCGCGCGTGTGCCGGTAGGCATGCTCCGACAGGCGTTTGCGGCTGGAATAGCTGAAGACATTGGTGAAGAACATCTCGGCGTCGCCACGGCTCGGCTCGAACAGGATGACGTCGGCGTCTGGATATTCCTGGCGGTACCGATCCATGCCGACTTGCATGCGTGAATGAATGATGGCGCGAAAGGTCTGGGACAGCACGGTCGGCAAGCCGCCGTCGGCCAGCGAGGCCGGTTCGTTGCTCCGCCGGCGCGAGGCGATGCGGGCGTCGAAGGGTACAAGCGGATTGATGCAGAACAGCAGCTTCACGCCCTCTTTCAAGGCCACCGAAGCATGCAGCGTCTTCATCAGGGCGCCGTCCACGTAATGTCGGCCCTTGATGTCGACTGGCGGAAACAGCCCGGGGAGGGCCGAACTCGCCTGTACCGCGACGGAGATCGGCACATCGTCCCAGCCTGGCGCGCCAAAGGCCACCGCCTCGCTGGTGTCGAGATCGGTGGCGACGACGAACAGTTTTTTGGCGAGTTCGCGAAAATCGTCCGACCGGCCTGGCGCGCCATAAAGCGCGCGCAGGTAGTCGCCGATGCCGGAATTATCGAAAATGCCGGTCGGCAGGGCGCGCGCCAGCTGGAGGAAGGATTCAAAAAAACCCCGCGAAAAAGGCGCGTCGACATATTGAAGCAGGGCGCCGAGAAAAAGGTTCGGCGTCGAGGCGAGACGGCGGAGATATTCGTTGACGGCTGGACGCAATAGAATGTCTGGCTCGAACGGATCATCCGCCTGGTCGCTCTCGATGAACATGCGGTACATGTCGCCGGGCGTCATGCCGTTGGCGAGACCGGCGGCGATGAACGCGCCGGAGCTCACCCCGACGTAGACATCGCAGGCGCCAAGATTGACGCCGCCAAGCACCTCATCCAGCGCCGCAAGCGCGCCAAGTTCATAAATGGCGCCCAAAGGACCGCCGCCCGCGAGAGCCAAACCGACTTTACGCGGGTTCATGACGCCGCCTCCAGGATGTTCGAAAGTCCCCACCGCCCTGCTTCCGGACAAAAATCCGGAAGCGGCTGAATCGGTATCAACCGGCCTCAGGCCTTGTGGGTCGTCTTGGGCGCCGGATGAGACTTGATCTCAGCGGGATGTCCCATGGCCGCCGACAATTTCTTTGTCGCGGTGGTGAGTTCATGCACCCGGGCGCTCAAGTCATCGATGTCGCGCTTGCTGGGCACGCTCAGGCTGTTGAGGGCGCGCGCAACGCGATCCTCGAAGACCTGCTCGAGCTTGTCCCAACTCTCGGTCGCTTTGGACTTCACTTCGGTGAATTTGTCGTCGGCGACTTTCTTGGCGCGATCCTGAACGGACTCGCCTTCCTTGACGAGAGCTTCGAAGACTTTACCGCCTTCTTCCTGCGCCTTGGCGAAGGCGCCCAGTCCGGCGAGCCAGATCTGGCTAGCGGATTCGCGGATCGTGGCAACGAGCTGCATGTCGTTCGCGGACGCAAGCTCTTTGAGTTTCTTGACCATTTTTGTCTCCCCTCGTTCCCGATGAAACTCTTCAGGCTTCACCTTCCTTTTTAAATTTGCTCCGATTAATTAGTGGGCGCCACCTAGAATTCTAGGCGACAGACTCTAATCGAGGGGCGTAAGTTGAGAACTCGGGAGAGTTCTCGGGGAAGGGCCATGGCTGCGACCTATTTCGTCACCGGCGCCAGCGGATTCATCGGTAAAAGGCTGGTGCGCGCCCTGCTGGCGCGCCCGGGCGCCCGCGTTCATTACCTCATGCGCGACATTTCGCCACAGCGTGTTGCGGCGCTAAACGCATTCTGGGGGGAAGGCGCGGGGCGCGCAAGCCCAGTCAAGGGCGACCTGCTGCGGCCGGATCTCGGCCTCTCCGCCGCTGACGCAAAAAAGCTCAAAGGCCACGTCGATCACTTCTTTCATCTTGCCGCGATCTACGACCTTGCCGCCGACCCGGAAATTGAAACCAGAAGCAATGTCGAGGGCACGCGTCATGCGGTGCAACTGGCCAAAAAGCTTGGCGCCGGATGTTTTCACCACATGAGCTCAATCGCTGCGGCCGGCCTTTACGAAGGCGTTTTCCGCGAGGACATGTTCGACGAGGCGGACAAGCTCGATCATCCCTATTTCGCCAGCAAGCATGAAGCCGAGAAGATCGTCCGCACCGAATGCGCGACGCCCTGGCGGATCTATCGGCCGGGCCTCGTCGTCGGCGATTCACGCAACGGTGAAATGGACAAGATCGACGGCCCCTATTATTTCTTCAAACTGATCCAGAAAATGCGGAAAATGCTGCCTCCCTGGGCGCCGACGATCGGCTTCGAGGGTGGACGCCTCAATTTGGTGCCGGTCGATTTTGTCGTCGCCGCTTTGGTTCACCTGGCGCATCTCGATGGTATCGACGGCCGCTGCTTCCACCTGACCGATACGCATCCGCACCGGGTCGGGGATATTATGAACATTTTTGCGCGCGCCGCCCACGCGCCATTGATGACGATGCGGATCAACGTCGCCTTGTTCGATCTCCTGCCGAAGGGGATTATGCGCGGGCTTGGCGCCCTGACGCCGATCCGCCGCATTCGCAAGGCGGTTTTGAAGGATCTCGGCCTCCCCGATGATGTGCTGCGCTTCGTCCATTATCCGACCCGCTTCGACCAGCGCGAAGCCGAACGCCTGCTGAAGCCCGCGGGGATCGAGGTTCCCGAGCTCGAGACCTACGCCTGGCGCTTGTGGGATTACTGGGAGCGCCATCTCGACCCTGATCTGTTCGTCGACCGGTCCCTGAAGGGCAAGGTCGCGGGAAAGGTCATCGTCGTTACCGGCGGCTCCGCCGGCATCGGCAAGGCGACGGCCTTCAAGATCGCGGAGGCGGGCGCGCGAACGATCATCGTGGCGCGCGACAAGGCCCGGCTTGACGCGACATGCGAAGAAGCCGCGCAACGCGGCCTTGCGCTTTCGCCCTATGAAGCCGATATCGCCGATCCAGACCAATGCGAGGCTCTGGTGCAACAGCTCGTCGGCGATCACGGCGGCGTCGATATCCTGATCAATAACGCCGGCCATTCGATCCGGCGGGGAATAGAAACTTCCTACGATCGGTTTCACGATTACGAACGCCTGATGCAGCTCAATTATTTCGGCTGCCTGCGCCTGACCGTCGGGCTCCTGCCGGGCATGGCGCAGCGCAGGAGCGGCCATGTCATCAATATTTCGTCCATCGGCGTGCTGACCAATGCGCCGCGCTTTTCGGCCTATGTCGCCTCCAAAGCCGCGATGGAGGCCTGGACGCGCTGCGCGGCCTCGGAATTTCTCGACCGCGGCGTCCACTTCACCACGATCAACATGCCGCTTGTCCGCACCGAAATGGTCGCGCCGACCAAATTGTACCAGCAGGTGCCCATGCTCTCCCCGGACGAGGCCGCAGACTTCATCGTCGAAGCGATCATCCATCAGCCCATACGCATCGCAACACGCCTTGGCGTTTTCGGGCAGATCGTCCAGGCGGTCGCGCCGCGCATCGGCCAGATCGTCATGAACACCAGCTTCCGCATGTTCCCCGACTCAGCGGCCGCCAAAGGCGCGGAGAAGATCGGCGTGGAGAAGGGTGGCGAAAAGCCGACTGCGGACCAGATCGCCTTCACGCAACTGCTGAAAGGGATGTACTTCTAGGCATTTGCACAGCCGGCGCCCGCGCGGCGTCGCGGACGATGGAAGCCACCTGTTCAGACAGGACCAGGCCGAAATGGTCTTGTCCTGCGAGGACGCGCTGATCGGCTCCGGGCCAGAGCGCGCTGTCTTGTGGCGCGACGATCTCGTCGCCCGCGCTGGCGACGCTCGTCACGGGGAGCGTGACTTTCGTGGCGTTGAGATCGTTCAGCCAGCCATTGTCCGGCTCCATCTGCCGCGCGTTCCGGCCCGGTCCGAACCTTGCGACGATTGTGCCATGATGTGGCGTTCCGATCGTCACCAGCGCGACGATTTTTTCCTCGCCATGACGGCGCAGATAGGCGCGCGCGACCAGACCTCCCATGCTGTGCGCGGCAATGACGAGTTTTTGCGCGCCGGTCTGGGCGAGCACGGTCTCGATCCGGGCGTGTAATTGTTCGGCGAAAAATTCGATGTCGGCGAAGACCGGCTCAAAATTCACCGTGGCGACCTGCAGGCCGGCCGGAAGCAGACGGCCTCGCATCCAAAACCACACGCCGCGATTGCAGCAATAACCGTGCGCCAGAACCACGGGGAAAGAGTCGCCGCGGACCGGGCCGCAAATATCCTCGCCCATCCAGAATCGTTCGAAAGGCTGGATGATGACATAGAACAGCGTAAAGGCCGCCCATTCCCGCAGGCCGGCGGCGCAGGCATGGAAAAAGCCGGCCCCGCGCGCGATGGACGCAGGCTTCCAGTGCGACTGCAGATAGTCTAAGGCGAGCAGCGGCCCATCGGCCAGCAGGAAGAACAACAGAGACGCCAAAGCCCAGCTTTTTTCCCCGGATCCGACGACGAAAACGCCGGCAAGAGCCGACCCCAGCAGACGCAGGATCAGCCCGCCCTTCAAAGCGCACGCCAGCATGGAGGAGCGATCCTTTCTTCAATGGCTGGTCGATTTTGTCCTAGCTCAACGTATTGCACACTGACATTATGTCATCCATTGAGCCAGCCCAAACTCCCTGTCGTCTGCGTTTCAGCGCGGCGGGTCAAGAAGAGGCGGCGGGAGGAAACGAGCCATGGACAAGATCTGGCTCTCTAGTTATCCGGCCGGCGTTCCCGCCGAGGTCGACGTCGACGCCTATAGGTCGATCGGCGATGTATTCTTGCGGACCGTCGACAAGTATGCGGCGCGGGACGCCTTCGTCAGCATGGGCGCGGCGATCACATACGGCGAACTCGACAGTCTCACCCGGGATTTCGCCGCTTTCCTCCAGTCCAGCCTCAAATTGCCGCGCGGATCCCGTATTGCCCTGATGATGCCGAACACCCTGCAATACCCGATCGCCTTGTTTGGCGCCCTGCGGGCGGGCTATGTGGTGGTCAATTGCAATCCGCTTTACACGGCGCGAGAACTCGAATTCCAGCTTGTCGATTCGGGAGCTCGGGCGATTGTCATCGTTGAAAATTTCGCCCATGTGCTCGAGAAATGCCTGGCGCAAACCGAGATTGCACATGTCATTACGACACAGATCGGCGACATGCTTGGCGCGCCCAAGGGACAGCTGGTCAATTTCGCCATCAAGTTCATCAAACGCATGGTTCCTGCCTGGAACATTCCGGGCGTGATCGATTTCCGTAAAGCATTGCGTCTTGGCGCTCGCCAAAAATTCGTCGAACCCGACGTTGGCCCCGACGATATCGCCTTTCTGCAATATACGGGCGGAACGACCGGAACGCCTAAAGGCGCGATGCTTACCCATCGGAATATCATTGCCAACATGCAGCAGTCTTATGCCTGGATTAAACCTTTCCTCAAAGAGGGAAGCGAAACCATTGTTACCGCGTTGCCGCTCTACCATATCTTTGCCTTGACTATTAATTGCCTTGCCTTTTTCAAGGTTGGCGCAACCAATATTCTCATTGTCAACCCACGGGACATCGCCGGTTTCGTCAAGGAGCTGCAGCGACAGCCGTTCACCGTATTGACGGGAGTCAACACATTGTTCAACGCAATGCTGGAAAACCCCGACTTTGCGGCGCTCGATTTCACGCGGCTCAAGCTTTGTATTGGCGGCGGCATGGCGGTGCAGCGCGCGGTGGCGGAGCGCTGGAAGCAGGTCACTGGCGTCGCGCTGATCGAGGGCTACGGCCTTACCGAGATGTCGCCGGGCGTATGCATGAACCCTCTCGACA
The DNA here is from genome assembly GCF_052145335.1 of Rhodoblastus sp. Taxonomy (GTDB): domain Bacteria; phylum Pseudomonadota; class Alphaproteobacteria; order Rhizobiales; family Beijerinckiaceae; genus Rhodoblastus. The sequence continues at coordinate 6,759 of NZ_JBKQOU010000321.1, forward strand.
CTGCCGATTATAACGGATCGGTGGGGTTGCCGGTGTGCAATACGGAGATCGCGATTCGCGGCGACGACGGACGCGACGTGCCCGTAGGCGAGGTCGGCGAACTCTGCGTGCGCGGCCCCCAGTTGATGAAGGGCTATTGGAAACGTCCGGAAGAAGCGGCCAATGTCATGACTGCCGATGGCTTTTTGCGCACCGGAGATATCGCGACGATCGACGAAAAAGGCTTTGTGCGCATTGTCGACCGGAAGAAGGATCTGATCATCGTCTCCGGATTCAACGTCTATCCCAGCGAAATCGAGGACGTCGTCGGGATGCACTCCGGCGTGAAGGAGGTTGGCGCGGTCGGCGTACCGCACGCCTCCTCGGGGGAAGCGGTGGTGATCGCGGTGGTTCGCAGGGATCCGGAGCTTTCGGTCGAAGATCTGCGGGCGTTTTGCCGGGAGCGTCTGACCGGATACAAAATGCCGAAACATATCGTTTTCCGCGATGAATTGCCGAAAACCAATGTCGGCAAAATACTGCGCCGCGCCTTGCGGGACGAACTGTACCAGCACAACAGCGGGAAATAGTCCCTATGGCGCCGGCGGGCGCCGCTTGCCCGCGGGCGCGCGGGACGACTGACGTCCTGCCGTCTTGCCCGCCCGACTCTTGCTCGCCGAAGTCTTGCTCGTCCCCGCGGATTTCATCGCCGGCGCCATTGGCTTTTTGGTGGGCGAATTCCGCTTGTGCTCTGGCGCTGGCGGTTCTGGCCGGGCTGGCGGCGGCTGGGGAGCATGATCTCCCCAGGGGGCCATCAGGGCGAAATAGAGCAATTGTTCGAATTCCGGCGCGAAGCGCGAAATGATCGCCTCCGGGTCCGGGACCATCGCCGCATCGGTGATCAGGCCGAACTGCACCTTGCCGCCGAAGGACAGAATCGACACGCCCATGCCGAGGTCCCCGGACTGCGGCACCCAGAACATCACCTGGTCCAGCCGGGACCCGGCCAGATAGAGCTGATGCTGTGGCCCGGGCACATTGGTCATCACCGCCGTCGCGCGACTGAGCAGCAGGTCGAACAACTGGTCCTGCACCAGTTTCGGCGCAAAGCCGAGGGCGGCGAAAAGCCCCAAGGTGACCGGCGCTTCGTAGGAATTTTTCAACGCGATCATGCGCCGGCGGACTTCATGGAGACGTGCGATCGGGTCCGCTATCCCTACCGGCAATTCGACCGCGACAATGCCGAATTGATTGCCGAGTTTGAGGTCCGCCCCAACAGGGCGAAGGTTGAGAGGCACCAGCGCACGCACTTCCACGCCCTGCGTCGCGTCGCCCTTGGATTCGAGGTAGTCGCGAAGCGCGCCCGCCACCGACGAGAGCATCATGTCATTGACCGAGCAACCGAGCGCGCGACCGACCGCCTTGATTTCCGGCAAGAACAACGGCTCCGTCCAGGCCACCCGTTTGCTGCCGCTGGGAGCGCCCTTGAAACGCGTCGGGCTGTCCTTGGGCATGAACAGAAGCCAGGCAAGTTCGGAGGCAACGCCGGCGCCGCCGCGCGCCAATCCCGCGGCCTTGGCGGGATGCGACAGGAGATCAAGGGCGAGACGCCCGAGCCCGGTCGAAACCTGCATGCCCTGATCGAATGCCTGGGCTACCGGAGCAATCGCCTTGGCCAACGGACCGAGCACGCTGTGGCCAAGTTCGTCTTCGTCCGCCCTTTCGTCTTTCCGCCAGCCGTGAAGCGGCGCGTTCGGCTCTTCGTCGGTCATCGACAACATTACCGCGACCAGGGCCATGCCGTCGGCGACTGCGTGATGGAACCGGGCGACCAGCGCAACCCCGCCCTCGTAATCCTCAACGATGTGGAATTGCCAGAGCGGATGCGACAGGTCGAGCGGCTGCGAGCAGAGTTCCGCGACAAAATCCTGGAGTTCGGCCTTGCCGCCATCCCCCGGCAGACGTGCGCGGCGGATATGCCGCGCGATATCGAAATGCGGGTCGTCGACCCACCATGGACCGGCGGCGCGATCCTCCACTTTTTGGCGGAAACGCGGATAGGCCAGCAGCCGCGCCGACAAGGTCTGCTCCAGCCGCGCCAGATGGATAGGCGGGGCGAGCTTCATCACGCCGACGATCACCATGCGATTGACCGCACGATCCATACGCAACCAGGTCGTGTCGACCGGCGACATGCGCTCGCTGCCCATTCTCGCCATCTCCAGCTTTCAATTGTCGAGAAAGCTATGCCATATTTGCTCAACCTGAAAGGATCAGGATCAACTCCGAGGCAGTTTAGGCGGAAATCCCTAATTCCGGGTGGTATCAATAGCTCATGTCGGAAAAAGATGACGTCCTTCGTCGTTTGACGACGAGTCTCGAAGCGGCCGCCCGCCTGCGGGCGAGCGCGCGGGAAACCGCGAACGCCGCCTCCGCGCGAACAGCGCTGCGGGCGTGGCAGGCGTCGCGCCTCGCCCGCACCCACGCCGACTTTCTCGTCAGCGCGGAATATGCCGATGCGGCCAAATTCTTCCTCAGCGATCTTTATGGCCCGCAGGAAATGGGAGGCCGTGACGCGATCCTGCAGCGGGTCGAGCCGATCATGTCGAAAACGCTTCCCGTTTCGGGCCTCGACGCCATAGCGGATGCGATCGAACTCGACGCCTTGTCCGAGAGCCTCGACGCCGACATGGTCGCCGCCATGGGCGAGGACGTCTCTCATATCGACGCCGCCTCTTATGGCCGCGCCTATCGCGTGACCGGCAGGCAGGGGGATCGCGCGAGGCAGATCGATCTGATCGAACACGTCGGCGTGTCCTTGGAAAAACTCGCGCAGCAGCGCTTTATCGGCGCCGCGCTGGCGGCGATGCGCAAGCCCGCGCGCCTCGCCGGATTTGGAGACCTGCAGGCTTTTCTGGAGCGCGGCTATGACGGCTTCCGGAAAATGAAACGTGTGGCCCCTTTTCTCGACACGGTGGTTTCACGCGAAAGGGCTTTGTCGCGGGCGCTGTTCGCCGGCGACGATTCGGGGCTTCAAGGCGCAGCGCCCGTCGCGCCCGTCGCCGGAGGCGCTGCACATGGATGAATTCGATTTTCTCGTGCTCGGCGGCGGCTCTGCCGGTTGCGTCGTCGCGGGCCGGCTCAGCGAAGATCCTGATGTCACTGTGGCCTTGCTCGAAGCGGGCGGCGCCGGAGATTCCTGGGTGGTGAGGACGCCTTTCGCCGGCGCGCTGATGGTGCCGACATCGTTGAACAATTGGGCGTTCGAAACAATTCCGCAGAAAGGTCTCAATGGCCGTCGCGGCTACCAGCCGCGCGGAAAAGGGCTCGGCGGCTCCTCCTCAATTAACGCCATGGTCTATATTCGCGGGATCGCCGAGGACTATGATCATTGGGCGCAGCAGGGCGCGCGGGGCTGGTCCTGGGAAGACGTGCTGCCCTATTTCATCAAGTCGGAATGCAACGAGGATTTTGCCGGGCCGTTGCATGGAGCGAACGGTCCACTCCACGTGGCGCTTTCGCGCACCGACAATCCCTTCCATCAGATTTTCATCGAGGCCGCGCGTCAGGCAGACCTGCCTTTGCGCGAGGATTTCAACGGCGAAGCCCAGGAAGGGTGCGGCGTCTATCAAGTGACGCAGAAGAACGGCGAAAGATGGAGCGCCGCGCGCGCCTACCTGCATCCGCACATGGGCCGACGCGCCAACCTGCTCGTTGAGTGCGGCGCGCGGGCGCGGCGCATCCTGTTCGAAGGCCGCCGTGCGGTCGGCGTCGAATACGAGCAGGGCGGCGCAGTCCGTGTGCTGCGCGCGCGCCGCGAGGTGATCGTCAGCGCCGGCGCCTTGCAGTCGCCACATATTCTAATGCTCTCCGGCGTCGGACCGGCCGAAGAAGCCCGTCGCCTCGGGCTGGAAGTGGTCCACGACCTGCCCGGCGTCGGGCTGAACCTGCAGGACCATCCCGATTTCGTGTTTGGTTTTACTTCGCGCAGCAAGGATCTCGTCGGTATTTCGCTCGGCGGCGGCGCGCGGCTGTTACAGGAAATCCATCGCTATCGCAGGATAAGGCGCGGCATGGTCGCCAGCAATTTCGCCGAAGCCGGCGGATTCCTGAAGACCGGGCCGGAACTTTTCGCGCCGGACATCCAGTTGCATTTCGTCGTCGCGCTGGTCGAGGACCACGCGCGGAAATTGCGCCTCGGACACGGTTATTCCTGCCATTTCTGCCTGCTTCGTCCGCGCAGTCGCGGCTCGTTGCGTCTGCGTGACGGGGACCCGACCTCCGCGCCGCTGATCGACCCCAATTTTCTTGGCGACGATCGCGATGTCGAAGACATGGTCGCCGGCTTCAAGCTAACGCGCCGCCTGCTCGATGCGCCCGCCTTCGCCGCGGTTCGCGGTCGCGATCTCCATACCGCCGGCATCCGCAGCGATGACGAAATCCGCACGATCCTGCGCCAGCGCGTGGACACGGTCTATCACCCGGTGGGAACCTGCCGCATGGGCGAGGACGCATTGGCGGTCGTCGACAGCCGTTTACGCGTGCGTGGCCTCGAGGGGCTTCGCGTGGCGGACGCGTCGGTCATGCCGACTCTGATCGGCGGCAACACCAATGCGCCGACCATCATGATCGGCGAAAAGGCCGCAGACATGATCCGCGCTGACGCAAGAGAAATTTCGGTGGCGGATTATGGCGCAAGCCAGAGTGCGATGCGCTCGTATACTTCGACCCGATCCAGCAGGTCGAAATGATTCATTCCGCAGCCGATCCATTGCCGGTGGGGTAGAAAGGCCAGGGCGAGCGCCGGATCCTTGTGGCGTCCCAGGGCGCTGTCCACCGTGACCAGCCCGTCGCCGATCAGCCGATCGTTCAGGCCGCCCGCCGCCAGACCGGTGGTGGCCGCAACGGCGTAGCAGGCGACGCCTTCGGGCAGCGGGACAGGCGTCCTTTTGTCGCCGTCGCGCGCGAAACGATCGCGTCCCTGCCAATCCTCATCAAGCAGATTGCCGAAACGCAAGTCGGTGACGCCGGCGCTGCGTATTTTGCCAAGGCGGGTAAACGCGGCGCCGAATGGAATCATGGCGATGGCTCCATCGACCCAGGCGCCGATGCGCTCAAGCGGGGCGCCGTGGTGCGGCGAGCCAAGACAAATGAGCTTGCCGACGCGCCGGCGCCAGCCATGTCCGGCCAATTCCCCATAATGGCATGCGCTGCGCGCGACGAGACCGCCCATGCTGTGGCCGATCAACACGAGTTCTTCGATGGGCCGAGGCCATTGCGCGATCAGGTTCTCGAGCATTTCGGCGACGGCGTGGCCGTTGGTCGATATATGCAGGCCAGAATTGTAGAAGAGATAAACCGGTGTGAAGCCGAGTTCGCGGGCGAGCATTTCTCCGTGGTCGCGCCCGCTTCGCCCCCAACGGAGGTCGCTCACGCAAAGCCCGTGGACAAGTACGACCAGCCGCCCCGTCGGCGCAAGTTCGGCGAGCGCTTGCTTTGAGATAGTCAGGGCGCGGCCGTTCCGGCGCATCTGAATGGTCAGTGCCAGGGGATTATCGGTTTCGACCAGATAATCGCCCGCGACCCCGTTCAACGCCGCAAGGGAGGCGTCGCGCGCCGGCGATGGGGGCATTTCGACTAGCCGCGGCGAAAATTGCGCGAGGGCGGCGTCGATCGTTGCGCCGGCCAGCCGCACGACGCCCCTGACGCAACGATAAACCAGGCCGGTGAGGCCGGGGGCGGCTTGTCCTTCCGCGGGTGCGAACGGTCGAAAGCGTAAAATGCCGACGTGGGTATGCTCAGCGACGTTGGTCACACCTATAGCGGCTTCGGTGACCAACCTGATCAGACCGCGCAAGTTCGATGGCGTGCGGTCGGCTTTTTTTGCGACCATAGTTGTTCCTCGGTCCCATTGGTCCCGATGCTGCGACGGGACGTCAACTCGACTGAAGTTAACATAAGCGGCGATGTTCGCGGCGCAAAGCTCATGCGATTTCATCGCATAGCCGAGCCGCGCGCCATAAAAGTCGTTATGAAATGAAGGAATGACCATAGCGGCGGCGGCGCGGAATTCGCCCTTTTCAGTGACGTTGGCGCAGGTGCAGGTCAGCCCGAAAGAAACCAACAACCGGCGCCGGCGCCCTCGCCGCCTGCAGCGGGACAAAGACGGAAAAAATCATCACGCATTCGGTCGCGCGCGACTGGTGACGATATACGCCCTCTAGCCGCCATGCGACCGGGTGGTGACCTATTCCAAAGTCTTTGTTCCCGCCGATACGCCGTCTCAGGCCGCAAGCCGCCCTGAGAGTTTGGCGACATGGGTCGAGATCGCATCCATCAATGGCGGCGACAGGCAGTCGTAGGGTTGCAGGCCGACTTCCCTCAGCCGATCGCGAACCGCCCCCATTTTCGCTGGCGGAAAGCCCTGCTCGATGATGGAGGACACGAAAGCGGCGAATTCCGGCGGCGCCCATCCGGCTTCGCGGAACCGTTCGGGGTGGATGAAATCGAGACCGTAGAAGGGGTGGTTCCGGTTCTCGATGCGTCCGAACATATGCACGCCGCAGCCCTTGCAGGCATAGCGCTGGATGGTGGCCGAGGTGTCCACGATGGCGAGTTTGTCCTCGTTGGCGACGACCCGCAGATTTTCTCGCGGCACCACGGCCACCATGGAAAAGACCGCGCCGTCCGGCTTCCAGCATTTGCTGCAGCCGCAGGCGTGATTATGCGCCACCTGACCCTTGATCTCCACTCGCACGGGATCCGTATCGCATTTGCAGACCAGGGTTCCGCCGGCGAAGTCGCTTCGCGCGGGCCGCGCGCCGGCGTCGATCGATGGATGAATGCGAATGTCGCTGGACATCGGTCTCTCCTTTGGTTTCTCGCTATGCCCTCGGAACAAATCGATGATGTGGCCGAGGCTGAAATGGCTTTCACTCATGGTCGCCTCCTTTTCAATGGTCGCCGCTTTGCCTGATGCTGCTCCGGCCGAACCTCTCCGATTTCGCGGCTCAGGAACGTAGTCTCTTGGCTCCAGGCTTCGTCTGTGTCGTCGCGGTCTCCTGCGCTCGTCGCCGGATGCAGGCCGTCCCGCCTTTCCGCCCTGCATGGCCTTCAACCGTCTTTCCTAGCCGGCGTGCGGGTCTCACGGTTCGCCCGACGAAACGGAAAAGCTGAAAGGAGCGCCGCCCCCAAGCTGTCGCCAACCATAACGTAGCTAAAGCTACAGCATTCAGCCTAAGATCGGCGTCGTTACAAAGTTATAAGCGTTTTTCGTGCTGCAATGCAACAACTAGCGGCTTCCATCCAAGCAAACATGGCACAATCTGCGCCGTCTTGCAGGAAGCTTTATCTTAATTATCTCTTATCGTTTTCTTAGAGAATGCGTGAAGTACGCCATAATGTTGACGATCGAGTTTTTGCAACCGGATAGTGCTCCAGCATGACTATGGCCCGCCGGCTTGCCCCTACCTGCCTCCGCTTCTCCTTCTCCGCCTTGATCCTGGCTCTCGGATGCGGTTGGGGAGAGGCGGGCGGCGCCACAGGGCGGGACGTCAAGATTGCGATCGTCGTGCGGCGGCGGCGCTTTACGATCCCGCCGCGACGCCAGACGACGAAGCTTTGCAGGGCGCCCGTCTGGCTGTGATGGATAACAACACCACTCGCTCCTTTCTTGGCCACAATATGAGTTGGATGAATTGATCCTGCGTGCCAGCCAATCTCCCGCGGACGCCGCGCGCCAGTTGGCGGGTAGCGGCGCGGGTCTGACCATCGCCGATCTTCCAGCAGAGGATCTGCTTGCCCTCGCTGACGCGCTGAAAGACCGCAATACCGATCGGCGTCGTGGTGTCGCCGGACTGAGAATGAGTCGAACCAGGAAGGGGGCGATACGCGCGGGATCAACGTCTTGGCCGCAGTAGCCATATGTCTTTTTGCCAGCGCCGGAATCGCCCAGACTGCCCCGGAGAAGGAGGCGGACTGGCCTTGCGCTCAGAGGGCCGCGACGATCAGCGTCGCCGCGATTTGGGCGGCGCCGGACATCGCTCAGACTGGCGCCTGGTATCAGGTTCCGACGCAGCGGAATTAGCGCGAAAACTGGCCTCGCGCCGAACGCCGATCGAGGATCTCGATGGCCTACTGGACGAATTCGTCGCCAAGGCCGGCGGGGAGAGGGACGTCAGGCTGACGCGTGTTTTTGCCGGCGCGCTGGAACTCATCAACGCCGAACGCGACCGCGTCATGTCCGGCATCGTTCGCTGTGCGCGCGGCCAAACTGGCGCAGCAGGTGCGCAAGGATTCCAAAGATGTGTCCGACGCGATGGAGGCGAACCCGTCGGAGGCGAAAGCGCCGAAGATGCGCAGACCAAGCTGAAATGGGACAAGAGAATTTTTGAAGAGCGCAGCCGGTCCTTGACTTATGTCTGCAAAAAACACCGTCTGTGCTTGAGCGGCGCGCCTTCGATATTGCGCGGCGAATTCAGCAAAGACTATGGATCGCTTTCATTTCATTATAGGGTCTACAACGAGTATATTTATTTTTTTACCTATATGGATGACATTATCGTGGTAGTTTAATGTATAGTTAATGTCTGATGCCGCGGCCATACGCGTTTTTTTGGCGCTAAATCAGGGAAAATTGCGGGTGAATCGGGCTGCGCAACGCAACCTTTGCGACGCCCGCGCGTTCTTCGGCTCGGCAAGTCAAGCAAAACCGACCGAACGTAACGACGACAAGACGGCGACGCTGCAAAATTCGGTCGCGGGGAGAAACGATAAGCGAGGCGCCGGCCATGAACGTGCTGATAATCGCAGATGATGTTCTTTCGGGAGCGCCACTGGCGCAGGGGCTCACAGCGGAAGGGTTTGACGTGACGCTCGTCGACGACGACGACGATCCACTGGAGACGGCGTGCGCGACGAATCCGGGCGCCATTCTGTTCGACACCGGGGCCCCCGACATCCGTGACTATGAAACGTGCCGCGCCTTGCGACGGACAGGACGCACCGAGCCGATCCTCTTTCTGAGCACGGTTCACGGAGCCATCGAGCGCGCCCACGGATTGAACGCCGGCGCCGACGATTATATCGCCAAGCCGTTCCAGTTCGCCGAATTGGTCGAGCGGTTGCGCGCGCATATGATGCACCGCTCCATCGCCGACGACGTGCGCGAACGCGTCCAGGTTGGGCGGCTGATGCTGGACATGCACGCAAGACAGGCCTATTTCAGCAACGTCCATATAAGGCTGACCCAGAGGGAAGCCGAACTGCTCGCGGTGCTGATGAAAAAGGCGAATCATCCGGTCCGCCGTGACGAAATTTACGACGAGCTATGGCGTCGCCAATCCTATTCCTCGTTGAATGTCGTCAACGTCTATGTCGGTTACCTGCGAACGAAATTCGCCGAAATCACCCGGGTCGGCGGCCCGTTCATCGTCACCGTTCGCGGCCGGGGTTTCATGCTCGACATGGCCGGTTACCGGGCGGTGGCGCGGCAGTGATTTTCGCGCGGTTCAACGGCGGCAGGTCGAAAATGCATGGCAAGCTGGCTCCCGTCCTTTTGTTGCTCGCAGGACTCGTCGCCGTCCCGGCGCGCGCCGCCGACAATGACTATCCGACTGAAGCGCGCGAGGACGATGTGTTCGGCTGCATGGCGACCAATGGCCAGACGCAGGACGCGCTGAAACGCTGTTCCTGTTCGATAGACGTCATGGCGTCCATCCTCGATGCGTCAGTCGGTCGGCCGCACGGCCAACATATTTAGCAACGTCGCTAAATACGACGATATTTCGCCGGTCTGCGCCGCGCCCAGGCCGAAGCCCAAATCTCGTCGCGGTGAGGGCCGTGGCTACAAATCGCATCGGAGCTCCAGTTGCTCATTTTCAAGCGTTTTCTGCACGCGGCAGGGCCCACTTCGCTTGAACCGAAGGCCCGCGAAAGCGAATACGCTCTAAAATTATTCCGGCCCCATGCAGGCGTCTTCGGCATCTTTCGCGCTTTTCGGCTTGGGCTCGTGCGAGGCTGGGCGGTCCCGAGATAGCGCGCCGTCGGACCGCGCCTTGAGGTAGACATAGATGTCGTCAATGTAGCACATGACATTTTTGTCTAGGCCGAGGCTTGGCATCACCTTCTCCTGCCCGGCGCTAAGATCTTGCTTGCCCTGCGCGACCGTCGCCATGAACTGGTCGTAATCGATGCTCTTGAGAGAATCGACCAACGACGGCGCATAGCTCGAGCCAAGTCCGTCCGGCCCGTGACAGCGCAGGCATTCCGCGCTGTAACGCAGGTAGCCCGAATAAGTGTACCAGTCGACCTTGTCGTCAGGGCCGATATTGTATGTGGGGTCGCCGTTGGCGTCAAAATATTTGCCGTCCTGGCTACTCGACGGCTTCTTGTTTTCGGCCTGCGTCGTCACAGCCGAAAATGAAAAGAGAAGAATTGAAAGCGCGAGCCCGGAAATTTGACGGCGAGGCCCTGTCCATAAGTTCGTGTCGCAATGCAAACGCATCGTCCGCCCCCCGACGTAAAATCGCGGCGTCGGGCGAGGCAAAAGCCTGTCCGACGCCTCGGGCAAAATCGATCATTCGGGAAGCGCGAAGACCGTGAGCGTGCCGCCGAGCGAGGTATAATTGCTCAACGCCGCATAGCCGCCGACCGCGCCCAGGCCCGCATGCGGATCGGTCAGGCCAGCCGCCAGCCCGATGCCGGCCCAGCCGCCGACGCCGGACAGGACCGCCACATATTGCCGGCCCTTGTGCTCATAGGTCATGACATTGCCGATGATGCCTGACGGAGTCTTGTATTTGTAGAGCTCCTTGCCGGACTTGGCGTCGACCGCCTTCAGATAGCCTTCGAGCGTGCCGTAGAAGACGACGTCGCCAGCGGTGGCCAAGGCGCCAGACCAGACCGAGAACTGCTCGGGGTCAGACCAGACGATCTTGCCCTTGGTGGCGTCCCAGGCGATGAAATTGCCCATGTTCGAACCGCCTGGCGCGGGGAACATCGACAGGGTCGCGCCGACATAGGGCTGCCCCGGCGTATAGCTCACCCGGAACGGCTCGTAATCCATGCAGACGTGGTTGGTCGGCACGTAGAACAGGCCGGTTTTTGGCGAGAAGGCCGAAGGCTGCTCGTCCTTGGTGCCAAGAGCGGCGGGACAAATGCCCTTGCTGTTGACGTCTTCGCCATTGGCTTCCGTCGAATATTTCGCGACGACCTCCGGCCGGCCGTATGTCGGGGAGTTCTTGTCCATGTCGACCTTGGTCGCCCAGTTGACGGCCGGATCGTATTTCTCGGCCACCAGCAATTCGCCATTGGTCCGGTCGAGCGTATAGGCGAAGCCATTACGGTCGAAATGCACCAGCAGCTTGCGCTCTTTGCCGTCGATCTTCTGATCGACCAGCGGCATTTCATTGATGCCGTCATAATCCCACTGGTCATGTGGCGTCATCTGGTAAACCCATTTCGCCATGCCATCGTCCGGGTCGCGGGCGAAAATGGTCATCGACCATTTATTGTCGCCGGGGCGCTGTTTCGGATTCCAGGTCGACGGGTTGCCGCTGCCGTAATAGATCATGTTCAGGTCGGGATCGTAGGAAATCCAACCCCAGGTGCAGCCGCCGCCCTGCTTCCATTGGTCGCCTTTCCAGGTCTTGGTGCTGGAATCCACGCCGATCGGCTTGCCGAGTTCTGTGGTTTTCTGCGCGTCCATCAGCAGTTCCGCGTCGGGCCCCTCCGAATAGGCCTTCCACGCCAGCTTCCCTGTCTTGATGTCATAGGCCGTCATGCGGCAACGAACGCCGAATTCGCCGCCCGAAATGCCGACCAGGACCTTGTCCTTCACCGGCATCGGAGCCGACGTGCCGGTCTCGCCTATTTTAGGATCGCCATTCTTGACAGACCAATCGACCTTGCCGGTCTTGGCGTCGAGCGCCACAAGCGTGGTGTCAGCCTGGTTCAGGAAAATCTTGCCGTCGGCATAGGACAGGCCGCGATTGACCGTGTCGCAGCACATCACCGGAATGACGTTGGGATCCTGTTTGGGTTCGTATTTCCACAAGATCTTGCCCTCGTTGTTCAGGTCGAGCGCAAAGACATTGTTGGGGAAGGGCGTGTGAACATACATCACGTCCCCCACGACCAGCGGCGAGCCTTCATGCCCGCGCAGAACGCCGGTCGAGAAGCTCCAGACCGGCGTCAGTTTCCCGACGTTCTTTTCATTGATCTGGGCGAGCTTCGAATAACGGGTGTTGGCGTAATCGCCCGTCGCGATGACCCAGTCGTTGGGGTTCTGGATCATTTTCCTTTCCATGTCCTCGGCCCTCGCCGCCGTGGACAGCGTGAGCGTGCTGACAGTGAACAGCAGTGTAAGAGGGATTTTCATTTGCTTCCTCCACTTGCGCGCGTCGCCGGGCGCAATGCCTGGCGCCAGTCTTTCGGCCGTCTTCGGCCATGTTTCGCAAGAACTCGCGGATGCAGATAAGCTTGTGGCTCAATGCATGCAGCGAGCGCGCCTTGAAGTGAAGTATCTGCTACTTTGGCGCACTACGTCCATAGCGCAAAGTACAGAATAAGGCTTCTTGGTTTTTATTTTTGGCTTATCAGGCAAGTCGTGGCCGATATAAGCTTGGGCATAGCCAAGTGTGCATTGCACTTATTCAAATAAGTGCCGTTAAGATAAAACTATAGCTTGTACTTGGGCGTTGGTGGTTCTTAAGTTAAGCTTAAGCTATTGTTCCGCCGTAATTTTCGCCGCAAAAAGCGGCAGGGTGCGCCCAAATTTTGAAATATTTTGCTGTCAAGTGCTGATAATTCGATCATCGTTCACAAAACCGTGAGAAATGAGGGAGTTAGGCATTGACATCGAGGCCCTCTGCCCATTCACTGAAGCAACCTGCGTAAGGATTGCCTCATGGCTTTTTTCACTGCTGTCGTGCTTGTGTGCCAGTTATCGACCACTCCCCCCGGCGTTTGCGATGAATCCAACGCCATCGACATGATTTCCACTCACGTGGAGTCCGAACTGGGCTGCGCGCATGGCTGGCAGGAACTCATCTCGCGCGGCAGCCTCAAGGAAGACCTCAACAACGGCTTCTATGTCAAAACCTTGTGCCGGCGGAATGTCCAGGCCCTGAACGCCTCGCCGAGCGAAGGCGGTGGCGCGAATTCTCAGAATTGACTTAGAATCTAACTTGCTCGTTGCGCCGTCGGGGGGTGGCGTCGTTTAATATGATGGAGGATTTCCTTTTCTTTAGGAGTCGCCGCCATGAAAACGCGCGCCGCCGTCGCCTGGAAAGCTGAGGCTCCTCTCACCATCGAAACCGTCGATCTCGAAGGGCCAAAAGCTGGCGAGGTGCTGGTGGAGATCATGGCCACAGGCGTCTGCCACACGGACGCCTATACTTTGTCGGGTCTCGATTCCGAAGGAAAGTTCCCCGCCATTCTCGGTCATGAGGGCGCCGGAATTGTCCGAGATATCGGCGCCGGGGTGACGACGGTCCAGCCGGGAGACCATGTCATTCCGCTTTACACGCCGGAATGCAGGCAGTGCAAAAGCTGCCTGTCGCAGCGCACCAATCTCTGCACGGCGATCCGCGCCACCCAGGGCCAGGGCCTGATGCCCGACGGAACCAGCCGGTTTTCCTGCGTGGAGGCGGGTTCCAACAAACCCGTGTTCCATTACATGGGGTGCTCGACCTTTTCGAATTTCACGGTCTTGCCCGAAATCGCCATAGCCAAGGTGCGCGAAGACGCCCCCTTCGACAAGATCTGCTACATCGGCTGCGGCGTCACCACCGGCGTCGGCGCGGTGGTTTTTACCGCCAAGGTCTGGCCGGGCGCCAATGTCGTGGTGTTCGGCCTCGGCGGCATCGGCCTGAACGTCATTCAGGGCGCGCGCATGGTCGGCGCCGACAAGATCATCGGCGTCGATCTCAATCCGTCGAAGGTCGCGGTCGCGAAACAATTCGGCATGACCGACTACATCAATCCCGACGAAGTCGGCCGGGACAAGGTGGTCCAGGCCATCGTCGACCTGACAGGGGGCGGCGCCGACTTTTCCTTCGAGTGCATCGGCAATATCCATACCATGCGCCAAGCGCTGGAATGCTGCCATCGAGGCTGGGGAACCTCGATCATCATCGGCGTCGCGCCCTCGGGACAGGAAATCTCGACCCGGCCGTTCCAGTTGGTCACCGGCCGCAACTGGCGCGGCACGGCATTCGGCGGCGCGCGCGGACGGACCGACGTGCCGCGGATCGTCGACTGGTACATGGAAGGCAAGATCAATATTAACGACCTGATCACCCACACCATGCCGCTCGACCAGATCAATCACGCCTTCGATCTGATGCACAAGGGCGAGTCGATCCGCTCGGTGGTCATCTATTGAAGCGTCGGCTCTTGTTGTCGGATTCCCGCCTCACGCCACTCCGGCGCGCAGAAGGTCGTGGATATGCAGCACGCCGACCGGTTTTGCGCCATCGACGATGAACAGAACGGTGATCTTCATCCGGTTCATCATTTCCAGCGCCGACGAAGCCAACGAGCCTAACTGCGCGACACGCGGCGCGCGGGTCATGATTTCCGCCGGCTTTTTTTCCTGCATGCGCTCGCCCCAATGGCGACGTAGGTCGCCGTCGGTGATGATCCCGCAAAGCCGGCCGCTCTCGTCGGTGAGGCCGACGCAGCCGAACCTTTTTCCCGTCATGGTCAGGATGATTTCGCTCATGCTGGCGCTTTCCGAGGCAAGCGGCATGTCTTCGCCCGCATGCATCAGAGCGTCGACCTTGTGCAGCCGGGCGCCGAGTTTTCCGCCGGGATGAAACAGCCGGAAATCCTGCGCCGAAAATCCCCGGTCCTCGATCAGCGCCACCGCCAGGGCGTCGCCGAGCACCAGTTGGAGAGTGGTGGAAGTGGTTGGCGCGAGGCCGTTGGGGCAGGCTTCCTCAACCTGCGGCAACAGCAACAGAACGTCGGCGGCGCGCCCGAGCGCGCTGTCGCGCTTCGAGGCGACGGCGATCAAAGGAATGGCGAAACGCTTGGCGTATTCGATCAGATCGGCCAGTTCCGCCGTCTCGCCAGACCAGGAAAACGCGAGAATCACATCGTCCTGGCTGACCATGCCGAGATCGCCATGGCTGGCTTCCGCGGGATGGATGAAAAAGGCCGGCGTGCCGGTGGAGGCTAGCGTCGCCGCGACTTTTCGGCCGATATGGCCGCTCTTGCCCATGCCGCTGACGATGACTTTTCCGCGCGCTACGCGAATCGCCGCGATAGCGGCCTCCAGCGCCACTCCCAGTTCGCCGTCCAGCGCCTCGCGCAAATGAGCGATGCCGACGGTTTCGATTTCGACGCTTCTCCTGGCGGCTTCCAGCGCGACCCGTTTCATGCCAACCCCTATATTCAGGGCGAGATCCCTATCGCATCGCTCAAGAGACGGCAAATGCTGCGATGACCTATGACGAATACAAGGCCTTTTGCGCCGCTCTGCCTGCGGCGACCTATGTCATCCAAAGCGGGTATCATGTCTGGAAGGTCGGCGGCAAGGTTTTCTGCATCGGCGGCGGCTCGCAGGAACGTCCTGCTTTTTCCTTCAAGGCGAGCGAAATCACCTTCATGCTTTTGCCGGAACGGCCTGGCTTTCATCCCGCGCCCTATCTCGCTTCGCGCGGGCTGAAGTGGATTCAGGCGACCGCTATCGAGGTCGAAGCGCAGGAATTGCGAGAACTGATCGAAAACTCACACCGTTTAGTCGCCGCGGGCCCGAGCCGGAAAAAACGGTGCGAACTGCTGGAGAAGCGAAGCGACTCCTTGCGTTCGAAAGGACGTTAGTCTATATAGCCTCCAGTCAACATCTTCGTCATGGCCATTTATAAGGCCGCGCGGGAGTGGGGCCCAGGCGGGACCCGCTCTTTTTTATTTTCCCCGCTTGCCGGGCTGCAGTGGACAGACCATTTGAACGATACGAAGCCTGAGCCGATTTCCGAAAGCCTAACCATCGACGCGCCGCTGGACGAGCCGCGGTTGGTCGGGGAGACGGGAAATGCGGCGCGTGTAAGCGCGCTGGCTGAGAGGATTCTCGTCTCGATGGGTTTCAGGCTGGTGCGGGTCAAGATTTTGTCCGGGCAGGGCATGATCGTCCAGATCATGGCTGAGCGGACGGATGGGTCGCTGACCATCGACGAATGTGAGGAAATCCACGACGCGCTGTCGCCGGCGCTCGACGTCGAGGATCTGATCAGCCAAGCTTACCGGCTGGAAATATCCTCGCCCGGCATCGACCGTCCTTTGGTTCGCGTTTCGGATTTCCGCCGCGCCATCGGCATGGAGGCGCGGATCGAATTGAGCCGGCCGCATGAAAGCGGTCGTAAAAGGTTCCGCGGCGCAATTGTCGGCGTCGAAGGCGAGGGGCTTGATGGCGTCCTGACGCTGGAACGGAAAGATGCTGGTCCGGACGACGAAAAGCTTTCGCGTATGAAATTGCGCGATCTCGACGAGGCTAAGCTGGTGTTGACCGAGGAGTTGATCCGCGAGTCCTTGCGCGCCGCCAAGGCGCACAGGGAAGCGGGCGGGGAAGAGACCGAGGATTCTTCGCCGGAAGAGACCACCCTGCCGTCGCGCGGCCCCGGACGCTTCGGCGCCGGCGCAAAAAAGCCGCCGAAGGGCAATAAATCGAAACCCGTCATGCCGGCTGGCGTGCGGGCGCAATTCAAGAAGAAATAATCGTTTAGGAGAAAATCCATGGCCGTCAGCGCCAACCGTCTTGAACTTCTGCAAATCGCCGACGCAGTCGCACGCGACAAATCGATCGACCGTTCGATCGTACTCGCCTCGATGGAAGATGCGATGCAAAAGGCGGCGCGTTCGCGCTACGGCCAGGAGACCGAAGTGCGCGCGGAGATCAATCCCCGCACCGGCGAAGTGCGCTATTCACGGCTGATGCTCGTGGTCGATATGGTGGAAAACGACGCCACCCAAATCTCGCTCGCCGACGCGCGCAAACGCAATCCGGCGGCTCAGGTCGGGGACTGGATCGCGGAGACCCTGCCGCCGGTCGAATTCGGCCGCATAGCCGCGCAATCGGCGAAACAGGTAATCGTGCAGAAAGTGCGCGAAGCCGAGCGCGACCGGCAATATGACGAATTCAAGGACCGCATCGGCGAAGTCATCAACGGCGTCGTCAAGCGCGTCGAATATGGCAATGTCATCGTCGATCTCGGCCGCTCCGAGGCGATCATCCGCCGCGATGAGATGATTCCGCGTGAGCTTTTCCGCCCCGGCGATCGTGTGCGCGCCTATGTCTACGACGTGCGCCGCGAACAGCGCGGACCGCAGATTTTCCTGTCGCGCACGCATCCGCAGTTCATGGCCAAGCTGTTCCAACAGGAAGTGCCGGAAATTTACGACGGCGTCATTGAGGTCAAGTCTGTGGCCCGAGACCCGGGCTCCCGGGCGAAAATAGCGGTGACTTCGCGCGATTCTTCGATCGATCCGGTCGGCGCCTGCGTCGGCATGAGGGGGTCGCGCGTGCAGGCCGTGGTCAACGAGCTACAGGGCGAAAAGATCGACATCATTCCCTGGTCGGCCGACGCCGCGACTTTCATCGTCAACGCCTTGCAACCGGCTGAAGTGGTCAAGGTCGTGCTCGACGAGGACAGCTCGCGCATCGAAGTGGTGGTGCCCGACGATCAATTGTCGCTGGCCATCGGCCGTCGCGGCCAGAACGTGCGTCTTGCCTCGCAGCTCACCGGCTGGGACATCGACATTCTGACCGAGGCGGAGGAATCCGAACGCCGGCAGAAGGAGTTCAACGAGCGCACCCAGGCTTTCATGCAGGCGCTCGACGTCGACGAAGTGGTCGGCCAGTTGCTCGCTTCGGAAGGTTTCCGCTCGGTCGAAGAACTGGCCTATGTCGATTCGTCGGAAGTGGCGGCGATCGAGGGTTTTGACGAGGACACCGCAGTAGAGATCCAGAATCGCGCCAGGGAATATCTGGATCGCATCGAGGCCGAGCAGGACGCGCGCCGGCGCGAACTCGGCGTCGCCGACGAATTGCGCGAGATCGAGGGCGTCACCACCGCCATGATGGTCAAGTTCGGCGAGAACGATGTGAAGACCATCGAGGATCTCGCTGGCTGCGCCACCGACGATTTGGTCGGATGGAGCGAAAAGAAGAACGGCGAGACGGTGAAGACCCCCGGCTATCTCGAAGGAATGGAGATCAGCCGCGAGGAAGCCGAAGGCATCGTCATGCGCGCCCGTGTAAAGATGGGCTGGGTGGACGAGGCCGATCTCGCGCCGCAAGTGGCGGAAGACGCGGGCGAAGAAGGCGGCGAGCCGGCGCAATGATCGCCGGTCGGGAACGGGGGAACGAAGCATTTTGGTTGTCGAAGCGCGACAGGAACTGGGCGATACGGACGCCGGCCCGCAGGCCACTCCCCATGGGGGAGTGGAGCGGACCTGCGCCGTCACGCGCCAGACGCGCCATCCCGACGAGCTGATCCGTTTCGTCCTCGGTCCCGAAAACGCCGTCGTTCCCGATCTCAAGCGCAAATTGCCAGGACGCGGCGTCTGGGTCGGCTTGTCGAAAAGCCTCGTGGCGCAGGCCGTCAAGAAACAGGCTTTTGCGCGCGCTTTGAAAGAAAAGGTCGTGGCTTCGGCCGATCTGCCGGATCTCGTCGAAAGACTGATGCGGCGCGACGCGTTGCAGGCCTTGTCGATGGCCAATAAGGTCGGACTGGTGACGACCGGCTTCGCCAAGGTCGAGGCGGCCATCAATTCCGGCGCGGTTTGCGCCCTGATTCATGCCGAAGACGGCGCCGCCGATGGCAAGCGCAAGCTGGGCCAGGTTTTGCGTCGGAAATTCGGCGAAGAATCCCGCCCCGAAATCGGCGCTTTCACGGTGGATGAACTGGATGCGGCGCTCGGGCGCGGCAATGTCGTCCATGCGGCGCTCGCTCCTGGCTCGGCGGCAAAGGTTTTTCTCGCCTCCAGCCGTCGATTTGCGGTATATCGCGGCGACGAGGAAGCGGGAGCTCCCTCGCGGGGAGCGGATTTAACGAAAAGTTTGACAACAAACATGGCTTTGGAGCAGGACTTCAACGCCGACGGCACGAACGGCCAAGGCCCTGGGACGCATGAACGATATGAATGACTCCAACAATTCCGGCGATAAAACTCTGACCGTGCCTCCGACCAAGACGCTCTCGCTGAAGCGTCCGGTCGAACAGGGCGTCGTGCGCCAGAGCTTTTCGCACGGCCGCTCGAAAGCGGTGGTGGTGGAGAAGGTCAAGCGCCGCGTCCATGGACCCGGCGAAGCCGTCCACGTCGCGCCGAAACCCGCCGCGCCCTCGCCTTCGCCCGCCGCCCCGGCGCCCGGCCCCCAGTCGGCGCAGCCGGCACATCGTCCGCCGGTGAAGCCGGTCGCGCCGCGTCCGCAGACCGGCGTGGTCCTGCGCACCCTGACCGACGACGAGCGCGACGCCCGCGCCCGCGCGCTGAGCGACGCTCGCGTCCGCGAAGAGGAAGACCGCAAGCGCCAGGAGGCCGACGCCCGCATTCGCGCCGAACGCGAGGCGCGTGAGCACGCCGAGCGCGAAGCCGCCGAGAGCCGCAAGAAGGAAGAAGAAACTCGTCTGACCCGCGAGGCGGAAGCCAAGCGCAGGTCGGAAGAAGAGGCGCGTCGCCGTCTCGCCCCCGCTGGCTCCGCCACCGCCGCTGAAAGCGATCCGAGCGTGACGCTGACGCCGACCTCAAGAAACACCGGCCGTCCGCAGCAGATCATCTTCAATACGCCCAAGCCACCGGCCCCGACGCCGACGACGACCGCAACCCCTGTCGCGGCCGAGCGGACTTCTGGCGCCGCTACCCCGGCCACGCCGTTCCGCCGCATCATCACCCCGCCGAAACTTGCGGTTCCCGCGGTCAAGCCGAGCCGCACCGGCGCGATGAAGGATCGTGGCCGCCTGACCGTGACCAGCGCAACCGCCAGCGACGGCGAGGAGCGCACGCGTTCGGTCGCCTCCTTCCGCCGCCGCACCCAGCGCCTCAAGGGCATGGTGGAGCAGAAGGAACGACTTTCGCGCGAAGTGGTGCTGCCTGAAACCATCACCATTCAGGAACTCGCCAACCGCATGTCGGAGCGAGCCGTGGACGTCATCAAGCTCCTGATGAAACAGGGGCAGATGCTCAAGATCACCGATGTGATCGATGCAGACACCGCCGAACTGATCGCCGTCGAACTCGGCCATACGGTCAAGCGCGTCGCCGAATCCGATGTCGAGGAAGGTCTGTTCGATAAGCCGGACGCCGAGGAAAACCTCCAGCCGCGTCCGCCGGTCGTGACCATCATGGGCCACGTCGACCACGGCAAGACCTCGCTGCTCGACGCCATCCGCAAGGCCAATGTTGTTTCCGGAGAAGCCGGCGGCATCACCCAGCATATCGGCGCCTATCAGGTGCAGTCGCCGCTTGGCGGCTATATCACCTTCATCGACACGCCCGGCCATGCCGCCTTTACCGCCATGCGCGCGCGCGGCGCGAAAGTGACCGACATCGTCGTGCTGGTGGTCGCCGCCGACGACGGCGTCATGCCGCAGACGGTGGAAGCGATCAACCACGCCAAGGCGGCGGGCGTGCCGATCATCGTCGCCCTCAACAAGATCGACAAGCCGGACGCCAAGCCGGAGCGCGTGCGCTCCGAACTGCTGCAATATGAAGTCCAGGTCGAAAGCCTCGGCGGCGACACGCTGGAGGTCGAAGTCTCGGCCAAGCAGCAGATCAATCTCGACAAATTGCTCGAAGCCATCACGCTTCAGGCCGAAGTGCTCGACCTTCACGCCAATCCCGACCGCCCGGCTGAAGGCACGGTCATCGAAGCGCGTCTCGATCGCGGACGCGGCCCCGTCGCCACAGTTCTGGTGCAACGCGGCACGCTGGCCGTCGGCAATATCATCGTGGCCGGCTCGCAATGGGGCCGCGTGCGCGCTCTTATCGACGACAAGGGCCAAAATTGCGTCCATGCCGGGCCGTCCTTCCCGGTGGAGATTTTGGGTTTTTCCGGCGCGCCCGAAGCCGGCGACCGCGTCGCCGTGGTCGAATCGGAAGCCCGCGCCCGTGAAATCACCGAATATCGCGAGCGCCAGAAGCGCGACCAGGCCGCGGCGCGCGGCGGTTCGGCGCGCTCGTCGCTCGCCGACATGATGAGCCAGTTGAAGACCGCCGGCCGCAAGGAATTCCCGCTGGTCATCAAGGGCGACGTCCAGGGTTCGGTCGAGGCCATCCTCGCCGCGCTGGAGAAGCTGGGCACGGAAGAGGTGATGGCGCGCGTCGTCCATGCTGGCGTCGGCGGTATTTCCGAATCCGATATTGCGCTGGCGGAAGCCTCCAAGGCGGCGGTGATCGGATTCAACGTCCGAGCCCATAAGGAAGCCCGCGAGCTTTCCGAACAGCTCGGCATCGAAATCCGCTATTACAACATCATCTACAATCTGGTGGACGACGTGAAAGCCGCGATGTCGGGGCTGCTCGCGCCGACGATGCGCGAAACCATGCTTGGAAACGCCTCGATCCTGGAAGTGTTCAATATTTCCAAGGTCGGCAAGGTCGCCGGCTGCCGTGTCACCGACGGCGTGGTCGAGCGCGGCCAGCATGTGCGCCTCATCCGCGACAATGTCGTGGTGCACGAGGGCAAGCTCTCGACCCTCAAGCGCTTCAAGGACGAGGTCAAGGAAGTGCAGGCCGGGCAGGAATGCGGCATGGCCTTCGAAAACTACCAGGATATGCGCGCGGGCGACGTCATCGAATGTTACCGCGTCGAAGAGATCAAGCGGAGTTTGTGATTTTTCGTCTGCCGCGCCCCGGCGCGGTCGACGTCCCTTGTGTCAGTTCCGTCATAGGCCGCCGCCAGACGGGCGTTTCACGCCGCCCTGGGCTTAAGCTCCCGGTCCTGCCCCGAGGGCAGGGGGACGCCTCCCGACGAGCGACGCGAATTTCGCCGATAGCAGTGCAGCGGCGGCGTTTTCAAGAGGCATAAATGTCAAGGTCGCATCAAAAGGGCGGCGAGCCGAGCCAGCGGATGTTGCGCGTCGCCGAGCTGATCCGCCACGCCATGGCTACCATGCTGTCGCGTGGCGAGATCAATGATCCCGATCTCGCGGGGCTGGTCGTCACCGTGCCATCGGTCCGGATGAGCCCCGATCTGAAACTCGCCACCGTCTATGTCATGCCGCTCGGCGGCAAGGCGCAGGACGCCATCGTCGCTATTCTCGACCGCCACAAGAAGTTCTTGCGTGGAGAGGTAGCCCATCGGATCAATTTGAAATTTGCGCCGGACATCCGCTTCAAGGTGGACGAAAGTTTCGCCAATGCGGCCAAGATCGACGCGCTTCTGCAAACGGCCAAGGTCGCTCAGGATCTTTCCGAGCCGGAGCAAGAAGCGGATCGGGAATCGGCTGACGAGGAAGCCGAGCCGGGTCTGGACGACCGGAAGTGAGCGCCCCGCGCTCCACCCGTGTCGAAGTCAATGGCTGGATCGTGCTCGACAAGCCGGTCGGCCTGACTTCGACCCAGGCCGTGTCCAAACTCAAGCGCCTGTTCAACGCCAAGAAGGCGGGACATGCCGGAACGCTCGACCCGCTCGCTTCCGGCATATTGCCAGTGGCCTTCGGCGAGGCGACCAAGACCGTGCCTTTCGTCCAGGACGGGGAAAAAGCCTATCGCTTCACCGTGCAATGGGGGGCCGAGACCGATAGCGACGACGCCGAAGGCAAGGTGACGCGGACCAGCGAGGCGCGGCCCGACCCGGCCGATGTGGCGGCGAAACTGCCGTCTTTCCTCGGTGAAATCATGCAGCAGCCGCCAGCCTTTTCAGCGATCAAGGTCAATGGCGAACGCGCCTACGATCTGGCGCGCGACGGCGAAATCGTCGATCTCGCGCCGCGCCCGGTCACGATCCACGCCTTGCGCCTCGTCTCTTGCGACCGTGAGAACGCGGTGCTCGAGGCGGAATGCGGCAAGGGCACCTATGTGCGGGCCATCGCCCGCGATCTCGGCCGCGCGCTGGGCTGCCTCGGCCATGTCATCGCCTTGCGCCGCACGCGGGTAGGGCCGTTTTTCGAGGCGGATTCGATAAGGCTCGCTGAATTGCTGGAGGAGCCGGAACAGGCCCCTGCGGAGCTTATGGGCGTCGAGGCGGGGCTTTCCGAACTGCCCTGCGTAATCCTCGACCGCACCGGCGCGGCGCGGTTGCGGCGCGGCCAGTCGGTGATCTTGCGCGGCCGCGACGCTCCCTCGGAAGGTGCGGCCTATGCCGTCTGCTCCGGCGTGGTGATTGCCTCGGGTCTGGTTGAACAGGGCGAATTCCTGCCGAACCGGGTGTTTAACTTGCCATTCTGAGCCCGATGATCACGATCCGTCATCGGCGACCTGGGCGCAACTCGTTCCCTCTCCCCGAATTCCGGCAGGTGAAAAGTGAAAATGGCGCGGTGAAACCGCCATTTGTCGGGCGAACAATGTTCTCGTTTTGTTTCACGTGAAACGAGACCTGTGCGCGGCTTGGCGCGGTTACGCCTTTCTCCTTGAAATAAAACGATTTTAGGGCGTATGCCGGCGCTCCGCGCGAGTTCTGGAAGGTTTCGCGCCGCGCCGCCGCAAATTACAACCTCGCGGTTGAGTCGACGATAACGGGGTGAAAATGAACGAAAACCAACGGAAATGGACAGGATTTCGCGCAAATTAAGCACAAAATCGCAGGTTTTTTCACATTTTGTCACCCGCGCCGACTTCGCCTTTTAATGCAACCTGAGCGCGATTTTTTAAACGACTGATGGCCTGTCACCGCCATGCTGTCGGTCCGGTTGCTTGAAACTGCATCTCGTGTTGAAGCCAACGGGCTCGCTTTATTTGCTTTGCGACCCGCCCCAAGCTGGACGGCAAGGTGACGGCGAAAGGGCGGCCAGAATGTCGGGGTTTTCATCACGCTGGCGCAACCCTCCGGCCCGATGGAAACGGAAGCCATCAAAGCCGGTTTTTACGAGACGCCCTACGCCAAATTCCCAAAACTCCAGATCGTCACCATCGAGGAGCTTTTCGCCGGAAAAAAGTTGAGCCTGCCGTGGATCGATCCCGCATCCTTCAAAAAGGCCGCGAAAGAACACATCTCAAAACAGGCCAGCCTGTTTTGAGCGACGACACTCGCTCAGCCTCGTCCTATGGCCCCGGTAAGGGCTTCTGGCCGGGGTGACGCTCGTCCCATAGTTCGGCCATCGCAATCGTCACGATGATCGCGCCAACGCCGGTAAACACTCCCACGGCGTCGCCGGCGATTTGGAATTTCAACAGCCAGGGCGCGGCGACCAGCCAGGCGCCCGCCAGCAGATTCACCCATTCCTCCCACTCGGAGAAATGCTGGGTCGCGAGGGCGGAAACGAGAGCGATGACGATCGCGCTGATCCAGGCCGTTCGCGCGGCCAAGGCGTTATCGGCATATCCGAGCGCCCAGGGAGACACGAAAAGCACCGCCGACAGAGCCAGGCTGATCCGGTCCAATCGGCCTTCGTCGTCGAGCTTGTTCGGGATTGCGAAGTGAACCAACTTACCCTCCTTTTTCGGCCACCTTGCCAGGAGCTTGGGCCAAGTTCTTGGCAAGCTTGGCGCTTTTTTCCTTATTATGCACATAAATGAGCCATAAAGACGATCAAGGCGGGAGGTTTTAACGCCGCCTTGGCGGCAGGGGCCCGGATGCGTTCTCCATGCGAACAGGCGTCTTCCTACGCGGCTTGCGGGGAAAACCTTATGACCACTTAACATCGGACGGGGCGAAGAGTTCCGGCCAGCGGGGGGCGCGCGCCAGCAACCGGAGGCGGTCTGGCGGGGAGGCCTTGTCCCTCGCGTGCTCAATTTTCGCATGAATTTTCGAGGCTTTCCGTCAGGGTTGCGAGCAGATACTTGAACTCGCGGATTTCCTCGTGGACATTTTGGCGCTGGCCGCTTGGTTGACCGCCTCGGCCTCGCCCGTCAACGCCAGGCGCAGGGCTTTGGCCTTTTCCGTCAATCGCACCAGGATACGTTTGCGGCTGGTTGGGTCGGGCGCGAATTCGATCAAGCCGTCACGCTCCATCCGTTTCAATGTATTGGAGATGGTCGGTTGTTCGAAATCCAGGCGGCGGGCGATTTCCGTCTGGGTCAGCCCTTCCTGTTCCCACAGCAGCAGCAGAATCGGAAACGGCCCCAGCGCCACGCCATGAGCGGCGAGACGCTTTTCGAGGGCGCGGGAAAACAGTCGGGCCAGACGATTGACGAGATAGCCCAGACTTTCCTGTCGTTCGAAACTTGGTTTCTGCGGCGCGTCCATGACTGTCGTTCGGGCTGATCTTTGCGGATGCTCGCCTTCCCGTTAAGTTATCGAGGCGCGTCCGGCCCCGTTTCGGCTCGGACACGCCCATCGCATCAAGGGCCAGCGTTTAAGGGATATCCCTTCCGCCGACCGCATGTTCCAATGTCAGCGCCGCCTCGATTTCGTCAAGCGAGACGGCGGTTAAAAATTTTTTCTTGCCGCGTGGCGCACCCCCCAAAATGCGAATGCGCTGGCCCTTGCTGAAAAAAAGTGTATAGAGACGCGTTGCGCCGAAAACATTCGGACGCAAGCGATGACGCGTGACCTCGCTGGACGACATCCCGGAGCGGCCCGCTTATTCGCCTAACCAGAAGAGAAGGATCACCGATGTCGATCACTGCCGAGCGCAAACAGGCGCTTATCAAGGAATACGCCCTCAAGGCGGGCGATACCGGTTCGCCGGAAGTTCAGGTCGCCATCCTGACCGAGCGCATCACCAATCTCACCGAGCATTTCAAGTCGCATGTGAAGGACAACCATTCGCGTCGCGGTCTGCTCAAGCTGGTTTCGCTGCGTCGCCAGCTTCTCGACTATGTCAAGAAGGGCGACGAGCCGCGCTACCGGTCGCTCATCGAACGTCTCGGCATCCGCCGCTAACCCGAACTCCGCGCGGCCGAGCGATCGGCCGCGTTTTTTACAATCTCGCCCGAAAACAATCGCGCGAAGAAGAACGGGACCGGCGGCAGGGGCCGTCCGTCCAGCCGGACGAAGCGTCCGGGCCATGGCAGGATTGTCAGACGCCGCAAGGCGGCGTCTTGCCGTCTTGCTCATGGTTTGCGCTTTGTTCCTTCACGAACTTGGGCCACTCCAAGAAACTTGGGCCATTCCAAGAAAGAGCAACAAATGTTTGAAATACATCGCGAGGAAATCGACTGGTGCGGGCGCAAGCTCGTGCTGGAAACCGGGCGCATCGCCCGCCAGGCCGACGGCGCGGTTTTCGCCTCTTACGGCGAAACCACCGTTCTCGCCACCGTCGTCTCGGCCAAAGCGCCGAAACCCGGCCAAGACTTTTTTCCCCTGACCGTCAACTACCAGGAAAAGGCTTTCGCCGCCGGCCGCATTCCGGGCGGCTATTTCAAGCGCGAAGGCCGCCCAAGCGAGCGCGAGACCCTGCTTTCGCGCCTGATCGACCGGCCGATCCGCCCGCTCTTCCCGGACGGCTATCGCAACGAAACCCAGGTCATCGTCACCGTTCTCAGCCACGATCTCGAAAACGACCCGGACGTTCTGGCCATGGTCGCGGCTTCCGCCGCCTTGACCCTGTCCGGCATTCCCTTCATGGGCCCGGTCGGCGGCGCCCGCGTCGCCTATATCAATGGCGAGATCAAGGTCAATCCGACCGTTGACGAAGCCAAGACCTCCGACCTCGACCTTTTCGTCGCCGGCACCGCCGACGCCGTGCTGATGGTCGAATCCGAAGCCAAGGAGCTTTCCGAAGAGATCATGCTCACCGCCGTGATGGCGGGTCACGCCGGCTTCCAGCCGGTGATCGAGGCGATCATCCGCCTCGCCGAACGCGCCGCCAAGGAGCCGCGCGACCTCGTTATCGTCGACAAGAGCGAAATCGAAAAGGCCGTCGCCGACGTCGCCGAAGCCGAATTGCGCGACGCCTACAAGATCACCGCCAAGCAGCAGCGCTACGCCGCCGTCGACGCGGTAAAGGCCAAGGTTACAGCCGCTCTGTTCCCGGCTGACGGCGAGGCCAGGTTCGACAAGCAGAAAGTCGCGGAAGTCTTCCACGACCTGCAGGCGAAAGTGGTGCGCTGGAACATTCTCGACACCCATATCCGCATCGACGGCCGCGACCTTTCGACGGTGCGTCCGATCCTGTCACAGGTCGGCGTGCTGCCCCGCACCCATGGCTCCGCGATCTTTACCCGCGGCGAAACGCAGGCTTTGGTGGTGGCGACGCTCGGCACCGGCGAGGACGAGCAGTACATCGACTCTCTGGAAGGGACCTACAAGGAAAATTTCCTGCTCCATTACAACTTCCCTCCCTATTCGGTCGGTGAGACCGGCCGCATGGGTTCGCCCGGCCGCCGCGAAATCGGCCATGGCAAGCTGGCCTGGCGCGCCATCCATCCAATGCTGCCGACGGCGGCGGAATTCCCCTACACGATCCGCATCGTGTCGGAGATCACCGAATCCAACGGCTCCTCCTCGATGGCGACCGTCTGCGGCGCCTCGCTGGCGCTGATGGACGCTGGCGTGCCGCTGAAGCGGCCGACCGCCGGCATCGCCATGGGCCTGATCCTGGAAGGCGAGCGCTTCGCGGTGCTGTCCGACATCCTGGGCGACGAGGATCACCTCGGCGACATGGACTTCAAGGTCGCCGGCACGGAACATGGCGTCACCTCGCTGCAGATGGACATCAAGATCGCCGGCATCACCGAGGAGATCATGAAGGTCGCGCTCGGCCAGGCCAAGGACGGCCGCCTGCATATCCTGCATGAAATGGCCAAGGCGCTGACCAACGCCCGCGCCGAGCTCGGCGAATTCGCGCCGCGCATCGAAACGATGAAAATCGCCACCGACAAGATCCGTGAAGTGATCGGCTCCGGCGGCAAGGTGATCCGCGAGATCGTCGAAAAGACCGGCGCCAAGATCAACATCGACGATGACGGCACGGTGAAGATCGCCTCCAGCGACGGCAATTCGATCAAGGCGGCGATCGCCTGGATCAGGTCCATCGCCTCGGACCCGGAAGTCGGCCTGATCTATGACGGCACTGTGGTCAAGACCACCGACTTCGGCGCCTTCGTCAATTTCTTCGGCGCCAAGGACGGTCTCGTCCATATCTCGCAGCTGTCGAGCCAGCGCGTCGCCAAGACCACCGATGTCGTCAAGGAAGGCGACAAGGTGAAGGTGAAGCTGCTCGGCTTCGACGATCGTGGCAAGGTTCGCCTGTCGATGCGTGTCGTCGACCAGACCACCGGCGAGGATCTCGAAGCCAAGGCCAAGGCCGAAAACAAGGCGGAAGCCGCCGAAGAACAGGCCTGATATTTCTTGCACACAAAATAAACAAGGCGGTCGCATTCGCGGCCGCCTTTTACGTTTCCGCGGGCTCGGCCCATATTCCGGAATGTGGTTGCGGGCGCCGCAGAGCTCGCCGCGCGCCGCCTCTTGGACAGCGACGAGCGGCTCAGCCGCAACGCCTCACTCGATATCGCCCTTGAGGCTGCCGGGTAGCGGCATCGAAATGATGTTGTAGCCCGAATCGACGAAATGCACTTCGCCGGTTACGCCGGAGGAAAGGTCCGACAGCAGATAGAGGGCGGAGCCGCCGACGTCTTCGATCGTTACCGTGCGGCGCAGGGGCGCATGGTTCTTCTGGAAATTGAACATGAATCGCGCATCGGCAATGCCGGCGCCGGCGAGCGTGCGGATCGGTCCGGCGGAAATGGCGTTGACGCGGATATTGTGTTCGCCGAGGTCGGCTGCGAGATAGCGCACACTGGCCTCCAGCGCCGCCTTGGCCACGCCCATCACATTGTAATTGGGCATGACGCGAGTCGAGCCGCCATAGGTCAGGGTCAGCAGCGAGCCGCCCGTCGGCATCAGCTTCATCGCCCTTTGCGCAATCTCGGTGAAGGAAAAAGCCGAAATCACCATGGTGCGCGAAAAGTTTTCGCGCGTGGTGGAATCGACGTAACGGCCCTTCAATTCGTTCCTGTCCGAGAAGCCGATGGCGTGAACGACGAAATCGAGCGCGCCCCACTGCTTCTCCAGCGCGGCGAAAACCTCGTCGACGCTGGCGACATCCTCGACGTCGCAGGGCAGGGTGAGGGTCGAGCCGAGGCTTTCCGCCAGGGGTTTTACCCGCTTGCCGAGCGCCTCGCCCTGATAGGTGAAGGCCAGCTCCGCGCCTTCTGCGGCCAGGGCCTGGGCTATGCCCCAGGCGATCGAATGGTTGTTGGCGACGCCCATGATCAGGCCTCGCTTTCCCGTCATCAAGCCTTTGGCGGAAATCATCATGAAAAAGACTTTCGGTCAGGCGTCGACATGTTTGAAGATCAGCGTCGCATTGGTGCCGCCAAATCCGAAGGAATTGGACAGGACGGCGCCCAGCGGCGTGTTGTCCCGGCGCTGGCGCAGGATGTTCATGTCGGAAAAGGCGGGATCGAGTTTGGTGATATTGGCGCTTTCGCAGATGAAACTGTTCTGCTGCATCAGCAGGCTATAGATCGCCTCCTGAACGCCCGCCGCGCCGAGCGAATGGCCGGTCAGCGACTTGGTTGCGGAAATCGGCGGGCATTTGTCGGCCCCGAACACTTTGCGAAGGGCTTCGATCTCCTTGAGATCGCCAACCGGCGTCGCGGTCGCGTGCGGGTTGATGTAATCGATCGGAATTTTGCAGGTTTCGAGCGCCATGCGCATGCAGCGCTCGGCGCCCTCGCCCGAAGGGGCCACCATGTCGTGCCCGTCCGAAGTCAGGCCATAGCCGGCGAGTTCGGCGTAGATTTTGGCGCCGCGCGCCTTGGCGTGTTCATATTCCTCCAGCACAAGCACGCCTGCGCCGCCGGCGATGACGAAACCGTCCCGGCTTTCGTCATAGGCCCGCGAGGCGGTGGCCGGCGTGTCGTTATAGGAAGAAGACATCGCGCCCATGGCGTCGAACAGCACGGACAGGGTCCAGTCCAGCTCTTCGCAACCGCCGGCGAACATCACGTCCTGTTTGCCATATTGGATCATTTCGGCGGCGTTGCCGATGCAATGCGAGGAAGTCGCGCAGGCCGACGAAATCGAGTAATTGACGCCCTTGATCTTGAACCAGGTCGCCAGCGTCGCCGAGGCAGTCGAACACATCGCCTTGGGCACGGCGAAGGGACCGACGCGCTTGGGGCCTTTTGACCGCGTGATGTCGGCGGACTCGACAATGGCACGGGTGGAAGGTCCGCCGGAGCCCATGATGATGCCGGTGCGCGGATTGACGATGTCGCTCGTCTCCAGGCCGGAATCGACAATGGCCTGATCCATGGCGACGTGATTCCAGGCCGTGCCCGTGGAGTGGAAGCGCATGGCGCGGCGATCGACCTTTTCTTCCGGGTTCAGCGTCGGCGCGCCATGCACCTGGCAGCGAAAACCCAGTTCGGCATATTTCTCGGCCCGCACGATGCCCGAGCGCGCCTCGCGCAAAGAGGCGAGAACTTCGCCCGCGTCATTGCCGATCGAGGAAACAATGCCGATGCCGGTGACGACGACGCGTCTCATGACTTCACCCCTTCTTGCCTTGCGGCGAGTTTTGTGGCCCCAACGGGCGGACGCAAGCTACGGCCAGGAAAATGCAGAATTTCTCCAGGCATCAGGCCGCGGGCTGGAACAGTCCGACGCGCATGTCCTTGACTTCATAAATCCGCTCGCCGTCCGCCTCAAGCCAGCCGTCGGCGATGCCGAGGATCAGCTTGCCCTTGAACACGCGTTTGAGCTCCACGCCATAGACGACTTGTTTGACGCTGGGCAGCACCTGGTTGGCGAATTTGACCTCGCCGACGCCGAGCGCCCGCCCTCGCCCCTGCAGGCCGAGCCAGCCGAGGAAAAATCCGGTCAATTGCCACAGGGCGTCCAGACCGAGGCAGCCCGGCATGACGGGATCGCCCTGAAAATGGCAGCCGAAGAACCACAGGTCGGGCTTGATGTCGAATTCCGCGCGCACATGGCCCTTGCCATTGACGCCGCCGTCTTCGCTGATCTTCACGATGCGATCGAACATCAGCATCGGCGGCAAAGGCAATTGCGCATTGCCGGGACCGAAAAGCTCGCCGCGGCCGCAGGCCAGAAGATCTTCATAAGCGAAACTGGAGCGTTTCTCGCCCATATGGGACATTTCCCCTGTTTGGCTCCCGGCGGAGCCTGAGTTGATTCTCATACGAAAATTTCCGCTGACGAATGGTTTTAAGCTGAAGCCGCGGCATTCGTAAGCCGCGCCTTCTAACACACCATATTCGGGGCCGAAAGCCGAACGAAAGGAAAGAATTTCGCCCGTAGCCTCAGGTCGCCCCAAGACCAATGACTCTGAGTCCGTCAACGGACGACGCCTTCGGCGATATTGCCGGCGGGCGCGCAAAAGTTTATATGAAAGGATGGCATGGTTCGCGTGGGGCCGGGTGAATAGCCAAATGTTTCGCGGGCCAAATGTTTCGCGGGTCAAGTGTTTCGCAAGCGAGGGGAGGCTTTATGAATATGAAGGAAGGCGCTTCCGTCGCTCGCGCCAAAAGGACGTCGAGCCGGAAACCCGCCAAGGCGGGCGATCTCGACGGTTGCCCGATGCACGATCTGCGGCGCAAGTTGAACGCGGTTGGCCTGCGTCCGACGCGCCAGCGTTTGCGGCTGGGGTGGCTGCTGTTCGGCTCAGGCGACCGCCACGTCACGGCGGAGCGTCTTTATGAGGAGGCTCTGGCCGTCCATGCGCCGATTTCGCTTGCCACCGTCTATAATACCCTGAACCAGTTCACTTCGGCCGGCCTGCTGCGCGAAATCGCCATCGACGGCGCGAAAACCTATTTCGACACCAACCTCGCCAATCATCAGCATTTCCTGACCGAAGAGGCTCATCTGCTGGTCGACCTGCCGCAGCAATTGATCGATTTCAGCCAATTGCCCGAGCCGCCCGAAGGTATGGAAATCGCACGGGTCGACGTGGTCGTGCGCCTGCGCCGCAAACAGGTTTGACGGGTCTCTCCGCAAGCGGAGGGACATAAACCCGGCTCTCGCCAAAAGCTCTCGGTCGGTCGCCGTCGCGGCGCTCAGCCGGCGCCGGGATCGGATTCGCGGCCGTAGGTCTTTTCAGCCGGCAACACCCCAGAGCCAGGACAGGCCTCGTAATTGGTCAATTCCGGGCGCGCATGCGGGCCCGCAGCCGGCATGATCTCGACGGGTTTCTCCGTCTCGGCTTTTTTGACGGGAGCGGAGTCATGCGATTCGCTAGTAGCGGTCATGATCGCCTCATGCATTGGCTTAAGCAAAGACCGCTCTGCCTTTTTCCTGGGCGCGGCCTTATTGTAAGCAGATGACAATAAAGCATAATTTTAACTTTTCCGCATCGTGGTCGTTTGTAGCAACCGGGCGCGCGCTTTCGGGGCCGCGACCTGGGCGCCTAGCGGCGAACGCCGGCGCAAGCTAGAAGCGGGGCATGACGTTTCCCCCCGCCAGCGATCCTTCTTTTTGCGTCCGCAGAATCGGGCGCGTCGTGTTGGCCGATTTCCGCTCCTATCCGGCGCTCGATCTGCGTGTTTCCTCCGGCATGGTCGCACTGGCCGGGGATAATGGCGCGGGAAAAACCAACCTGCTCGAAGCTCTCTCGCTGTTCACGCCGGGGCGGGGGCTTCGCCGCGCCGATCTGTCCGAGATGGCGCGCGAGGGCGGCAGCGGCGGTTTCGCCGTCTCGCTGGAAATCGCCGGCGAGGAAGGCGGGATGCTGCAACTGGGCGCCGGAATCGAAATTGTCGACGGCGCCAGCCAACGTAAATTCCGCCTCGACCGCGAGCCGATCGGCTCGGCGCGGGCTTTCGCCGATCATGTCCGCATCGTCTGGCTGACGCCGGCGATGGACGGGCTTTTCACCGGCCCGGCGGGCGAAAGGCGGCGTTTTCTCGATCGACTGGTGCTGGCGGTCGATAGTGAACATGGCGCGCGGGTCAATGCGCTGGAGCGCGCCCTGCGCAATCGCAACCGTCTGCTCGAAGAGCGGCGCGGCGAGAAAATCTGGCTCGACGCCGCCGAGCGCGAGATCGCCGAACTCGCCGTTTCCGTCGCCGCCGCGCGTCGCGAAACGGTGGAGCGATTGGCGGCGCTCATCCGCGCTACTCGCAATGACGATTCGCCCTTTCCCTGGGCGGAAATCGCGCTGGAAGGCGAGATCGACCTTCTCATCGCCGAGCGCCCGGCGCTGGAGGCGGAAGACGTGTTTCGCGCAATCCTGCGCGACAATCGCGCCCGCGACGCCGCCGCCGGACGGACGCTGATCGGCCCGCAGGCCAGCGATCTCGCCGTGCTTCACGGTCCCAAGCAATGCGAGGCGCGGCGCGCCTCGACCGGCGAGCAGAAGGCCCTGCTGGTTGGGCTGGTTCTCGCCCACGCCCGACTGGTGGCGGCGATGAGCGGCATAGCGCCCATCGTCCTGCTCGATGAAATCGCCGCCCATTTCGATCCGGCGAGACGGCGCGCCTTGTTCGACGCGCTGAGTGAACTCGGCGGCCAGGTCTGGATGACCGGGGCGGACATCGCTTTGTTCGACGATTTACGCAGCCGCGCCGATATTTTCGCCGTCGCCAGCGGCAGGATTACGCTGGTCGATGGGGCGCGCGATGAATGAAGTCCTGCAAGCCCGGCGCCTGCTGAAATCGGTGTTCGGTTTCGACGATTTCCGTCCCGGTCAGGAGGAAATCGTCGCGGCGGTGTTTTCCGGCGATCCGGTGCTCGCGGTGATGCCGACCGGCAGTGGCAAGAGCCTGTGCTATCAATTGCCGGCCTTGCTCGGCGAGGGGCTGACCCTCGTCGTCTCGCCACTGATCGCCCTTATGCGCGATCAGGTCGGCCAGATGCAGGCCTTGGGCCTCGCCGCCGCCACCCTTAACTCCCAGACCAGCGAGGATGACGCCAAGAAAACCTGGGCGCAAATCCGCGCCAGCGAGCTGAAACTGCTGTTCCTGTCGCCGGAACGCCTCGCCATGTACGGATTGGTCGAAGCCCTTTCGCGTAGCGGGGTAAGGCGCGTGGCGGTCGACGAGGCCCATTGCATCTGCGAATGGGGCCATGATTTCCGCCCGGAATATCGCATGATCCGCAAGTCTGTCGAAAAGCTGGGGGCCGTTCAGGTCATCGCCTTCACCGCCACCGCCGACATCGCCATGCGCGAAGAAATCGCCGAGCGACTGTTCGACCGCAAGCCGCAAATCTTCGTCCACTCTTTCGACCGGCCGAACATTTCGCTGTCCTTCGCGGCCAAAGACCAGCCGCGCAAACAGGTGACGCAGTTTCTTGCGCCGCGGCGCGGCCAGAGCGG
This sequence comes from Rhodoblastus sp., assembly GCF_052145335.1. Lineage (GTDB taxonomy): Bacteria > Pseudomonadota > Alphaproteobacteria > Rhizobiales > Beijerinckiaceae > Rhodoblastus. The sequence continues at coordinate 41,129 of NZ_JBKQOU010000321.1, forward strand.
CATTGTCTATTGCGCCTCGCGCGCCGGAACCGAAAGGCTCGCCGAATCTTTCGCCGCACAGGGGTTTGACACGGTCGCCTATCACGCCGGCCTCGATTCTGCGCGGCGCAACGCCAATCAGGACAGGTTTTTGCGGGAAGACGGCGTGGTGGCTTTCGCCACGGTGGCTTTCGGCATGGGAGTGAACAAGCCGGACGTGCGCTTCGTCGCCCATGCCGACATGCCCTCATCCATCGAGGCCTATTACCAGGAGATCGGCCGCGCCGGGCGCGACGGCCTGCCGGCAGACGCCTTCACCCTTTACGGGCTGGAGGACATGGCCCTGCGCCGCCGCCAGATCGACGAAAAGGCCCTTCCCGACGACCGCCGGCGCTTCGAGCACCAGAGATTCGCAGCGCTGGCGGCGCTCTGCGAGGCTGCGTCCTGCCGCCGACAAATGCTTCTGGCTTATTTCAACGAGGAGGCGAAGCCCTGCGGGCGCTGCGACGTCTGCCTCGGTCTCGTCGCCTTGCGCGACGGAACGGTCGAAGCGCAAAAGGCGCTTTCGGCGGTCTATCGCACCGGCCAGCGTTTCGGCGCCGGCTATCTATGCGATCTCTTGACCGGCGCGGAAAACGAGACCCTGCGCCGCAACGGCCATGACGCCCTGAAAACCTTCGGCGTCGGCGCCGACCAGAGCAAGCAGCAATGGACCTCGATTTTTCGGCAGCTTTTCGCCGCCGGCGCGCTTGGCGCCGCCAGCGCCGAACATGGCGGCTTCGCATTGACCGAAAAGGGCGAGGCGATCCTGCTGGGGCGCGAGAGCTTTGTTTTGCGCGCTGACCCGCCACGCGAAAAAACGGCGAAAAAGCAACCTCGCGCAGCCGGGCGCGAGGAGAAGGTCGACGCGACGGAAGGCAAGATTTTCGAGGCCTTGCGTAAATTGCGGCGCGAACTCGCCAAGGATCAAGGTCTGGCCGCCTATATGGTTTTCGCCGACCGGACCTTGTTGGAAATGGCGGAACGCCGCCCCGCGACGATGGAGGATTTGCGCGCCATCCACGGCGTCGGCGAGCGCAAGATCGCCCTCTATGGGGAGGAGTTTCTGGAAGCCATCGCTCAGTCGGCGTCGTGAACCAGGGCCCGCGTGGTTAGAGCGTTTTCAAGCGAAGGGGATACCGGTTCGCATGAAGAAAACGCGTAAAAACAAAAAACTAGAGCCCCGATCCGATTCAATCGGATCGGAAAAGGCTCTAGGCGTGTGGACACTTGTCGCATCGTCCGGGATTTGGGCGAAATGAGG
>NZ_JBKQOU010000322.1:0-35359 GCF_052145335.1 Rhodoblastus sp.
GCGAAACAGGCGCACGCCGCTTCCATGAAGAATCGAGCTTCAGAAAAACTCAGCCGAATTTGAACAAGATGCCGTAGCCGCCGCGCGGATATTCCCAAGTGATTTCGCCGGAGGCCTCGCACAGCACGCGGCAGGTGCCGCATTCGAGACAGCCGTCCGCGGCGAGTTCGACCTGGCCGCTTTCCGCCTTCGAATAGCAGCCGGCCGGACAAAGATGGGTCATGGCCAGAAGATTTTTCGACGGCTTGTCATGCGGCATGATCTTGATGTGCGGCTGGCCGGAATCGACCATATAGCGATTCTGGAAGAGTTTTTCCTCGACCTTCTGGAATGGCGCCTCGACGGACATGCTGTTCTCCTTGGGCAAGTTAGAGGAATAGGTTTACCGCCAGGCGCGAGCGATACGGATGGCGTCGCCAATCAGGCCAAATCCGCGCGCCTTGCGGAAATTGCGGACCGTGTCCTTTTCCTTGTCAATCTTCGGCGTGCCGTCGACGCGGACGAAATTTTCCATCGCCTTGGAGATAAGCTGCGGATAGGTCAGGAAAAGATTCGATGCCTGGGTGTGCAACAGGGCTGGCATGTCCTTGTGCTTTTTCAGATCTTTCATGACGAAGCTCTCGTCGAGCATCTTCTTGTACAGCGCGAGATTGCCCTTGGTCATCGGATCGCGGCGCGACTTGATCTGGAAGATCGCCTCGCCGGCCATGCGCCCGGAGGTCATGGCGAGGTTGGAGCCTTCGCGGTGGACGGCGTTGTTGAGTTGTCCGGCGTCGCCGCAGATCACCCAGCCATCGCCGAACAATTGCGGCACCGCATTGAATCCGCCCTCGGGTATGAGATGGGCGGCGTATTCCTTGACCTCGGAGCCGGCGATCAGCGGCGCAACCGAGGGATGTTTCTTGAACGCCTCGAGCAATTGCGCCGGCGAGGTCTGGTTTTCCGCGAAATCCGACACCAGGCAGCCGATGCCGACCGAAATGCTTTCCTTGTTGGTATAGATGAAGCCCATGCCGGCCATTCCGTTGGAAATGGTTCCGGCGGCTTCGATCACCGCGCCTTCGTCGGCCTTGAGATTGAACCGCGCCTCGATGGTCTCCGCCGGCAGGAAGTGCATTTCCTTGACCGCCAGCGCGACATGTTCGGCTTTGGGGCGCGGCCGCAATTCGGCGCGGGTGCCGAGCAGGCCGTTGACGCCTTCGGCGAGCACCACGACATCGGCATGAACAGGGCCGCCGGAGCGGTCGGTGCGCACGCCGACTACCTTGCCATAGGCGTCGCTGATCAGTTCTATGGCGGTGGTTTCGCACAGCAGGATGGCGCCTTTGGCTTGCGCCTCCCGGGCGAACCAGCGATCGAACTGCGAACGGATGATGGTGTAGCGGTTGGGACGATCCTCGTTGAAATCGTCGGAACGGTAGTGCATGCCGGTATGCGCCCGGTCGGTCATGAACCAGAAGCGCTGTTCGATCAGGCGGCGCTCGACAGGCGCCTCGTTACGGAAATCCGGGATGATCTTTTCCAGCATGTCGGCATAGAGAATGCCGCCCTGGACGTTTTTCGAACCCGGATATTCGCCGCGTTCCAACTGCAAGACCTTCAGGCCGCGAGAGGCCATCGTATAGGCGGCGGCGTTGCCCGCCATGCCCGCTCCGATGACGATCGCGTCGAATTTTTCGTCGATCATTGTCGTCTCCCTGAGCATATTCCCGAAAAGTTGCAGACTTTTCGGACAGGAATATGCGTTTTAGCGATGATCAGCCGGCGAGCCGGTCCTTGGAATGGGGCGAAAGGCGCTGGCGGAACGCCTCGGTCAAAGCGGGCAGAAAGCGCATGGCGTCGGTGACGACGCCGATATGCGCGAAGTCGAAGATCGGCGCGTTCTTGTCGGTGTTGATCGCGACGATCAGGTCGGCGCCCTCGACGCCGACGCGATGCTGGATCGCGCCGGAAATGCCGGCGGCAATATAGAGCTTGGGACGGATGGTCTTGCCGGTCTGGCCAATCTGGCGGTCGGAGGTCACCCAGCCCTTCTGGATCAGCGGGCGCGAGGCGCCGAATTCCGCGCCGAGCACCGAGGCGAGGTTTTTCACCAGCTGAAAGTTTTCCGGGCTCTGCAATCCCATGCCGCCGGCGACCACCACATCGGCAAAAGACAGGTTGGACTTGTTGGAATCGCGATCCGGCATGAAGCTCAGGATCTTGGTGATGATGTCGGATTCGGTGATGTCGATCTTGAAGGGAACGACGCGGCCCTCGCGGCCTTCCTGGCGCTCCGGCATCGGCATGACGCGAGGACGCACGGTGGCCATTTGCGGGCGATAATTCAGCGTATAGATCGTACAGAGCAGCGAGCCGCCGAAGGTCGGGCGCGTCGCGGCCAGCGACTTGTCGTCGTCCACCCGCAATTCGGTGCAGTCGGCGGTGAGGCCGGTCAAAAGGGTGGTGGCGACCGAGCCGGCAAGATCGCGGCCGAGCGTCGTGGCGCCGAGCAGCAGGATTTCCGGCTTGTGCGCGTTGACCAGCTGGGTCAGGCCCTTGGAATAGGGCTCGTTGCGATAATCGGCGAGCACCGCGTCTTCGACGAGATAGACGACATCGGCGCCATAGGCGAAAGCCTCCTTCGCCGCGTTCCTGGTGTCTTCGCCGGGGGCGCCCATCACCACGCCGCCGAGTTCGACGCCAAGCTGGTCGGCCAGCTTGCGGCCCTCGCCGAGCAGTTCGAACGACACCGGATGAACCACGCCGCGCTCCATCTCGATGAACACCCAGACGTGCTTGTGGTCGCGGAATTTCTCCGGCAGTTCCTTTTTCATCGTGGCGCGGCTGCCGCCTTGCTGCGGCGCGGGCTTCGGATCGCTCATCTTCTCATCCTCAACATTGGGCCAGCTCTGATTCTTTTTAGAATCCGGCGGCGAGTTTGGTCAGATCGGCCTCGATCGCCGGGGCCTTGGCGAAGATCGCCTCGATCAGCTTGTCGGCGGTCTCCGCCGGGGTCGTCGCAAGCTCGATCTGCGCCGCCTTTTCGGCGCGCGCGGGCGGCGCGAACACCTTTTTCACCACGGTGGGCGAGCCGCGCAGGCCGCACAGCTGCAAATCCTCGATGCCGGCGTCCTTGGCGCTCCAGGTGACGATTTCGGCGCGCGCCGCGCGCAGGGCGTCGTCGATGCGTCCGCGCCGCACGACGTTCGATCCTTCGAGCATGGTGATCATGCAGGGCAGCTTCGATTGCAGCACTTGCACGCCGCCTTCGGAGCGGCGCTCCAGCTTGATGGCGCCATTTTCGCCATCGAGTTCGACGATCGCCGAAACATAGGTCAGCTGCAGTAAATCCAGGCGCTTGGCGATGCCGGGACCGACCTGCGCGGTGTCGCCGTCGATGGTCTGCTTGCCGGCGAAAACAATGTCCGGCGTTCCATAGACTTCGCCGATCTTGCGCAGCGCCTGCGCCAGGGCGTAGGAGGTCGCCAGCGTGTCGGACCCGGCGAAAAAGCGGTCGGTCAACAGCACGGCGCGGTCGGCGCCGATGGTCAAGGCCTTGCGCAGGGAATCGGACGCCATGGGCGGGCCCATGGTCAGAACGGTGACTTCGCCGCCGACCTTGTCGCGCAGGCGCAGCGCCTCTTCGAGCGAGAACAGGTCATAGGGATTGATGATGGTCGGCACGCCCTGACGCATGATCGTATTGGTCACGGGATGCACGCGGATCTGCGCCGAATCCGGAACCTGTTTGATGCAAACGACAAAATGCATTTTTCGCCTCCGGCGGAACCATCCGCACTTTTTCGGATCGAGGTCTCAGCTCACGTCTGGAAGCGTTTCGCAAGCTCCGTACCAACCCGCTTTTGCGGAGATAACTCATTGAAAAATAAGGAGTAGACTTAGCTCATTGTTTTGCGGCGGTCGGTGTGCGAAACGAACCTGTCGGCATTGCTACAGGAGTGTGCGACCGGCATTGCGCAAAGCCGCCTTTTTGTTCGGCGCCGCCCGTCTATCGGCGCCTTCAGGGTCTCCTCGCCGTGAGGAGGCAGGATGAGAATTGGCGAAATCATTTCACCGTCTCGTCCCGCCGCTCGCGCGCCCTCGCGGAAACTTCCTCGTCCTCGTCGGCGATCAGCCGCACGGCGATTTCGCGCGGGGCGCGATCGGCGACGACGAAACGCACGCGCAGGTCTGGATCGGCGACCAATTGTCCCAAGGCGTCGGGGACGATGCGCTCCGCCGCCTCGCGGCGCACCAGCGGATCGGCGTCGTGGATCAGCGCGAAAAGGCGCTCCGGCGGCAGGCGGCCCGCGATAAAACGCCTGATGGTCGGGTCCTTGTCGCCGATCATCATGGGCAGGAGGCTCGGATCGAGCCGCCGCGCCACGGTGAAGCGGACCCTTTCGCTCTCGTCGTTCGCCATGACGACGAGATCGGCGCCTTCGAGCCGCAGCGCGCAGGCGACGCGCACGGCGCTGTCCTTGTCGCCGCGCATTTCCTTGACCCGCGAAAGCGGCAGGCGCAGCGCAGCCATGGCGCGCACTTCGGGTTCGCGATCCGACATCAATCGTACAATCTGGAACAGGCTGGCGTATTTCGCCGCCAAAGCGCGCACCTCGAAATAGAGATGATCGACATAGGCGCCGGCCTGGTCGGGATTTTTGCCAAAAAAGGCGTCGATGCGCCTGGAGCGCTTGTCGCGCACGCATATACGGCCGAGCACGCAGCGTCCGCCGGCGCGCAATTCATTATGAGGACAATCCTGACAGGAGAAAGGGCGCCCGGTCCAATCCGTCGCCGCTTCCGTCTCGTCGGTCTGCGCCATGCTCAGCCCTCGCCTAGAAAAAATAGCGAAGAGGCGTAGCAAAGGCCGCGCCAAGAGGGCGTAGCCGGAATATCAGAACTTCTTGATGTCGATATTCTGCTTGCGCAAGGCGTAGCCGATCTGGCGTGGCGTGAGGCCGAGCAGGCGGGCCGCCTTGGCCTGCACCCAGCCTGTCTTGTCCAGAGCCTCGATCAGTCGCTCGCGTTCGCTCTTGCCCGGGTGAACCACCGGACAATGATCGGGCGAGGGACAATCGTGCGGCAGGCCTCGTTCCATCGCATCCAGGGCATGTTCGGCGCAAGGTCCGGCCATGGCGTCGGCGGGGACCGGCGCGACGAAGGTTTCCACAGGCGCGGGGGCTGGCGCGGCCGTCGGCTCTGGAGCGGCGACAGGCGCGGGCGCCGGCTTGGCCGGAATCGCGATAATCGGCGGCAGCGTCGGTTGCGCCTGCGGATGCGGATGCACGCCGGTCAGGCCGTTATGGCCCTTCCACAAGGTCGAGGACAGGCAGCAGCCTTGCCAGCAGGCAAGGTCGGATTCGAGAATCTCGTCGCCTGCGGCAAGCGTCGCCGTGCGCCGCACGCAATTTTCCAATTCGCGGACGTTTCCGGGAAAGGCGCAATGCGCCATGATGTCCAGCGCCTTGCCGGAGAAGGAATGGTCGATGCCGTTTTCCTGCGAGAAACTGTCCAGGAAGCGGGTCGCCAGCAACCTTATGTCGCCGGGCCGCTCGCGCAGGGGCGGGGTGATCAGGGTGACGACATTGATGCGATAATAAAGGTCGGCGCGGAAATCGCCGCGCGACACCGCTTCTTCCAGATTGCGGTTGGTGGCGCAGACGATGCGCACGTCGACTTTCAGCGTCTTGGTTCCACCGACGCGTTCGAACTCGCCTTCCTGCAGCACACGCAGCAGTTTGGCCTGGAAGGAGGCGGAGATTTCGCCGATTTCGTCGAGGAAAAGTGTGCCGCCATTGGCCAGTTCAAAACGGCCGAGGCGCTGGTTGACGGCGCCGGTGAACGACCCCTTCTCGTGGCCGAACAATTCCGATTCGATCACGCTTTCCGGCAGGGCGGCGCAATTGACCTTGACGAAGGCGTTCTTAGCCCGCGGCGAATTTTCATGGATGGCGCGGGCGAAAAGCTCCTTGCCGGTGCCGGTCTCACCGCGCAGCAGTACGGTGGCGTTGGAGCGCGCGGCGACCTCGATCCGCTGCAGCAGCGCCTTGATCGCCGGGCTTTCGCCGAGGATGAAATCGGATTTTCCGCGTGGCGTCTGTTTGGGCGACGGCCGCGATTCGGTCAGGGCCTTTTCGAGTCGATGCTGTTCTTTGATCAGGCGGTCGCGGTCGCGCGCGATCAGCCCGTGCATCCGCATCGACTGGCCGACGAGATTGGCCACCATGGTCAGCAGGCGAACGTCGTCCTCGAGCCGGAAATCGAGCTTGCCGCTCCATTCGCGGTCCACCGTCAGCGTGCCCTTGGCGACGCCGTCGACCTTGATGGGCACGCCGAGAAAACTTACCTTGGTCATCGGCGGCAGCAGATGGCGATAGGCGGTGCCGGTGAAATATTGATGCGTGGAAATATCCTCGATCACCAGCGGAACGCCGGTGGCGACGATATGGTCGATGACCTTTTGCGGCAGCAGCGTCTTGGCGCCGTTGGGTTTGGCCGTGGCGTCGGAAGAAGCGGTTATCTCCGGCTCGCCGTCCTCGTCGAGGGCGAGAATGAAGCCGCGCCGCATCTGCATGAAGGAAGACAGAACGGCGATCACCGCGCCCAGTGTGCGTTCGAGCGACTGCGCGCCGGTAAGTATTTTCGATATTTCGTAAACGCCCGCCAGCGCAACGTCCTTATAGGCGGGCTCGAAGAGAATCTTTTCCGTTGTGGCCATCATGCGGCTCCGATCAATTGGCATAGTCCCGTATGATCGTCTTCTCCTCGTCTATTGGCAGCGGGTTCACGGACGGAAGGCGTCACATCTGTGTCCGGGTGTCAAATTTGCCAGGATCGTCAATATACTGTCAGAATAGGCCCGGAAAGGCGGCTTGCATACGTCAAAAAACGAGCAAGCGGCCTGCTGCCCGCCCAATTTTGTCGCAAGCTGAACAAAAATGTCGCGCTTTTTGAATCATTCAAAAAATGCCGTGACCGTCCGAAACCGTTCATTGTCGGGCTTGAGGCTCTGCGTCAGCTTCCGGGCGCCAACCGGACGGACACGTCGCGCGGCGCCGCGGCATATGGCGCCGAGGTGACCAGAATGTCGGCCCCCGCCCGCGCGTAGTCCGCGGCGTTGCTCTTGTTGACGCCGCCCGCAGCGGCGATCGCCGCTCTATTTCCTATGACCGCGAGACGCTCTTTCAAAAGCGCGATTTCCTCCGGCTTGAATTTTTCCGCCTGGATCACGTCGAAGCCGGCTCGCGCCGCGAGAACCGCCTCGTCGACGTCGCGCGTCTCGATCACCAGTTTTTTCTCCGGAGCGCTTTTGCGCAGCCGCGCGGCGATTTCATGCAGCGGCGCGTCGGCGAAGGCGAGATGTTCGGGAAAGACCAGAATGGTTTCGGACAGGCCGAGCCGGTGCATGACCGCGCCGCCGGCGCGAATGGCGGCGACCGAGAAATCCTTCACCCCCGGGGTGTTTTTCCTGGTGCAGGCGACACAAATATCCGGCGCCACGGCGCGCGCGGCGTCGACGATTTCCCGCGCCGCGCTGGCGACGCCCGACCATATTTCGATCAAGGTCTGCGCGACTTTCCAGCCGCGCAGCAGCGAGCCGGCGGGACCTTTTCCGCGCAGGATCGGCGCCCCCGCTGGCAGCTTTTGCCCGTCCTCGCAAAGAAGTTCGACCTCTGCGCCGGCCATTTCGAGTATCGTCGCCGCCTCGGCCGCCAGCGCGACAACCATGTCGGCTCTAGCGGAAAAACTGATCTGGCCGGGACGCCCGGCAATGCCGACCAGGTCGGTGGTGAGATCGCCATAGGGCGCATCGTCGAACAGCAGGCCTGCGAGTTTTCCGCACGGAATTTGGACGCCAGACAAGCGTTTAAACCACGGTCTGCACGGAGCAGGGCGCCCGCTTGCGCCGCTTCTGCGCCTGGCGTATCGCCTGGACCGTGGCGTCGGCGATGCTGCGGCTGCGCGCATCTATGCCGGACCATCGCGCACGGCGGCCGCGCGGATCGATCTCCAGCAGCTTTACGCCGGCGGGGACGCGGACGCCATCGCGCGCCAATCCGCGCAACACGCCGTCGATCGGCGCGACGATCGACTGGCCGTTGAAATTGCCGAGGCTGACGTCGCGGAAGACGCGCGCGCCGATTTCGACCGGAGTATGCCAGACTCCGTCGGTCGGCGCGTAGACGAAGCGCTCCTTGCCGACGCCGCCAAGCAGGCTGGGTACGCCGTCGAAATCGTCGGTCGCGCCCCGTTCGACAATCGCGCCGCTCTTGATCGGCCGCGTTTCGACGGCGATGTCGCAATTTTCGCCGACGATGAAATTGGGGCCGAGGCCGATCGCGAGGCCTACAAAAAAGCGGAAATCAGGGGTGACTCGGCGCTTCTGCATCCGCGCGTCGATCAGCACAGGAATGCGGCGCAAGGCGAGCAGGTCGCTCAATTGCAAAGGGGTCACCGCGACACAATTGTCGTCGGCGATGATTTCCGTGATCTCCAGCGCGGTTTCGACACGCAGGCCGAGAATGCCATCGATGACGGCCCGGTCGTCGAACAGCGCGTCGTAAAAGGCCATCCCGCGCCGGATTACCGGCGGGTAGGGATCGTGGCTGAGGATGACGTTGAATTTCGCCTTGCGCAATTTGACGGCGACGGCCGAGGCGATTTCATTGGTGCCGAGGACAACGGCGAGCGGCTGCGCGGCGCTCGAAAAAAAGGCAGCGAATTTCGATGCGCTCATGCCCTCGCCTCCGCAAAATTGTTGCAAGTTCCCGGGGTCGTCAGCCGCCGTCTATGCCGTGAAGGAGACAAAGCAGAAGTCGGGCCAGAAAAAAGCAGGAATAAAACGGGAAAAATGCGCTTTTTGCGCGTGTCTTGTCGAAATTGCGCGGGATCTTGTTGGGCTCTATACAAGCCCTGTCGGTAAATCGTCACGCCGGCTTTGTCGTCTCGGCGACCGCCTCGAATCCCTCGAACTGCGGCGGCCCCAGATAGAGCCCTTGCGTCTTGGGCGCGCCGGAATGGGCGCGGCGAAAAGCCTCCGAGCGCGTCCAGTCTTCGAAATGGCCGCGCGTCTCCCATACCGTATGCGAGACGAACAAAGTCGCGGCGTCGTCGCTGGGTCCGCGCAAGAGATGGAAGACGACAAAGCCGGGCGTGGCGGGAAGGTCGCTCTGGCGATTGCGCCAGACCTCCTCAAAATCCGCCTCGCGCCCGAGCGTGACGCGAAAGCGGTTCATGGCGATGAAGGTCATTCCTGGCTCCGAATTTCAGGCCCGCCGGGCCAGCGAGCGGAGAAAACCCTGGGCGTCGTCGTTCAGTTCCATATCGACGGCGGGGGCCATTTTCAGCAGCATGTTGGCGACGAACGGCTCGTCGTTGCGCGTCTCGGCCAGCGCCTCCTGCAACACCGGGACATTGTCCTCGATATGCGCCATGAAGGCGACGCCCTTTTCGAGGGTCTCACCCCATTTGATGCGCGTCCAGCACGCCAGGGGATAGATGATTTCCTGGGGGAAATTGCTTTTCCGCGCCTTCTCGAGAAAGCGCAGGCCGGCGCTCCAGTTTTCCTTGGCGCGCATCGGCGGCGGCGGCAGGTCGCCGATGAGCATTTTCTGCGCCGCCTGTCCGACATGGTCCTCCAGCGTCGTCGGCTCGTCGATTTTCGAGCGGAAGCTCCACAAAGCCGTGCTGCCCGGAAATTCCTTGCCGAAACGCGAGATCAGGCCTTCCTCGACCTTGTCGGCGGCCGCCTTGTCGCCTTTCAGCGAAGCGGTCATGAAGAAGGCGAAAAGCGCGTCCTTGGCGACGTGATTGACGCCGCCGTTTTTGAGTTGCGCCTCGGTCAAGGCGGGAGTGACGCCATCGGCCGGCGTTTGCGCTTCGCCGGCGCGCTGCGCCGAGATGAAGGCGGTGATTTCCAGCCAGGGCAGGAAATGCTCGAGGAATGCGTCCGGATCGACATGAACCACGGCGAGATCGATGGCCTTCTTGCGTTTCACCAGTTCCGCCGTATCGGTCATGCCATAGTCTCCAGGTTAAAAAATTTCAGTCGCCGACGATCACCACTTCCGGGATGCTGGTGTCGTCGAGATCGAGGCCGTCTTCTTCCGCCAGTTCGACGCCGGTGACGCAGACATCGCCGTCGTCGACGACGATCTTGATGGGGGTCAGGGATTTGTTCTGGCAGGGGCCGGAAAAACTGAAGCCGGTGTCGAGGTCGAATTGCGCGCCATGCTTGCTGCAGACCAGAAAATTGCCGGCGTCATCCATGAATTCGCCGCTCTGCGAGTCGAGCCTCTCGCCGGCGTGGGGGCAGACGTTTTCGAAACCGTAAAAATTGCTCCCCTTGCGGGTGATGATGATCGGCCAGCGCTCGCCTTCGCCATTGGCGCCGACCCGTTTCAGTACGAAACCCCGCGCGTCATGGTCGTCGATCTCAAAAGTGCGGCAGATTGCGAAAAGCTCGTCCATGGATCGACTCTCTGCTTTGAGGAAACTTACAACATTCCAAGTTCGAGCTTGGCTTCGTCGGACATTTTGTTCGGATCCCACGGCGGGTCGAACACTAGATGGACCTTGGCGCCGGTGGCGCCGGGGGCGAGCACCACGGCTTTCTCCACCCGGCGCAACATTTCGCCGGCCACCGGACAGCCCGGCGCGGTCAGGGTCATGTCGATGTCGATCAGCGCGGGATTGGCGATGTCGACGCGATAGATCAGGCCGAGATCATAGACATTGACCGGAATTTCCGGGTCGAACACGGTGCGGATCGCGTTGATGACGTCCGTTTCCAGATCGCCGGTCCATTCGGGCATTTCCACCGGTTCGTCGCGAAAGGCGAGGCCGCTTTCAGACTCGTGACTCATGCGAAAAGCTCCTTCACGCGGCGGATCCCCTGGATGAAGATCTCGGCCTCTTCATGCGTGTTGTAGAGCGCGAAAGAGGCGCGGGCCGAAGCTGTCAGGCCGAGCCTCGTCATCAGCGGCTGAGCGCAATGGGTTCCCGCGCGCACCGCAATGCCGGCGCGGTCGAGAATGGTCGAGACATCGTGGGCATGCGCGCCCGCGATCTCGAAGGTCACCAAGGCGCCCTTGCCGGGAGCGCGACCGAAGATGCGGACGCCCTGCAGCTTGTCCATCTCTTCGGTGACATGGGCGAGCAGCGACGATTCATGCGCGGCGACCGCGGCGCGGTCGAGAGCCATCATGTAATCGAGCGCCACGCCAAGGCCGATCGCCTCGACGATCGGCGGCGTACCGGCCTCGAAGCGATGCGGCGGTTCGGCGTAAGTGATGCGGTCCTGGTAGACGTCTGCGATCATTTCGCCGCCGCCCTGATAGGGCTGCATTGCCGCGAGCAGATCGTATTTGGCGTAGAGAAAGCCGATGCCCGAGGGTCCATAGAGCTTGTGGCCGGTGCAGACATAGAAATCGCAATCCAGCGCCTGCACATCGACGATTTCGTGCACGGCGCCCTGCGAGCCGTCGATCAGCACTTTCGCGCCGGCCTCATGCGCCAGCCGCACGATTTCCGCCACCGGCGTGATCGTGCCGAGCACGTTCGACATATGGGTGATGGCGACGATCTTGGTGTTCTTGGTCAGGAGCTTGGCGAAAGCGGCGAGATTGAAGGAGCCGTCCTCGTCGATCGGCGCCCAGACCAGTTTGGCGCCCTTGCGTTCGCGTAAAAAGTGCCACGGGACGATGTTGGAATGATGCTCCATTTCGGAGATCACGATCTCGTCGCCAGCAGCAATCTCGGCGCCGAGGCTCGACGCGACGAGATTGATCGCCTCCGTCGCGCCCTTGGTGAAAATGATCTCCTCGACCTTCTTGGCGTTGACGAAGCGGCGGGCGGATTCGCGCGCCTTTTCGAAAGCCACGGTCGATTCGCTCGACAGGAAATGCGCGCCGCGATGGACGTTGGAATAGGTCTCGGCATAGGCCGACATGATCGAGTCGAGCACTTCTTTCGGCTTTTGCGCCGAGGCGCCGTTGTCGAGATAGACCAGCGGCTTGTTGTAGATCTTGCGCGACAGGATCGGGAATTTTTCCCGCTCCGCCAGGACATCGAAGGACAAAGTCGCGGGGCTGATGGCCAAGACCTTGTTCAAGGAGGCGCTATTCGACATGGGAAGCCTCGCCGGCGTGACGCGCAAGCCATTTCCTCACCATTTCGGCGGCGGGGACGCGCAGGTCTGCATCCTCGATCATGTCGAGAGCTTCGCCTAGGAAGGCTTCCACCAGCATGGCGCGGGCTTCGGTCTCTGGAATGCCGCGCGCGCGCAGGAAGAACAGGGCATTGGCGTCGAGTTCGCCCGCCGTGGCGCCGTGGCTGCATTTGACGTCGTCGGCGAAAATTTCCAGCTCGGGTTTTGTCACGATTTCGGCGCGGTGGGACAACAGAAGCGCGCGGCTCAATTGTTTGGCGTCGGTTTTCTGCGCCGCTTGTGCAACTTGTACGCAGCCCTGGTAGACCCCGCGTCCGGCGCCCGCCAGCACGCCGCGAAAAGTCTGCTTGCTCGCGGTGTTCGGCGCCGCGTGGAGGACCACGGTGGTGTTGTCGCAATGGCGCTTGTCGGCCACCAGATAGGCGCCGTCCATCTCCGCAAAGCATTCCTCGCCGGCCAGTTTGAGCAAGGCCTCGTGCCGCGCGAAATGGCCGCCCTGCGACAGGTAGAAGCCCCGGTAAATCGCCTTGTCGCCGAGTTCGGCGACGGTGGCGGCGGTTTGCCGAGCGGCGGCGGAAAAGTTTTCCAGCCGCACATGGGTCAGTTTCGAATTCGCCGCCAGGCTGAATTCGGCTACGATGGTGGCGAAGCTCGGCGCGCCGTCATGGGATTCGAAAATGGTCGCACTTGCCCCTTCTTCGAGCACGACGAGAATGCGCAGATGCCGGCCGTCCGCGCCTTGGGTTTCGATGTCGCTCCAGTTGAAGCGCAGGTGCAGCGGCGTCGCCAGGGTGACGCCCTTGGGCACATGCAGGACGAGACCTTCCTCCATCAACGCCGTATTGAGATTGATGATCGGATGATCGTGCTGCGGATTGATCTTGCCGATATAGGAGGCGACGGACGAGTCCTTCTCGCCGAGGATCTTCCGCAGCGATTGCGCGCCCATCGCGCAATAGGAGGAAATCCCATCGATCAGCACGCCATTCTCGAAAGCGGCGACGCAGGCGCCGGCGAATTCCGGCGGTGTGTCGGCCTCGGCTTCCGGCTTGACCGTCTCGTGCAGCGCCTTGGCGAGATCGGAATAACGCCAGGCCTCATTGCGGCGGTTAGGCAAGCCAAGATTGGCGAATTTTTCGCCGGCTTCGCCGAGCAGCGGGCTCAGCCACGGCGCGGCTTCGCTGCGCCGGGCCTCCATGCTGGCGAGAAGATTGTCGAGCGAGACCACTTTGGCCATGAAACAACCCTCACGCGGCTTTGTTGATGACGGCGTCGTAGCCATTTTCTTCGAGTTGCAGCGCCAGGCTCTTGTCGCCCGACAGCACGATCTTGCCGCCCGAAAGGATATGGATGACGTCCGGCTGGATGTAATCGAGCAGGCGCTGGTAATGGGTGATGACCAGGAAGGAGCGGTCCGGCGAGCGCAGCTTGTTGACGCCCTCGGCGACCAGTTTCAGCGCGTCGATGTCGAGACCGGAATCCATTTCGTCGAGAATGCACAGTTTCGGCTTCAAAAGCGCCATCTGCAGGGTTTCGTTGCGCTTCTTCTCGCCGCCGGAAAAACCGACATTGAGCGGACGTTTCAACATGTCCTCGGAAATATTGAGTTCTTTCGCAGCGGCGCGGACCACGCGTAAAAACTGGGCGGCGTCGAGTTCCTTTTCGCCGCGCAATTTCGCCTGGGCGTTCATCGCCGTCTTGAGGAAGTTCATGGTGGAGACGCCGGGTATTTCCATCGGATACTGGAAGGCGAGGAAAATGCCCTTGGCGGCGCGCTCTTCCGGCGACAGGCCGGTGATGTCCTCGCCGAACAGGTCGATTTCGCCGCCGGTGACTTCATAGCCGGCCCGCCCCGCGAGGGTATAAGAGGTGGTGGATTTACCGGCGCCGTTGGGGCCCATGATCGCATGGACTTCGCCCGGCGGCACTTTCAACGACAGGCCCTTGAGGATTTCCTTGCCAAAGACGTTGACGTGCAGGTTCTTGATCTCAAGCATTATCCAACGCTCCCTTCGAGGCTGATGCCGACGAGCTTTTGCGCCTCGACAGCGAATTCCATGGGCAATTGCTGCAAGACTTCGCGGCAGAACCCGTTGACGATCAGCGCCACCGCTTCTTCCGTCGGGATGCCGCGCGAAAGACAATAGAACAGCTGGTCGTCGGAGATTTTCGAGGTGGTGGCCTCGTGTTCCAGGATCGCCTTGGGATTGCGCGACTGGATGTAAGGCACGGTGTGGGCGCCGCATTTGTCGCCAAGCAGCAGCGAGTCGCACTGGGTGAAATTGCGGGCGCCGTCGGCCTTGGCGTGGACGCTGACCAGTCCGCGATAGGTGTTTTGCGCGTGGCCGGCGGAAATGCCCTTGGAGACGATGCGGCTCGACGTGTTCTTGCCGAGATGCAGCATTTTGGTGCCGGTGTCGGCCTGCTGGAAATTATTGGCGATGGCGATGGAATAGAATTCGCCGACCGAATTGTCGCCGCGCAGGATGCAGGACGGATATTTCCAGGTGATCGACGACCCCGTTTCGACCTGCGTCCAGGCGATCTTGGAACGTGCGCCGCGACAGTCGCCACGCTTGGTGACGAAATTATAAATGCCGCCCTTGCCGTTTTCGTCTCCGGGATACCAGTTCTGCACCGTCGAATATTTGATCTCCGCGTCGTCCATGGCGATCAGTTCGACCACGGCGGCGTGAAGCTGGTTCTCGTCGCGCTGCGGCGCGGTGCAGCCTTCGAGATAGGAAACGTAGGAGCCCTTGTCGGCGATGATCAGGGTGCGCTCGAACTGCCCGGATTTGGCGGCGTTGATGCGGAAATAGGTCGACAATTCCATCGGGCAGCGCACGCCCTCGGGGATATAGACGAAGGAGCCTTCGGAGAAAACCGCGGCGTTGAGCGTGGCGTAAAAATTATCGGTGACCGGCACGACCGAGCCGAGATATTTGCGCACCAGTTCGGGGTGGGTCTTCAGCGCTTCCGAAATCGGGCAGAAGATGACGCCGACTTTTCCCAGCTCTTCCTTGAAGGTGGTGACGACGGAGACCGAATCGAACACCGCGTCGACGGCGATCTTGCGCTGCTGCACGCCGGCGAGCGCTTCCTGTTCATGCAGCGGGATGCCGAGTTTTTCATAGACGCGCAGAAGTTCGGGATCGACGTCGTCGATGGTCTTCGGGCCGTCGTTGTCGCTTTTCGGAGCGGCGTAATAATAGGCGTCCTGGAAGTCGATCTTGGGATAATGCAGCTTCGCCCAGTGCGGCTCTTCCATGGTCAGCCAGCGCTTGTAAGCGTCGAGGCGATATTCGAGCAGCCAGTCGGGCTCGTCCTTCTTCGCCGAAATGAAGCGGATGACGTCTTCGTTCAAACCCTTGGGCGCAAAGTCGGATTCAATCTCCGAGACGAATCCGTATTTATATTTGCGATCCGCAAGTTCTTGCAGGGTTTCCGTCTCTTCGCTCATGTCAGGGTTCCGACCTTGCTTTTCTATGCTTGGGATTCACAGGCTCGCAGGAGCGCTAGCCTGCGCCGGAAACGGCGCTGCGGATTGTGCGGCGCGGCGCCTGGGGAGATGAATGCAAGCGTGGCGCCAGTGCTGGTTTAGCGCGCGACTCCCGCCGCCAGTTCGGCGACGACCGGCCAGCCGACCTCGCCGGTCGGGTCGAGTTTCTTCAGGGAATCAAGCATTTCTTCTGCCTGCGGAAGCTCGTCGCGGCGCAGGCTGATGAAGGCGAGGGCCTTCAATGTATACAAGGCGAAACGCCCCGCGCCGTCCGGAACGCCGTTTTGCGGCGACCATGCGCGCCAGTCGGAAGGCCAGCCAGCCTGGCGCGCCCCCTCCAGCAGTCCGGCCTGGGCCACGGCTCGCGCCTCGTCGAGATTGCCTTGGTAGGTATGGATTTTATAGAGGCAGAAATAGGTCGGCAGCTCTTCCGGAGCGCTCGCCAGCGCTTCGCGAAACAGTGCGTCGGCGGCGGCGAAATCGCGGCGATAGGCGGCGACGCCCTGTTGCAGCAAGGCGTTGATCGCATCGGGCAAGTCGCCGAAATTGATCGAGTCGGGTTCCGGAACCGGAATAGGGATAATCATTCTTGGCCTTCCTGCTCGCTGTTGCAGCACTGTTTAGCAAAAGCGGGGCCGGGGCGCAGCGTCGTATTTCGGACATGGGGCCCGTGTCGGCAATGCGACGCGGGGTTTTTTCGATGGTTTTGGTGGTTTTTCAGGCGCCGGCGC
Source organism: Rhodoblastus sp. (assembly GCF_052145335.1). GTDB lineage: Bacteria > Pseudomonadota > Alphaproteobacteria > Rhizobiales > Beijerinckiaceae > Rhodoblastus. The sequence goes on from NZ_JBKQOU010000322.1 coordinate 16,385, forward strand.
GGCTCGGCGGCGCGCTGGTCTTTATTTTGCATCGCAGCGCAGACGGCGCGTGGTTTACGTCGATCGGCGCGCGTCTCGCACCAAAATCAACTAATGCCCGACCCAAATCCGAAAGGTCATTACATGACGGAAAAAACTTCCGACCGCATCCAGTCGATCATCGACGGCAATGATGTGGTTCTGTTTATGAAAGGCGTCCCCGCCGCGCCGCAATGCGGCTTTTCCGCCGCCGTCGTCCAGGTCCTCAACGGATTGGGCGTGAACTATGACGCCGTCAATGTCCTGGCCGACCCTTTCGTTCGCGAGGGTATCAAGGCTTTCTCCAACTGGCCGACCATTCCGCAGCTCTATGTCAAGGGCGAGTTCATCGGCGGTTGCGACATCGTGCGCGAAATGGCCGCTTCCGGCGAATTGACGACGCTTTTCGCCGACAAGGGCGTGGAGAAGGCGCCGGCATGACGGAGACAACAGCCCCCACCGTTTTCGACGTGCCGCAGCTCTACAAGCGCCACGTCTTCGCCTGTTACACCCAGCGTCCCGCCGGCCATCCGCGCGGCTCCTGCGGCGAACAGGGCGCGCAGGCCCTGTGGGATCGCCTGTCGCGCCGGATCGAAGGCGAGCGGCTGGCCGATGTCGGCTTCACCGCCGCCGGCTGCCTAGGCTTCTGCCGCGCCGGTCCGCTGATGGTGGTCTATCCAGAAGGCGTCTGGTACGCGCCCAAGTCGCCGGAAGACATTGACGAGATTGTCGACAGCCATCTCAAGGGCGGCAATCTGGTCGAACGTCTGGTGGTTGTTCTGACGCGCTGAGTCCGAATTCAAGTTTTTCGGAGCATCGCTGAAGCCCCGCTCACACCCGAGCGGGGCTTTTCTTATGCGCGGCGCGCAAAAGATTCAGGCAGTCGATATTGGCGGCCATGTCGAGCGCCGAAAATCCGTCGAGCGTTTCGGTGTGAATTTCGGCGCCGCGCGCCAGCAGCAGTTCGACCACTTCCGTGCGGCCCGACGAGGCGGCGTACATCAACGGCGTCGCCCCGTTGTCGTTGCGGTGGTCGATGTTCTCGCCCGCCTCCAGCAGCAGGTCGATCAGGCCCAGATGCCGCGGCACGCAGGCGAGCCACAGCGCCTGATTGCCGTCGGAATTAACCGCCTGAACATCGCCGCCGGCGGCGATGATTTTTCGCGCCATGGCTTCGTCGCCATTGGCGGCGGCGCGCATCAGCGGCGTCATTTTATTGGCGGCCGTCGCGTGAAGGTCGCCCTCGAAACCCTGGGCGACGAGCCAGTCGCGAATGTCCTGATCCATTTCAAAAAGTCTCCGGGCGGGTTTTGTCGGGATAGGCGGGCTCGGTGGCGATGCGCTCGTCGGTCAGCGCGCGTCCGATGGTGAAATGGTAGAGCGTCTGCAGCTTTGGCGTCGTCAAACCGAGAAATTGATGGGTCTCGTCGTCGAAGAAGCAGCCGATGCCGGTGCCGCGTAGATCGCGGGCCTCGGATTCGAGGTAAAGCGACTGGCCGATCAGCCCGGCCTCCCAATGCAATTGCCGGTAGAACCAGGCGTTTTCGCGCAAGGGCTCGTCGAATTCCGCCAGCATGGCGACGGCGAAACAGCAGTCGCCCGCGATGGCCTGATTGCAGAACAACCGCCGCGCCGCGCCGCGCACGTCGCCCGGCTTGAGCAGATAAAGCGGCAGATGCTTCGGCGCCTCAGTGACTTCCGACCAGAGGAAATCGCCATCGAGCGATGCGTGCAAAAGTTCCTTGACCTCGGCATGGCGCGGCAAAGCGTAAATTCCCGGCGCCACGCCCTCGACGCGATGGACGAACACCACCGGATGCAGGCGCGGCCGGAAATTCCATACGTTCCACGGCGTCTCGGCGCGGACTTGCAGGGCGTCGAGCAGCGCGAAAAAGCTCTCCGACGACATGGTGAATTTGTTGTCGAAATGCTGGGCGCTGCGCCGGCCCAAAATCACTTCCGCCGTCACTTTGCTTTTTGCGCGGGCCGGCAACGCTGGCGTGGCAAAATTTCCCGCACCGCCGCCAAGGGTCGCTTCGGCGACTTCATCGATGATCGGCCAGCGATACATCGGACGGCGGTCGAGCAGATTGGCCTGTCCGGTCCAGTCGCCGCTGGCCGGCTCCGGCGCCGAAACGTCGCCGCTTGCCTCAGGAAAGATTTCCAACAGCAGATCGGGGTCTTCCTTCTCGGAACGGCCAAAATCCTGTTCGCGGTCGAGGCCGAGGCGATTGGCGATGTCGGCGCTGGAAAAGCCCTCGACCATCCTCGCGCGCCAGCCCAAAGCTTCGGCCGCATAGGCGAAGGCGCCGAGAGCATGGCCAAGGTCGTGCTGGCAGTAGCGGAAAGCGCGTTCGCCATATTTCCAGGCCTCGCGCCAATGGATCGACGACAGGCCGACCCACAGACGCGGCGCGTCGGGCTTTTGTCGGCTTTCGTTCTTCCGCCGCCGCTCCAGAACGTGGTCGCGGCTGACATAATGATAAAGACCGTCGTCCAGTCCCGCCACGCCTTGCGCCAGCACATAGGCTTCGGTCGGGTGGAGATTGCCGCTGGAAGGGTTACATCGCAAAGCCCAGCGGTCGGGTCCGAATTGTTTCCATGCCGACAGGCCCATGGCGAGATGAAGCAGCGCGCCCAACGAGGCGCGGTTCAGTTCCGGAGTCGTGTCGATGTTTTCCGGCGCCAGCGGCAGTTCGACTCGTTCGGCGCCGGCAAATTCGCGGAACGGATTGGGCTGGGTGTCCCAATCCAGCGTCTCCGGCCCGGGCGCATAGCCGTTGAAGCGGTGCTTTGTGCGGTTGTGGTAAGCGATGACCGTCTCGGCGGACAGGTTTTTCGGCGGCGCGGGGCAGGGCGTCGCCTCGTGCGGACGCGAGCAGCCCTGCGCCTTGTCGAGTTCCTGCGCGTTGCCGAGCAGCGACAGGATCGGCTCGCGGTCGAAGCCGGCGCAACGCTTTCCCTCCGCCTCGATCAGCGGCCGGCGGATCAACAGCGGATCGGCGAGCATTTTCGCCAAAAGAGTGTCGGGACCGAGCGCGATTGCGTCGATCTCGCCGGATTTCACCCTCGGCGCCGCCGGATTGACCCAGCCCGCCAGCGGCATGTCGCCGAAAAAGCCGAGCAGCCTTTCCTGCGTCCAGGGTTCGGTCAGAAGGTCGTGCGCGACGACCTCATGGCCGGCGGCGGCGAGCATCGCCTTCTGCTTGCGATTGGTCCCGCAGCCGGGCTTTTCATAGAAATTTACGCGCGCCATTTCGTTGCGATCCTTGCGTTGGGGCAATACGCGAAAGGCGCCGCGTCAAATGATATTGAGCTGGACCAGTGGCGCCGCGCCGCCGCGCCCGAGAATGACATCGACTTTTTTGCGCACCGATTCCAGCGTCAGGGGCTTGACCATGGCGCCATGGGCGCCGGCCTTCATCGCCTCGACGGCGAGCGCCTCCTCGGATTTGTCGCAGACAATCAAAATGCGCACGCCGGGAAATTTATCGGCGATCTGCCCGATCAGTTCGAGGCCTCTCCTCTGCACGAAGGAGACGCCGAGCAGCACGACATGCGGCGCCAGCCAGCCCTGTCCCTTGTCATAAGCTTCTTCCGGCGAGGCCAGCTCATGGGTTTCGATTTCGTCATGCAGCATGAATTGCAGCACCGAACGGGTGATCTCGTCTTCATCGACGACAAAAACCCGACGCTGATCGACCGCTTTGGAGGTTTCCACGCCAATTTGCATCTCGTCCTCATCCTTATCGCCCATTGAATAAAAAGGTGCAGCGCCCCGGCAAGGAGGCCCGCGCCTGTTTCCTGTGCAAATTCCATTCCGGCGCGATTGGCGGCGCCCGCGTCACCCCGACGAAAGGCGCAAAATTACGACAAACATGTCTTGTTTGCCCCAGCTGTTACCAGGCTGTCGGTTTGTTCACATGGGCGCCAAAATCCGTCAATACGAAAAAATACACGTAAAAACAATATGTTAGTAAATTGAAAAGCTCTGGCACACCGGTTGCAATCCTCTTCGGCGGAACGGCGAGTGAGGGCTGAACATACGCAGACGCTAGACGAGCGATGTGTTCCTTCCCGTCAACAGCGGGTCCGTTTCTGACAGAGAGAAACAGTCTCGCGCAGAACGCGCGAAGTTCATGCCACACGGAACTTTTTAAGGAGCATCATATGGCTAAGCTTAGGCAGATCGCCTTCTACGGCAAGGGCGGTATCGGCAAGTCCACCACCTCGCAGAACACCCTGGCCGCGCTCGCGCAAATGGGCCAGCGCATCCTGATCGTCGGCTGCGATCCCAAGGCCGACTCGACCCGCCTGATCCTGCACGCCAAGGCCCAGGACACCATCCTGTCGCTCGCCGCCGAAGCCGGTTCGGTCGAGGATCTCGAACTCGAAGACGTGATGAAAATCGGCTATCGCGACATTCGTTGCGTTGAGTCCGGCGGTCCGGAGCCCGGAGTTGGCTGCGCTGGTCGCGGCGTTATCACCTCGATCAACTTCCTCGAAGAAAACGGCGCTTACGAAGACATCGACTACGTCTCCTATGACGTGCTCGGCGACGTGGTTTGCGGCGGTTTCGCCATGCCGATCCGTGAGAACAAGGCGCAGGAAATCTACATCGTCATGTCCGGCGAAATGATGGCCATGTATGCGGCCAACAACATCTCCAAGGGCATTTTGAAGTACGCCAATTCCGGCGGCGTGCGCCTGGGCGGCCTGGTCTGCAACGAGCGCCAGACCGACAAGGAACTCGAGCTGGCCGAAACCCTCGCCGGCAAACTCGGCACCAAGCTCATCCACTTCGTGCCGCGCGACAATATCGTGCAGCACGCCGAGCTTCGCCGCATGACGGTTCTCGAATACGCCCCCGATTCCAAGCAGGCTGGCGAATATCGCTCGCTGGCCGAGAAGATCCACGGCAATTCGGGCAACGGCATCATCCCGACCCCGATCACCATGGACGAGCTGGAAGACATGCTCATGGAGCACGGCGTGATGCCGACGATCGACGAGACCCAGGTCGGCAAGACCGCGGCCGAAATCGCCGTGGGCTGATCGCTGGCGCGAAATCTCGCAGGCGAAGCCTGAGAGATTTGGCTAGCCGCGAACGCGGCGCCGAGCTGAAGCGAGGGATTCTCTAACCGCGACCGCTCGCGGTTAGAGAAAGTAAATTCATGAACTGATCCGGCCCCCGTCCGGGGGCCGGATACTCGCAGGGCGCTATAAAAGAGGTGGCGACATGAGTGTTGCGAAAACTGAAAGCGTTGCCGAAATCAAGGCGCGCAACAAGGAATTGATCAGCGAAGTGCTGAAGGTCTATCCTGAAAAGACCGCCAAGCGCCGCGCGAAACATCTGAACGTAGCCGAAGCCGGCAAGTCCGATTGCGGCGTGAAATCCAACATCAAGTCGATCCCCGGCGTGATGACCATTCGCGGCTGCGCTTACGCCGGCTCGAAGGGCGTGGTCTGGGGTCCGATCAAGGACATGATCCACATCAGCCACGGCCCCGTCGGCTGCGGCCAATATTCCTGGGCTGCGCGCCGCAACTACTACATCGGCACGACCGGCATCGACACTTTCGTGACCATGCAGTTCACGTCGGACTTCCAGGAAAAGGACATCGTGTTCGGCGGCGACAAGAAGCTCGCCAAGATCATGGATGAAATCCAGGAACTGTTCCCGCTGAACAACGGCATCACCGTGCAGTCGGAATGCCCGATCGGCCTCATCGGCGACGATATCGAAGCCGTGTCCAAGGTGAAGTCGAAGGAATTCGGCGGCAAGACCATCGTTCCCGTTCGTTGCGAAGGTTTCCGCGGCGTGTCGCAATCGCTCGGCCATCACATCGCCAACGATGCGGTGCGGGACTACGTTTTCGACAAGCTCGATCCGAACAAGCCCGCCCTGTTCGAATCCACGCCTTACGACGTGGCGATCATCGGCGACTACAACATCGGCGGCGACGCCTGGTCTTCGCGCATCCTGCTCGAGGAAATGGGTCTTCGCGTCATCGCCCAATGGTCCGGCGACGGTTCGCTGGCCGAACTTGAGAATACCCCCAAGGCGAAGCTCAACGTTCTCCACTGCTACCGTTCGATGAACTATATTTCCCGCCACATGGAAGAAAAGTTCGGTATTCCGTGGTGCGAATATAACTTCTTCGGCCCGTCGAAGATCGCCGAATCGCTGCGCAAGATCGCCAGCTATTTCGACGACAGCATCAAGGAAGGCGCCGAGCGCGTCATCGCCAAGTACCAGCCGCTGATGGACGCGGTTGTCGCCAAGTTCCGTCCGCGCCTGGAAGGCAAGACGGTCATGCTCTACGTCGGCGGCCTTCGTCCGCGCCACGTCATCGGCGCCTATGAAGATCTCGGCATGGAAGTGGTCGGCACGGGCTATGAATTCGGCCATAACGACGACTACCAGCGCACGGCCCAGCATTACGTCAAGGATGGCACGCTGATCTATGACGACGTGACCGGCTACGAATTCGAAAAATTCGTGGAAAAGGTCCAGCCCGATCTGGTCGGCTCCGGCATCAAGGAAAAATACGTCTTCCAGAAGATGGGCGTGCCTTTCCGCCAGATGCACAGCTGGGACTATTCCGGTCCCTACCACGGCTATGACGGTTTCGCGATCTTTGCGCGCGACATGGACATGGCGATCAATGCGCCGGTCTGGAAAATGGCCAAGGCGCCTTGGAAAGAAGACAAGCAGCAGAAACTCGCCGCGGCCGAATAAGACCGCGCGTGGCAGGCGCTCGCCCAGGGCGGGCGCCGGCTACGACCCCAACGACAGCAGAGGGCATTATCATGACACAGAACGCCGATCACGTGCTTGATCATTTCGACCTGTTCCGCGGTCCGGAATACCAGGAAATGCTGGCGAACAAGAGGAAGATGTTCGAAAATCAGCGTGACCCGGCCGAAGTCGAACGCGTCCGCGAATGGGTCAAGACTGAAGAATATCAGAAATTGAACTTCGCTCGCGAAGCTCTGACCGTTAATCCGGCGAAGGCTTGCCAGCCGCTGGGCGCGGTTTTCGTCGCCGTCGGCTTCGAGAAGACCATTCCCTTCGTTCATGGCTCGCAGGGTTGCGTCGCTTATTATCGCTCGCATTTCTCTCGTCACTTCAAGGAGCCGACCTCCTGCGTCTCCTCCTCGATGACCGAAGACGCGGCGGTGTTCGGCGGCCTCAACAACATGATCGACGGCCTGGCCAACACCTATAACATGTACAAGCCGGCGATGATCGCGGTCTCCACCACCTGCATGGCGGAAGTGATCGGCGATGACTTGAACGCCTTCATCAAGACCTCGAAGGAAAAGGGCTCGGTCCCGGAAGATTTCAACGTCACCTTCGCCCACACCCCGGCCTTCGTCGGCAGCCACATCACCGGCTACGACAACGCCATGAAAGGCGTGATCTCGCACTTCTGGGATGGCAAGGCCGGCACGGTCGAGAAGCTTGAGCGCACGCCCAACAATTCGATCAACTTCCTCGGCGGCTTCGACGGCTACGTCGTCGGCAACCTGCGTGAAATCAAGCGCATCTTCAGCACGATGGGCGTCGAATACACCATTCTCGGCGACCAGAGCGACGTGTGGGACACCCCGACCGACGGCGAATACCGCATGTATGACGGCGGCACCACCCTTGAGCAGGCGGCCAACGCCATCAACGCCAAGGCGACCATTTCGATGCAGGAATATTGCACCGAAAAGACGCTGCCGCTGATCAAGGACCATGGCCAGGAAGTCGTCGCCTTCAACCATCCGATTTCGGTCAAGGCGACCGACAATTTCATCATGACCATCGCGCGCATCGCGGGCGTGGAAATTCCGGAAGAGCTGGCCAAGGAACGCGGCCGCCTGGTCGACGCCATCGCCGACTCGAGCGCCCATATCCATGGCAAGAAATTCGCGATCTACGGCGATCCGGATCTCTGCTACGGCCTGGCGGAATTCCTGCTCGAACTTGGCGCCGAGCCGACCACGGTCCTTGCCACCAATGGCGGCAAGGCCTGGGAAAAGAAGATGCAGGCCCTGTTCGACTCTTCGCCTTTCGGCAAGAACTGCAAGGTCTATCCCGGCAAGGATCTGTGGCACATGCGCTCGCTGCTGTTCACGGATCCGGTCGACTTCCTGATCGGCAACACCTACGGCAAGTATCTCGAGCGCGACACCGGCACGCCGTTGATCCGCATTGGCTTCCCGATCTTCGATCGCCACCACAAGCACCGCTATCCGGTGTGGGGCTATCAGGGCGGCATGAATGTCCTCGTGACGATCCTCGACAAGATCTTCGACACGATCGACGCCAGCACCAATATCCCGGCGAAGACCGACTACAGCTTCGATATCATTCGCTGATCGGTTGAAAAATGGGATTGTCGGTTTGTGCGCAAACCGACAATCCCATTGCGCTGCAATGCAACAAGGTCCGGAAAGGTCAAAGCCTTTTCGGACCTTTTTTATCGCCGACGGCTTAGCTGGCGCGGCGGCGCCAAAATTGCTCCCTCGAAGCCAAATGGCTGCAAAGCCTACGAAGACCTGCACAGGAGAGACGCATGACTTCCCTTTCGGCGACGATCCAGGACGTGTTCAACGAGCCATCTTGCGCCAAGAACGCCAACAAGAGCGAAGCCGAGAAGAAGAAGGGCTGCACAAAACAATTGCAGCCGGGCGGCGCCGCGGGCGGTTGCGCCTTCGACGGCGCCAAGATCGCGCTGCAGCCTTTCACCGACGTCGCCCATCTCGTGCACGGCCCCATAGCCTGCGAAGGCAACAGCTGGGACAATCGCGGCGCCGCCTCTTCGGGCCCGTCGCTGTGGCGCACCAGCTTCACCACCGACATCAACGAGACCGACGTGGTGTTCGGCGGCGAGAAGCGCCTGTTCAAGGCCTGCCGCGAAATCATCGAGAAATACGATCCTCCGGCGATTTTCGTCTATCAGACCTGTGTGCCGGCGATGATCGGCGACGACATCAACGCCGTGTGCAAGGCGGCCTCCGCCAAATTCAACAAGCCGGTGATACCCGTCAATGCTCCCGGCTTCGTCGGGCCGAAAAACCTCGGCAACAAACTCGCCGGCGAGGCCCTGCTCGATCACGTCATCGGCACGGTCGAGCCGGAATACACCACGCCCTACGACCTCAACATCATCGGCGAATTCAACCTTTCCGGCGAGTTGTGGCAGGTCAAGCCGCTGCTCGACGAACTGGGCATCCGCATCCTCTCCTGCATTTCCGGCGACGGCCGCTATAACGAGGTGGCTTCCGCCCATCGCGCCCGCGCCTCGATGATGGTCTGCTCCAAGGCGATGATCAATGTCGCGCGCAAGATGGAGGAGCGCTACGGCATTCCCTTCTTCGAAGGCTCGTTTTACGGCATCGAGGACACTAGCGATTCTTTACGCGAGATTGCGCGGTTGCTGATTTTGCGCGGCGCTCCCGAGGAATTGATGGAGCGCACCGAAAAGCTCATCGCCCGCGAGGAGGCCAAGGCCTGGAAGGCGATTGCCGTCTACAAGCCGCGATTCAAGGGCAAGAAAGTCTTGCTCATCACCGGCGGCGTCAAATCCTGGTCGGTGGTCGCGGCGCTGCAGGAGGCGGGGCTGGAGCTGGCCGGCACCAGCGTCAAGAAATCGACGCGCGAGGACAAGGAGCGCATCAAGGAATTGATGGGCCAGGACGCGCATATGATCGAGGATATGACGCCGCGCGAAATGTACAAAATGCTCAAGGACGCCAGGGCCGATATCATGCTGTCGGGCGGGCGTTCGCAATTCGTCGCCCTTAAGGCCACCATGCCCTGGCTCGACATCAATCAGGAGCGTCATCACGCCTATATGGGCTATGTCGGCATGGTCAAGCTCATGGCCGAGATCGACAAGACGCTTTACAATCCGGTGTGGGAACAGGTGCGCAAGCCCGCCCCCTGGGACAGACCCGGCGACACCTGGCAGGAAAAGGCCATCGCGCAGATCGAGGCCGAGGAAGCGGAACTCGCCGCCGACCCCGTCAAGGCGGAAGCCGCGCGCCGCGCCAAGATGATCTGCATGTGCAAGAGCGTCGATCTCGGCGCCATCGAGGACGCGATCACCCAATACGGCCTGACGACCGTCGAGGGCGTGCGCGAAAAGACCAACGCCTCGGGCGGCTGCGGCGCTTGTTCTTTGAAAATCGAGGAAATATTCGAGGCCGGCGACATTGTCGGACTCCCGACACAGTCGCATACGCTGGCGGCGGAGTGAGTTTGATGGCGAAAGTGGTTACGGCCAAGAAAGCCTGCGCGGTCAATCCGCTGAAAATGAGCCAGCCGATCGGCGGCGCCCTGGCCTTCATGGGCCTGCGCGGCTGCATGCCGCTTCTGCATGGCTCGCAGGGCTGCACTTCGTTCGGCCTGGTGCTTTTCGTCCGTCATTTCAAGGAAGCCATCCCGTTGCAGACCACGGCCATGAGCGAGGTGGCGACGGTGCTCGGCGGCTATGAAAATGTCGAGCAGGCGGTGCTCAACATTATCAAGCGCACCAAGCCGGAAATCATCGGCATCTGTTCGACCGGCGTCACCGAAACCAAGGGCGACGACGTCGACGGCTACATAAAACTGATCCGCCAGAACCATCCAGAACTGGCGGATTTTCCGATGGTCTATGTCTCGACGCCCGATTTCAAGGACGCCTTTCAGGACGGCTGGGGAAAAACCGTGACGCGCCTGGTCGAGGAACTCGTCAAGGGGCCGGTCAATCCCGCCCGCCGTGACCCTTCGCGGGTCAATGTGCTGCCGGGGTGCCATCTGACGCCCGGCGATATCGAGGAATTACGTGACATTTTTGAGGATTTCGGGCTGGAGCCGACTTTTCTGCCAGATCTCGGCGGTTCGCTCGACGGCCATATTCCCGACGATTTTACCCCGACCACCATTGGCGGCGTCAGCGTCGACGAGGTTTCCGTCATGGGCCAGGCCGGCTGGACCATCGCCATCGGCGCGCAGATGCGCGCCGCCGCGGAGGCTTTGCAGAAAAAGGCCGGCGTACCCTATCGCCTGTTCGAGCGGCTGTGTGGCCTTGGTCCCAACGACGAATTCATCTCCTTTTTGAGCGAGATCAGCGGACGCGTGGCGCCGCTGAAATATCGCCGGCAGCGCGGGCAACTGGTCGACGCCATGCTCGACGGCCATTTTCATATCGGCGGGCGCAAACTGGCGATCGGCGCGGAGCCGGACCTGCTCTACGACGTCGGCTCCTTCCTGCATGAAATGGGCGCTCATATCGAGGGCGCGGTGACGACGACGCAATCGCCGGTGCTGGAAAAGCTGGCGGCTTCAGACGTGCTGATCGGGGATCTCGAAGACCTCGAGACTCTGGCGCGCGAAAAAGGCTGCGACCTGCTGGTGACGCATTCGCACGGCCGCCAGGCGGCGGAGCGGCTGAAGATTCCGTTCCATCGCCTGGGCATTCCGATGTTCGATCGTCTCGGCGCGGGACACAAATTGTCGGTCGGCTATCGCGGCGCGCGCGAGCTGATTTTCGCGATCGCCAATCAACTCATCGCCGACCGCGAGGAGAGCCATCAGGTGACGCCCGACACTTGGAACGATTCTCGGCGGGAATCTGGCGCCGCGATTGCAACGCCACAGACACACTGAAAAGAGTTTGGAGAGGGCAGGCCGATGAAAGTCGCATTTGCTACACAGGACTTGAAGCGGGTCGATGCGCATTTCGGCTGGGCGAAAAACATCGCCATCTACGAGCTGGATGAGAACGGCCATAGCTTTATCGAGGCCGTGAGTTTTGACGGCGACCTTCAGGAAGACGGCAACGAGGACAAGCTCGGGCCGAAGATCGAGGCGGTCAAGGACTGCGCCATTCTCTATGTGGCGGCGATCGGCGGCTCCGGCGCGGCGCGCGTGGTCGCGCAAAACATTCACCCGATGAAAGTCACGCAGCCGGAAGCGATCGAGGATCTCCTCGACAAGTTGCAGGCCGTGCTGAAAACCAATCCGCCGCCCTTCCTGCGCAAGGCCATGGGCAAGGGCAAGGAACGCGTTTTCAATTTCGAGGATTGATGCTTCCCGACGCGCTAGCTGCGGGACGCATCCAGGCGCGAATGCGACCAAAGCCCATCGAAAGACGGGCGCTCCCCAAGTCGCCCTAATGGCTGATGCGAGGGATTCGTTGATTGCGACGTGTCGTGGTCAATAGAAATGAATGAGGAAAACATGACTGAAGCAGCTGAAGCCGCCGTCGCCGACGAAGCCAATGTCTTCGCCGAATCTGAATTTCTGAAAGAGCTGGTCAAGGTCTGGCGGGCCCAGGATTCGCACGGGCACTGGGACGGCAAGACCGACGCCAAGGTCATTGGCGAATATATTGTCACCAAGGAACAGCGGAAGTCCTTGCCGATCATCGCCGATCCCGATCCGGACACTTTGTGGCGGCTGGAGCTGTTCTACAACGCCGTCGCCCTTTCCATCGAACGCGTCACCAAGATCATGGTCACGCCGATGATGAAAATGAGCCATGAAGGCTTTGGCCGCATCGTGCTGATCGGCGGCCGCCTCATCGTCGTGAACAAGCAGTTGCGCGACGTCCATCGTTTCGGTTTCGAGAATTTCGCCAAGCTTGCCGCTGAGGGCGACAAGTTCGTCCAGCAGGGCGTCGAAATGATCGAGAAGTTCCCGGAAGCGGCGAATTACTGAGATTTGGATCGCGCCGTTGAAAGCGGCGCGATCGGCAAAATGAACTGAGGCTTGATTATGAGCGATGTCGATACGTTGAAAGCCGAAATCAAGAAACTTTCGGCGCGCGCCATGCAGGCGAAAATGGACCTGCACGACCTGTCGGAAGAACTGCCGATCGGCTGGGACACCATTCTCGAGGTCGCGGAGAAAGCGCATAAAGCCTTCGCCCAACTCGAAGCCAAACGCGAACAATTGAAAACCGCGGAAGCGGCCTGAAGGAAAGGCGATTGAAATGGCGAATGCGCGCGACGGCCGCGAATGGCAGCCGGAATATCTGGTGGCGATCGACCCGGCCAAATGCATCGGCTGCGGCCGCTGCTACAAGGTCTGCGGCCGCGAAGTGATGACCCTCAAGGGCATCAATGAAGACGGCGATATAGTCGATCTCGATGACGACGAAGACGACGAAATCGAAAAGAAGGTGATGGTGATGGCCGACACCGGCGCCTGCGTCGGTTGCGGCGCCTGCGCCCGCGTCTGTCCGGCCAATTGCCAGACGCACGAAGCCCTGGCCGCCTGATGACCGCCGATCGGGCCTATCGCTGGCTGATGACCGCCTCGCGGCGGCAGGCTGGCGATGGCTTCGATCTGCATGTCTGCGCCAGCGTCCTCGCCGTGGCCATCGCCCAGGCGGAGGAGGACGGCGCGTCGCTCGCCGCCACGTCCGGACTGGATGCGGCGTCGCTCGGCGCTTTCGTCGCCGAGCTGTTTCCGGACGCCGCATCGGAGCTCACCGAAATGGCGGGAGCGGCGAAGCCGGAGACGGGACCGGAAGAACAATCGGTCGTCGATATATTGCTGATGTATGCGTCGGGCCGCCTCGATTTCGTGCGGCCCCTGGCGATCCTGATCGCCCGGCGCTGCCAGGAGCCGCGCCATTTGTGGCAGGACCTGGGCCTGCGCGACCGCTCTGAGCTTTCGCAATTGATGCAGCGGCATTTTCCTCGACTGAAGGCGCGCAATTCCGGCGATATGAAATGGAAGAAATTCCTCTATCGCCTGGTCTGCGGCTCGGAAGGTTTTGTGCTCTGCCCGGCGCCTGTGTGTTCGGACTGCGACGATTTCGCCTCCTGTTTCGGAGCCGAAGAAGGCGTCGCGCAATTATCCCACGCCTATCGCGAAGAGCGGGCCTGAAAAAGCCCGCAAACAGCGGGCTCCTCGAGGGGATTGGCTCCAGCGGCAGGGAAATTACTCGATCCCCAACTCCGCCTCGCGCCTGTTTGCAGCGCTGCGGAATCTTTCCTCGATGGCTTTCGGGTTGGCAAAATACTCTTTGTGCCCCACGTCGAGCGCCGCCTGGGCGATCTTTGCCTCTTCCGCGGTCAGCGTCACGCGGCCGGCCATAAAGGCGGCGTCGGGCGCGGCCTTGAGGATCGCGGCGCGATTGGGATGATCCGTGACCGAGGTCAATTCCATGGCTTCGAGTTTGCCGCCGAGCGTGACAGCCGGGCCGACAACTTCCACCTTGCGTCCGTCTTGCGTCGTTTTCACCAGAGTGGCCATTTTTTCCTCAACTCCTTGCGAGTTGGCGACGGCTCACGCCGCCGCCTGTTTCTTGCACCCCGATCAGGGAACCTGCGGCAAAGAATAGCCGGGTCGCGGATGCGCATTGTAGTAATCGGGACGTTCCGGCCAATCGCCGTCCGCCAGGATTTTGAACGACGCGACTTTCACTGGAGCGCCGGGCGAGCACGACACTTCTCCGAGCTTGATCTCGCGCACGCCGGGGCCGACCGAGAAATCGGCGACGACAGTTCCGTCGGCCTTGCAGGCGCGGGCGAAGCCGGGCGTCCCGGTGTGGGCGGCGGGGACCGGATGGGCGGCGAAGGCAGGCGTCTCGAATTCGCCGTCTTCCGCGCCGAAAGCCGGCGTGGCGAAGGTGAAGGCGACCAGTACGGCGCTGCGGTCGACCGGCAGATTGGCGTTGATCGGGCGGGCGACCGAATAGAAGGTCAAGGTTCCGCCGTCGAGCAGCGCCTTGATTTCGTCCTTGGTCATACCAGCAAAAGCGGAAGCGACATTCATACCCATCTCCTTGTGAAATTCCTGTTCCGCGTGCCGCATCAAATTTTGTGCCAGACGGCGCCTCCTCGGCGGGCGCCGCTCGACATTCTTGTCGCGTTGGCGCCGCAAAGCGGTTTTCGCCGTCGCTAATGCGACCCAATTGTCGAGAATTTTTGGCGCGGCGCCCAAATCATGCGCGATTCTTGCAGGGGCCTGTCGTGAAATGGTCGGAGACGGGCAATGATTGAGACGGCGATAGTCGGGGGAGGCCTGTGCGGGCTGGCGATTGCGGCGCATTTGCGCCGGCGCGGCGAGACATTCGAATTGTACGAAGCGCGCCAAAGGCTCGGCGGACGCATATTGACCGTCGATTGCAAGACCTCCGGCCTCGCCATCGATCTTGGCGCCTCCTGGTTCTGGCCCGACACCCAGCCGCTTCTCACGGCGCTGCTCACGGATTTGGGCCTGGACTCCTATCCGCAACATGACGAGGGGACCGCCTTGCGGCTCGCGGAGGCCGACAGGAAGCCGGAGAAAATCGACGTTGCCGGCGGCGTGCATGGCGGCGCCCGGAAAATCGCCGGCGGCGCGCAAAAAACCATCGACGCATTGCGAAGCCAATTGCCGGAGGAGCGAATTCATCGCGGCGCGGCGCTGACCGGGCTGCGCGACGGCGGCGGCGACCATGTCGTGTTGCATTTCCTTCAGGACGGCAAGCCGCTGGTCGTGGAAGCGCGCCGCGTCGTGCTGGCCTTGCCGCCGCGCCTCGCCGAGGAGCGGATCGCCTTCGAACCGCCTCTGGATGAGCCGATGCGCCAGGCGATGCGTGACGCCCCGACCTGGATGGCGGCGATGGCCAAGGCCGTCGCGACCTATGAAAAGCCGGTCTGGCGCGAGGCGGGACAATCCGGCAACGCCTTTGTCAGCCATGAACAGGCGGTGTTCGACGAGATTTTCGACGCCTGCGACGCCGACGGGCGCGCGGGCGCTCTCGGCGGCTTCCTCGCCCTAGGCCCGGAGTTGCGGCAATCTTTTCAGGTCGGCTTGCCCCTGTTGATGCAAAGCCAGATGGAACAGGTTTTCGGCGACGCCCTCGTCGAACGGGAAAGCCATTTCCAGGATTGGGCGACCGAGGAAGCGACCTGCAGCGCCCTCGACCGCGAAAACGGTCGTGAGGAGCACAAGAGCGCCGCCCACCCGGTGCTGCGGCGCGCTTTGTGGGCGGGAAAGCTGCACCTCGCCGGGTCCGAGACGGCGGCGCGGCAGGCCGGCTATATGGAAGGCGCGCTGGAGGCGGCGCGGCGCGTCTCGCGCGACATTTTGCGCCAGTCGCAGGGCGACGCGGAGGAGGCTGCGGCTGTGAACGAGGACATCAACCTTGCCAGCCTGCGCCGCTTCGAAGCCTGGGTCGACGGGCAGGGCGACGCGGCTTTCGACGAATACCGTCGTCGCCTAAACGCCAGTCTGGCGGCGCAGAACAAGACGCAATTGACGCAAATGGCCATGCTGGCGACGGCGGAAGAGATTTTCGCCCGGGCGCTGGAAAAGCTGGAGGCTTTGCCGTTCGATCTCGGCGGCGTCGCGGTGGAGCAGGGGCGTTGCGCGTTGACGCCGCTGGCGCAAAAGCCGTTCGGCGATTTCCTGCGCCAGTTCCACGACGATGTCGTCGCCTTCAACCGGACGTCCTGCGCCCTGTCGAATTTTCCCGACGAACATCATTTGGCCAAAGAATACCAGCAGGCCATTTTCCGCGATCTCGCCGCCGCCTGGACCGAGTTTTCACTCAGCGCCAATCGCTTGCTGCTCGCCAAGGGCGAAAGCCGCGCTCGCGCCGCATCATGACTACGACCATGTTATTTTGTGAATCCGGAAAGCCAGAAAGAGAGAGCTGACTAATGTCCGACGCCGCTTATGTGATCTGCGCCCTGACCGACATTCCGAGCCGCAAGGCCGCGGGCTTCCAGCTGGCCGTGGTGGGAGACGATGGCGAACCCAAGCCTTTTCCCATCGTGGTGGTGCGCTGGGGCCAGCAGGTGTTCGGCTATCTCAACAGCTGCCCGCATCACGGGACCAATCTCGATTGGGAGCGCGAGCAGTTTCTCGATCCCAACGGCCTGCGCCTGATGTGCGGCAAGCATGGCGCGCTGTTCGAACTGGGCACCGGCCGCTGTTCTGACGGACCCTGCAAGGGCGAAAGCCTGACGCCTGTCGCCCTGGAGGTCATCGATGGCGATATTTGCGTGACGGGCGTGACGCTGGTCGAAGACGATGAGGAATGCACCGAAGCCGACCAGCTGTAACGCAGTTTTTCTAAAACCGTCCGGCGTCAGACCGGGCGGTTCGCGTTGCGGTTCTTGGCCGGCTCGGCGCGCGACAGCGCGTCTTCGATCGACAGGACCTCATAGGTCTCCTTGGCTTCGGTCGCCTTTTCGAGGATGAGATCGACCTTTCCGCCACCGTCGAGCTTCTTGAAATCGTTCTTGTCGAGCCCGGCATAGTCGCTGAGCTCTTTCCAGACCGTTGTTTCGTCGCAAGCCAAAACGGTCAAGGTCACGCCATCGACGGTGATCGTATATTTGGCCAGCAGGTCGACGTTGTTGACGAAGAGGAAATAGGCGCCGTCCGGGCTCAGTAGCGGCAGTACAATTTGCTTGAATTCCTCGAAATGGGCGAAATCGTGGAGGTAGCCGGCGAGCTTCTCGATCTTGCCGGTGCCTTCCTTGGCGATGGCGACGATCTGTTCGAGCTTGAATTCCGGCGGGCGTGCTTCGTCGGCGAGCTTGGGCTGGAATTTCAGTGCGATATCGCCGCGAAAGCCATAATAGCCCGGCTTGCCGGTCGGTCCCTTGAACACCGCGTTGAGCAGGCGGCCTTCCTTGTCCAGAGCGGCAAAGGCGGTCGTCTCGATGGAAGTCATTGTCTTTCTCCACAGTCTACAAATTCGTCGCGCGCCATCGCGCTGCTTTCCTCTATGCAAATGGTCTGCCGCTTTTTGCGCCACGCTTGTGCTGGCGCGAACAATGCTTGTCGCATCCTCAAATCTCTCTTTTTGCAAGGATGCCGACATGAGCATGAAGCTGCATATCGCGCGGCCCTATGTCGAAGCTTTGGCCGAGGCTTTCCCGGAGCTTGAGCCGCTCAAGGCGCAATTGATGTTTGGCGACAAGGTCGAGGTATCGTTCCAGGACCTGACCGAGCCGCAGGTCGACCGCTTGCAGGATCTTTATGGCGCCGCCGGGCCGCAGATGCAGAATCATCGCGCGCAATTGGCGACCTTGCGACGCGCTTTTGACGCGAACGGGACGCGTTTTGCCGCAACCGATCTCGAATCCGTGCTGCCGGCCATCGTCGCCTTCCTGATCGAGGACGCGCAGCGCGGCTGGCTGTTCTCGATGAATATCGGCGGGCGGCCCCTGCCCTATGTGGTGGCGCGGCTCGACTATACCCCGCCGTCCAATGACGAAACCGGCAAGATTTTCGTCGAATTGAAGGCCAATTCCAAGGGCGAATTGTCCAATGTGCAAGTGCGGATCAACGCCGCCGACATTGTCGGCAAGACGGTTGCGGAAATCTTCGCCGCAAAGGGGCTGTTGCGCGAGACGCCCGAACTGATCGCGGCCTATGACGCCAACGCCCAGCATTATTTCGACTGGCGGGCGCGTTACGGCGCGCAGTTTTCCGGCAACGGCCTTGGATTTTTCGCCGAGGACCCCGCTTCCTCCCATCGCAACACCGACTGGACGCGCAAGGACGCGGTCATCCTGTCGTCCGGCGGCAATCCAGCGCGGCTGGTCAACGACGAGAGCCTGCTCAGCAACCGCTCGCTGACGCTGGAGCTGACCGGCGATATTCTGGGCAATTATTTGAAGAAGGCGGCGAAGAGCAATCAATACGCGGAAGAAGACGAGGTCGCCGCACAGAAGGAGGCGATCGGCAAGGAGCTTTTCCGCCAGATCCCGGTCCATCCCTTCATCCTGATGTTCCATCTCGACCTGCACCATTATGTCTGGGTCCATGTCGAGGATGTCGAGCCTTACGTCTACCAGCCCGACCTGAAGCAGAAACTGGTGCTGCCGGAAGAGCAGACCGACCTGATCGACATTCTAACGGCCGAAATGGACGTGCTGATGGACGATATCGTCGCGGGAAAATCCGGCGGCACGACCGTGCTCTGCGCCGGACCGCCCGGCGTCGGCAAGACCCTGACG
>NZ_JBKQOU010000323.1:0-9171 GCF_052145335.1 Rhodoblastus sp.
TTTTTCGATGGTGGGCGCTGTAGGGTTCGAACCTACGACCCGCTGATTAAGAGTCAGCTGCTCTACCAACTGAGCTAAGCGCCCATCGAAAAAAAATCAGCGGTCGATGTTTCGTCGCCGCCGAAGCGAATGGGGATTTAGCAAAGCCGTGTCCCCATGTCCAGACTCTCCGTATTGATTTTGCAATTTTATGACCTTTTGCAATTTTGCGACAGATGCATTTTTGTCGCCCTCGCCAGCCCGGCGTGATAAGAGCGGAAAAGTCCGCTTTTCCCGGCCGCTCACGTTGCAGGAGCCGGGCAGGACCAAATACCAAATCTCACAGGTGAGATTTGGTTAGGAGCGAATGCGACGCCGAGCTTATGCGAGGGGCGCCGCCCGTAGGGCGGCAAAAAAATGTATAAGAGCGCAATGCACGACCAATCCAAAGCTTCTCTCCAGAATCCTGAAAACGTCACCGTGGCCGAGGGCGCGCGCGAAAAATTCATGGAGTTTTTGCAGCTGCCGCAACTCGACCGGCGCGGCTGGGGGCTGCTGGCGGGCCTCGTGGTTTTCGTCTGGCTCTCGACCGGTTTCTACAAGGTCCAGCCGGACGAACAGGGGGTGGTGCTGCGCTTTGGGGCGTGGGTCGCCACCAAGGAGCCGGGACTGCATTTCCATCTGCCTTGGCCGGTCGAATCGGTGATGCTCCCCAAAATCACGCAGATTCGCCAGATGCAGCTGGGCGTCGGGCTCAATGGCGCGATGGACCAGGCGCGCGACAAGCAGATGCTGACCGGCGACGAGAATATCGTCGAGGCCGATTGCTCGCTGCTCTGGCAGGTCAAGGACGCCGGCAAATATCTGTTCAATGTCGCCGAGCCGGACGCGGCCCTGCATATCGCGGCTGGCAGCGCGCTGCGCGAAGTGATCAGCCGTACCCCGATCCAGGCCGCCCTGTCCGACAAGAGGCGCGAGGTTGCCGAAGAAACCCAGTCCCTGTTGCAGGATATGCTCGACCGCGAAGGCGCCGGCATCCGCGTCGTTCAGGTGCAGTTGTCGCGTGTAGATCCGCCCGCGACGGTGATCGACGCCTTCAACGACGTGCAGCGCGCCCGCGCCGACCAGGAGCGCGCGCGCAACGAGGCGGAATCCTACGCCAACGATATCCTGCCGCGCGCTCGCGGCGAGGCCGAGCGCATCCGGCTTGACGCTGAGGCCTACAAGGCCCAGACGGTCAATCTCGCCCAGGGCGAGGCGCAGAATTACACCGCCATCTATCGAAGCTACGCCCTGGCGCCCGACGTCACCGCCTGGCGGCTCTATCTCGAAAGCGTCGACGCGATTCTGCGAAAGTCCTCACGGGTGATTGTCGACTCCTCCGGCAAGGGCGCGGCGCCGCTCGCCCCGTTCATGCCGCTCAGCGAAGTCAGGCCGGCGCCGGAAAGCCTCCGACCGCGCGAGGGGGCCGGCAAATGAAAGCGAAGCAGCTTTTTCCGCTTGGCCTCGCCGCCGCCGCCGCCTTGTTCATCGCGCTGTCCAGCTTCTACGCGCTCAACGAGGGCGATAACGCCTTGATCGTGCGGCTTGGCGCGCCGGTCGGCGTTGAAAAAACGCCGGGGCTGAAATTCAAGGCGCCCTTCGTCGACAATGTCATCGTCAACGACGCGCGCCTTCTGTTGCTGGAGTTGCCGTCGGAACAGGTGATCCTCGGCGACCAGAAGCGCATCGTGGCGCAGATGTATGCGCGGTTTCGCATTGTCGATCCGCTGCGGTTCTACCAGAGCCTGCGCAATATGGCGGAGGCGCGCGCGCAATTGGCGCAGGTGGTCTCGACAGCGATGCGCCGCGAATTCGGCCAGATCAACCTGCCGGCGCTGCTGTCGCCCCGCCGGCTCGAGGTGGTCCAGAACGTCCATGCCGACGTCAGCGCCAAATTTGCGCCGCTTGGCGTCGAGGTCACGGAAGTGCGGCTGCACCGCGCCGACCTGCCGCTGGAAACCAGCCAGGCGATCTACGACCGCATGAAATCCGAACGCCAGCGCGAGGCCAAGGAACTCCGCGCGCAAGGTTTCGAATGGGCGCAGCAGATCCAGTCGCGCGCCGATCGCGATCGCACCGTCATCCTGTCGCAGGCGCAGCGCAACGCCCGGATCACCCACGGTGAGGGCGACGCCGAGGCCAGCCGCCTGCTGGCGGACGCGCAGAAGGGCGATCCGGGTTTCTATCAGTTCTATCGCTCGCTGCAATCCTATCGCTCGGCGCTCGCCGACAGTGGCCCGGTGCTGCTGCTGACCCCCGACGCGGAATTTTTGCGCGCGCTCAAATCCGGCCCGGCGGAACCGCGTAGCAAGTCCGAGACTGGCAAGTGACCACGGCTGAGCGACATAAATTTGTCCGGCGTTGTTCCTATGCTTCGAAACGAAAGGTGTTTCGTTGATGGATGGCGCCGTCGCGGCATTCGATCTCGGCGTTCTGCTGCAAATCGTGTTTCTCGATCTGCTGCTCAGCGGCGACAATGCCTTGGTTATCGCGCTCGCTTGTCGAAGCTTGCCGCCCGAACAGGCGCGCCGCGCCGCCTGGCTGGGCGCCGCCGCCGCCATATTGTTCCGGTTGATCCTCACTTCCGTGACCGCCTGGCTGATCGAACTGCCTTACCTGCAGCTTCTGAGCGCCTTGCCGCTGCTGGTCATCGCCATGAATCTGATGAACGAGCATGGCCCGCATCACCTGCCGCATCCCTCGCCGGGGGCGGTCAAGGGCGGCATCGTCGCCGCCGCCGGCGTCATCGTGCTTTCGGACGCGACGATGAGCGTCGACAATGTCGTGGCGCTCGCCGCGGTTTCGGAGGGAAAATTCTGGCTGCTGGCTTTTGGGCTCGCCTTGAGCATTCCGATGATCGTGTTCGGCAGTTTCGGCTTCAGCCGGCTGATGCGGGCCTTTCCGCTGCTGGTCGACCTCGGCGCCGCCATGCTTGGCTGGGTGGCGGGCGACATGATCGTCGCCGATCCGCTGTTTCGCGGCTGGGTGAACCATCAGGCGCCGGCGCTCTACATTGCGCTGCCACTGGCCTGCGCGATTTTCGTGCTGGCGCAGGGCCGTTTCGCGCGCCAAAGGGAACACGCCAAGCGCCTTGCCGAAGTGCGGAATTATGTTGCGACCCTACCGAACGTTGCCGAACTGGCAAAAGGTGGTGAATTTGAAAAAAAAATAGAAGACAGAGAGTTAGAAGAGATATTGAATGTAAAGGATGATCTTGTTTCGCCCCCCGAGTCGGTGCCGGATGCAGCGGGCGCGGATCTCGCCGCTGACCTGAATAGCCCAAGCGGCGTCGCTTCTCGGGAAGGGCGAGCGGCGTCTCCACCTGTCGCATCGCCCTCGGCCGACGAAACGGCGGTGGAAGACACCGAGGCAACGGAAGCAGCGGGCGACCGCTTCATGGTGTTGGGACTGGTCGCGCTATTCGTGGTTTTTGGCCTGTTCCTCACCGTGACGATGCTGATCCCCGATTGATCGGACGACTCAAAACACCTCTTCGCCGGCCAGGGCGGCGATTTCAGCGGCGGGCAGGCCGTTGACCGCATAACCCAGTTTTCGGTTGAACTGCAGGGCGGCGGTCTGGGCGTTGAGCGCGGAAAAGCGTTCCGGCGCGCCGCGCGGACATTGAAAAGTCAGCACCATGCCCTTGCGTGCGCGAAAATAAGCTTCAAGGCGATGTTCGATCCGCGCGCTTTCCGCCGCGCTGGCGAAAATGTCGGTGATCACCGTTTCGTGCGCCGCCGGCGCGACGCCGACGCAGAAACGCCATTCCGCTGTCCACGCCGTTGCCGGCGCCGCTACGGCGAGCAGAAAGGCGAGGGCGGGCGCGCGAGCGGTCAAGACAGGCCTTCATGGAGCTCGAGCGCGCAGTTCAGTCAAAACTGGCGGCCCTGAAAATTGTCAGGTCGAAGTGTCGGCGACAGCCGTAAAAAAAGCGCTAAACATATCCGAGACTCCCGGGGAACCAGTTGTTTACTCGCTCAAGATACAATCAGGGCGTGTAATCAAACCAGAGTTGCGATTCGCTCATGGGTCTCGCCCTTGACTTCCCTGCGCAAAAAAAGCCGGCCGAGCCAAAGAACCTCGCGGGCGGGGGTTTTCGACAGGCGGCGTTCGGCCCGACGCCAGAAATGGCGAGGCGGATATCACAGCCCGGGATTGTCGGCGTCCTGTTGGTGTTCGACCTCCTGAATTTCTCGGCAAACGGCTTTCTCTCCGCTCTCGCCGTCACTGGTCCAGCGAAGGCGGACGGACTTTTTGCGGTCTGCGGCGTTTTCACGATGACCGCCGTCGGAATCTGGGTTCTGCACTGGCTGTGGTCCTATACGATCCGCGCTCCCGGCGACTTTTTGCGCCAGAGTTTCAATCTGCTCTTCGCTTTCGCGGCGGCCTTGGCCTTGTGGGATGCAGGCTGCGTGCTGGCGGGATTGGGCCAGGCGCAACTGGCGCTCCTGCGGCCCTGGACCCTGCGCTGGCTGGCCAGCGGCCTGGCCGCTGGCGTGATCGGACGCGCCCTGTTCACCCAAGTGACGGGGCGCTGGACGCGGGAAGGGCGTCTCGCCCGCCGCACCTTGATCGTCGGCGGCGGCGCGCCGGCTCTGGACGCGATGCGGCGGCTGGAGAAGTCGGGCAAAGGCGCGCTGCAGATCCTCGGCGTGTTCGACGACCGGGTCCAGCCCCGGCCGCCGGACGACTTCGGGCGCCATGAAAATCCGGGCCGCTACAAACATCTGGGCTCCTTCGCCGATCTCGAAGCTTTCTGCCGCGCTGAAAAGGTCGATCTCCTGGTCGTCGCCTTGCCGCTCTTCGCGGAAAACCGGCTTTTTCAGGTCCTCCAGCAACTATGGGTCTTGCCGGTCGACGTGCGGATTTTCGCACCCGGCGAAAAACTCCCGTTGCGCGGACGCGCCTATTCCTACATTGGCGACGTTCCCTTCCTGCCGGTTTTCGACAAGCCTTTGTCCGACTGGGCCGTCGCACAGAAAAATCTTTTCGACCGCACGCTGGCGCTGGTCCTGATTGTGCTGCTGTCGCCGCTTCTGTCGCTGCTGGCGCTAGGGGTCAGGCTGTCGTCGCCCGGTCCGGTTCTGTTCGTGCAGACGCGCTACGGCTTCAACAACCAGCCGTTCCGCGCCTATAAATTCCGCTCCCTCCATACCGCGAGTTGCGACCCTTCGGCAAAGATTCAGGTGGCGCGCGACGATCCTCGCGTGACCAAATTCGGCGGCTTCATCCGTCGAACCTCGCTGGACGAATTGCCGCAATTGTTCAACGTGCTCAAGGGCGACCTGTCGCTGGTGGGCCCTCGTCCGCATGCCCTGAGAGCCAAGGCGGCGGGAATGATCTACGAGCGGGCGGTGGAAGGCTATTTCGCGCGCCACCGGGTCAAGCCGGGCATGACCGGATGGGCGCAGGTCAATGGCTGGCGCGGCGAAACCGATACGGTCGAGAAGATCGAACAGCGCGTCGCCCACGATTTTTATTATATCGACCACTGGTCGCCGTGGCTGGACATCAAGATCTTGGCGAAAACGCCGCTTGCGGTGTTGTTTCCCAAGAACGCCTACTGAGGCGAGGTTTCGTCGGTGTCGTCGGCGAGCCGCACGATAATGTCGACGCCGACGATCTTCTTCCCCTTGGGAGGCTGGATATTCAGTTGAGGAGTGAGGTCGACCGGCATGTCGAACAGCACAGCGTCGTCTTCGTCGAAGAAATGGCAATGCGAGCCGGTCTTGGTGTCGTACCAGACTTTCGAGCCGTAAAGCGCGATCTCGCGGACAAGTCCGGCAGCGACGAACTGATGCAAGGTGTTGTAGACGGTGGCGCGCGACAGCGGCATGCGCAGCGCCTTGGCCTCGGCGAAAAGCTGGTCCACCGTGACATGACGATCGCCGGCGACGAACAACAGGCTGGCGAGGCTCACCCGCTGGCGCGTCGGGCGCAGTTCGACGTCGCGCAACTTGGTCCGAACCAGGCGGGCGAGGGCGCCGTTTTTCCAATCATATGTCGGCTTTGCGACAACCCGGCTGACGGCCGTGCTGCTGTTTTCCTGTTCCATTGCCGTCATTTTCTTCCTCATCCGCGGATTTTAACACATCGCCGCGATTCTTTGAAAGGCTCTAAAGTAGCGTCTGGGGATTTTGCCGCGCCCCGCGACGCCAAGACGCAAGCATGGCGCCAAACCGCCTCTTGACGCGCAAGCCGATAAAGACACATAAGTTTCACGATAGCCAAGGGGAGCCTCGCCAAGAGGCTGAGAGGCTGGTGGCGCGGGGAGAGACCTGCGGCCCGGCGACCCTCAAAACCTGATCCAGTTCGGACTGGCGGAGGGATGGCGTGAACCGGAGCTTTTCCCTTTCGGTCCCCGCGCGCAATCTCCCTTTTCCGCTTCGGACGGCCCAAAGAGTTGGAGGGCGTGACATGCGCATCCGGGTAATCGGCGCCGGCGCGGCGGGGCTCACCGCTGCCTACGAACTTCTCCAGCGAGCGCGCGAAACGGGCCGCGATCCGATGCTGGAAATCGTCGAAAAGGCCGACAAAGCCGGGCTTGGCTGCTCCTTTTACGCTGGCGGCATGATCGCGCCGTGGTGCGAGGCGGAAAGCACCGAGCCGCTCGTCGCCAATCTCGGCGTCGAGGCGCTGGAGTTCTGGACGCGCATCGTCCCGGTCGCCGAGCGGCGCGGCAGCCTGGTGGTGGCGCGGCCGCGCGACCGTTCCGAACTGGTCCAGTTTTCCAAGCGCACCAGCCATTTCGCAACCCTGGACCGCGCCGGCCTCGCCGCGCTGGAACCCGATCTCGCCGACAATTTCGAACTGGCGCTTTATTTCGCCGAAGAGGCGCATCTGGCCCCCCGCGCCGCCATGGCGGAACTGGTCCGGCTTCTCAGCATCGAACCCAACGTCGTCTTTCGCTATGGCGTCGACGCCGCCACCTTGCCGGACGATTGCGACTGGACGCTGGATTGCCGGGGTTTCGCGGCAAAACCCGATCTAACCGGGCTGCGCGGCGTCAAGGGCGAGATGATGATTTTACGCTCGGCGGACGTGAAGCTTTCGCGCCCGGTGCGGATGCTGCATCCTCGCCATCCGGTCTATATCGTGCCGCGGCCCGACGGGACTTTCATGGTCGGCGCGACCATGATCGAGAACGAGGAGCGTGCGCGGGTGACGGCGCAATCCCTGGTCGAACTGGTCAATTCGGCCTTCGCCATTCATCCGGCTTTCGCCGAGGCGGAAGTCGTCGAGACCGGCTCCGACGTGCGCCCGAGTTTCGCCGACAACCTGCCGCGAATAAAACGCGAGGGGCGCCGGCTTTATCTCAACGGCCTTTACCGGCACGGTTTCCTGCTGTCGCCGGCTCTGGCCAGCCGCGCGGCGCGCGTAGTGTTCGACGAAGCTTATTTTCCGGAGGTGATGGATGAGACGGTTAAGCCTCTTGGTCAACGGCGAGCGTCTTGACGTCGGCGCGGAAAACCTCGCCGCGCTGATCGCCGAACTCGATTATCCGCCGGAACTGGTCGCCACCGCGGTCAACGAGCGTTTTGTGCGCGCCAAGGAGCGGGAAACGACCATGCTCGGCGAGGACGACCGCGTCGAAATCCTGACCCCCCGGCAGGGAGGCTGACATGGACGTTGCGTCCACCGGCGACCCGTTACATTTTTATGATGTTGCCCTCAATTCGCGCCTGCTGGTCGGCACGGCGCTTTATCCCTCGCCGGCGATCCTCGCCGAGGCTTTGCGCGCGTCGCGGGCGGAAGTGGTCACCGTCTCGCTGCGCCGCGAGGCCGGGGGTGGGCGCGCCGGCGAAAGCTTTTGGGAGCTGATCCGCGCGCTCGGCCTTCGCGTCCTGCCCAATACCGCTGGCTGCCGGACGGTCAAGGAAGCGGTCGCCACCGCGCAAATGGCGCGCGAACTTTTTGGCACGCCCTGGATCAAGCTCGAAGTGATCGGCGAAGAAGACACCTTGCAGCCCGACGTGTTCGGGCTGGTCGAAGGCGCCAAAATCCTGTGCGCCGAGGGCTTTCAGGTGTTTCCCTACATGACGGAAGATCTGGTCGTCGCGGAGAAGCTGCTCGACGCCGGTTGTCGTGTGCTGATGCCCTGGGGCTCGCCGATCGGCTCGGGGAGGGGCCTCAACAATCTGTTCGGCCTGCGCGCCCTGCGCGCGCATTTTCCCGATGTCCCGCTGGTGATCGACGCCGGGCTCGGCGCGCCGTCGCAGGCGGCGCAGGCTTTCGAACTCGGCTATGACGCGGTGCTGCTCAATACCGCCATCGCCCGTGCTGGCGATCCCGTCGCCATGGCGCGCGCGTTCAAAGCCGCCTGCGAGGCGGGACGCGGCGCTTTTCTCGCCCAACCGATCGAGCCGCGCGACATGGCCGCCCCCTCGACTCCGGTGCTGGGAAAAGCCTTCACATGAAGCTCGATCCTTTCTACCCGATCGTCGATTCGCTCGACTGGCTGCGCCGCCTGCTGCCCTGCGGCGCGCGTTTCGTGCAATTGCGGGTCAAGGACAGCGGCGAGGCCGAATTGCGGGAGACCATCGCCGCCGCGAAACAGCTATGCGCCCGCGCTGGCGCGCAGCTTGTGGTCAATGACTACTGGCGCCTGGCGATCGATCTCGGCTGCGATTTCATCCATCTCGGCCAGGAGGATCTTGTCTGCGCCGACCTGCCGGCGATCCGGCGGGCGGGCTTGAAACTCGGCCTTTCCACCCATGACGAGGCGGAACTGGAGACGGCGCTGGCGGCGAAACCCGATTATGTCGCGCTGGGGCCGATCTTTCCCACTCTATTGAAGAAAATGCCCTGGGCGCCGCAGGGGCTGGAGAGGATCGGGGTCTGGAAGCGCAGGATCGGCGATCTGCCTCTGGTCGCCATCGGCGGCCTGACGCCCGAGCGCGGCGTGGAAGCCCTGCGCGCCGGGGCCGACAGCGTGGCGGTCGTCACCGACATCACGCTCAATCCCGACCCGGAGGGACGGGCGCGACAATGGGTTGCGGCGTTGCGAAGCTTGGCCTGAGCCAATCCGTAATTTTGCGAAAATCGCGCCGAAGCTGACCTGGAGTCGGTTGCGCCTGGGTCGAATCGCAATCGACTCCAGTGGTCGAAACCTGACGCTTATTTCCCATCCCGGAATGACCCAGAATGGCG
>NZ_JBKQOU010000324.1:0-3816 GCF_052145335.1 Rhodoblastus sp.
TAGGCTCCAGCCGGGTAGCCGCGGCAAGGATCGCTTGCGCCTGAGGGTTCAACGGGACGACGTGCGCAACGCCGTTTTTGGCGCGGCTGGCAGGAATGGTCCAAGTCGATAGGTCTGGGGCGACTTCGACCCAAGTCATTCCGGCGACTTCTTCACGCCGCTGGCCCGTCAACATGAGCATTCGGACGATCGCATTGAACGAGCCGGGGCCAGCGGTCGCTAGCCAGACAGCGCGCAACTCCTGGTCCGTCAAAACACGCTCGCGCTTTTCTACCGCGGCGAGGGGAAGGTTTGCGAAAGGGTTCGCGGTAATCGACCCGCGCTTTACCGCCCACTGATAGCAAGCGCGGCCATAAGCTGCCGTCCGCGCCGCCATTGCAGCCTTTCCTTGCTTCGAGAGCGCGTCCAGTACGCGCACGACGTCCATACGGTCAAGATCGGCAGCGGGGGCTTGCAATTGCTTCTCAAATGCGAACCGTACGGCGCGCACCGACTCTGACGCATAGGATTGGCGTTTATCGGCAAGGTGAATGGCTTCCCAATGCTTAAGGAGAGCGTCGAGCGACAAAGCCACATGGGCGGCCTTCCGCTTTGTCTCGGCGGCGGCTTCCTTCCGCTCGCCTGCCGGATCACGCCCCCTCGCCACATCGCCAAGGATCGCACGCACCGCCTCGCGAGCGCTGGCGAGGGAAATCGCCGAGCATGAACCAAGGGGAACCCGCCGTTTCGCCCCCGCAAGTGTGTATTGGGCCAGGAAGGACTTCCCGCCACTCACTGTCACGCGAACGCCCAGGCCCGGCTGTTCATCATCGAAAACCATCATGTCGCGCCGGTTAGCCGGACATTCGAGCGCGTCGATCCTACGCTGCGTAAGTTTCATCGCCCGTCCCTAACTGCGCCTCGGGTCCGCTCCGGGTCCGCGGACCTCTCGCGGATCCCTCCAGCGGACCTAACGAGACGCATCGTGTCGCCTCATGTCAGTTGGTATGCGACAATTCATCAAAATATGCAACGGTTATGTCGGGTCCGCGCACAAGCTGTCGCTATTTGTCAAAATAGACATACTTATTTGTAATCAGTAGGTCGCGGGTTCGACTCCTGCAACCGCACCAATAAAATCAAATAGTTGCGACACAATCCGGATGCTCGCCACCTGCTACGCGCCATTGCGGTAAGCGTGCGGTAAGCAGATTTCACGATTTCGCGCCTTCGACCGAACTAAACCCGATCATTGGACAGCGCCTATCCGGTTCTTGCCCATGGCGCCACATATAGCGGCTGAGCCAAAACGCTCGTGGGCCGTCAGCGGCATTTCCAACAACGTCCGCGCTCGGCTCAAACGCGTCTTTCAAGCTTTTCTGGCAATGGCTGGAACACCGTCGTCAGCGGACTTTCCCGGCTCCGGTTGAACGCGTATTCGTGACCCGAGGCGGAAATTTCGGGTCAGAGAGATTATGTCGCCAACGGGCGGTAAGCGGAATTCGGCCGAATGGCTAGTTTGAGAACGGGAGCGGTCAAGGCGCATCATTAACGGGCGCGTACGAGACAGTCAGTTCGCCGCTGATGTTCAGACCCGCGGCTGCCGCTGGCTCCAATCGCGGGGCGGCAGGCCGAAACAGCGTTTGAAGGCGCGGCTGAAAGCGGCTTCCGATTCAAAGCCGTATTGGTCGGCGATGGCCTTCATGGGAAGATGGTCGGTCTTCATCTGATGCGCCGCCAATTGCAGCCGCCATTTGGCCAGATAGCGGATCGGAGGTTGGTCGAGATAGCGCCGGAAATGCTCGGTCAACACGCTACGCGACACGCCGACCCGATGCGCCAAATCCTCGACGCTCCAATCCTTCATCGGCTCGGCATGGAGCCATTTGAGCGCGGCCCCCGCCACGGGATCCTTTAGCGCTGCGAACAAGCCGGCGTCGTCGGCTGACAGGCCGTGAATGTGCGCGCGCAATATCTCCACGAACATCAATTCGGTCAGACGCGGCAGCATGCTGCGTGAACCGGGGCTAGGACGGCTCGCCTCCGCCGCCGTATGGAGAATCGTGAAGCCGAGCCAGCGGTCGCCCGAATCCTCGTTCGGGCTGACGCGCAAGAGGCGCGGCAGATAGCGCAGCAAAGGATGAAACAGCAGTTCGTCGCATTGCAGAAAGCCGCAGATGATCGATGTTTTTGCGCCGGCGCCGCCATGTTCGACCACCAGAATGTCCGCCCAAGGCGGCGGCGGCAGCAAACTCCCAACCTCAACCACGGCGGCGGCTTCGCGCCCACACAGGCCGTGACTGTCGCCATAGGGCAGCAGGACGGCGTCGCCTTCCGCAAGCCAGACCGGCGGCTGGTCCTTCAAACGGAGCCAGCATCCGCCGGCGGCGACGATGTGAAAGGGAATGATGTGCTCGGTATGAAAGGGCAGGACTTTGGCGAGGTTGCAGCCGTCGGGGGTGACAACCGACCACGGCTCCTGGAATTCGGCCCGGAATAGCACCACGCCGGAAAGATGCATGCCGCCCAGCAGGTCGGAAAGCAGGTCGCGCCCGTCTGCCGGCGTTTCGGTCAAATATGGCGGCGTCTGGGTCATGGCGTCGCGTCGCGCCGAGAATTAAACTCAATCTATCATGCAACGACAATCGAGCGGAGGCAACGATGAGTCAAGACGTCCGCAATCTCGTCGTTATGGTGACCCATGGCATCGACCATGAATTGTCCTCCGTCGCCCTGACCATCGCGCTCGGCGGCATGACGGCTGGCCTGAAGGTTTCGATCTTTCTCACCAGGTCCGGCGTCGACATCGCCCGCCGCCGCGCCGCCGACGCCACCCATGTCAAGCCTCTGGAGCCTCTGGCGGACATGATGCGTGATTTTCTTGCCCGTGGGGGCGCAATCTGGGCATGCACCCCTTGTGTCAAGAGCCGCGGCTACGCCCAGGAAGACCTTGTCGACGGCGTGGTCGTCGCCGGAGCGAGCGCCGTGCATGAGTTGATCATGGGCGGAGCGGCGACCTTGAGCTTTTAACCGATTAAGGAGGTCGGAATGATCGACTATCGGGAATTCAGCTGGTGGTATTGGGTGGTGACCGACATCCTGCTCTTCCTTGGGCTTGCCGGCCATGGGGTCGCCTTCGCTCTGGCGATCGCCCTCAGCCTCGCGCAGATCGTCCATTTTCGCTGGCTGACCGGCGCCTTTGCCGCCTTTCCGACGCAGGTCCGCATCGCCTATGCGGGACTGCTGCTGTTGGCGTTCCTGCCGGTTCTGCGCTGGCTCTATTGGATTCCGGCGATCGGCACGCTGGCCCAGGTTTTGTTTGGATATTGCACCTTGGCGCGCTGCCTGTCGCTCATGCCGTGGAACCGCAGGGAGCGCCTGACTTGGCTGTTGGTCTGGCGCACTTTTGCCTCGCGGCCGGTGAAGGGGAGTGTCATGCAAGGCCTGCCGGAGGCGACATGAGTTCTTCCCGTTCCACCAAAGTCACGCGCCCAGCGCCACGCCGATCAAGCCGGGTCGTCGGCGAGCTTCCGCTTCCCGCCAGGCACACCAGTTCGCAAGCCCGACACCGAATTTCTGTTCCTGGCGCCAGGCAGCCTTTTCGGCGGCGTTCAGGGCCTTCCGCTTTCCGCCGATTCTTGCCATTCCGCGTTGGCCGCTGTCGGCTCCTACCCGCATTGAACGGACGGTCCGCCATAATAATGCAATGACGCACCCTTTAAAGTTTTGGCTACATTCTTCGCGCCGTCATTGCGAGCGGAGCGAAGCAATCCAGAACTCTCTCGAGAGTCGCTAATCAATATTCTAAAGCAAGAGGCTAATTCCATACATTCTTCA
>NZ_JBKQOU010000325.1:0-7014 GCF_052145335.1 Rhodoblastus sp.
AAGCACGCCGGCGGAATCGTGCGACGAGGCGGCGTTAAGGGCCGTTGACTGATTTCCCAAGGCTTCCACGTTTCCGCCGATATCAAGTATACCGCCAGGACCTGTATCGAAGGTGATGTTGACCGTATTGGCGGCATGGGTCTGGACCGACGGGCCGTCGCCGGCGGCAAGGTGATCGACCGGACCGACGGCCTGCGGGGCAGCCATGCCGCCGCCGAGGACATGCTCGAACCCGCCGGCTTCGCCCCATGCCGCAGGCCCCCAGCCGAGACCGCCGCCATGGTCGGCCGGGGCCTGCGCGTAAATGCCGCCGTGTGAGCCCTCCTGCCCGCCATCGTGCTCGAAATGGGAAAAGAAATCGGAGTGCTGGTGGCGCGCGTGCGAATCGTCGCGCGCGCCGCCTCCGTAATCGTCGTTGACGGGCCTGAACGCGCGGTCGTCCAGCAGGTCCCTTTGCTCTGCGCTGCTCATGGCGGCTCCTTGTCGGGCTCGGAATAATGCAGGAGGATGGACGCAGGCTTCCACCGCGGCTGTGATCTGCGCCACAGCCGGGACCGGCGACCGCTCGTCTGCTTACTTTTTTCGCGCCTGGTCGTATTCTGAAGGCAGGCCCGAGGTCCGGACCCCGTCAGGAGCGCCGCATGTCCGAGAAATCCGCCGTGTCTGAGCCCCTGCGCCTGCAAGGTCTGGAGATCTTCCAGAATGTCGCCGCCGAGGTCATGGAGCAAGTGAGCCGCCGGGCGCAGCGCCGGACGCTGCAGAAGGGCGAGCTTCTCTTCAATGTCGGCGACCCGTCGGACGCGCTTTATGTCATCGCGTCGGGGCGAATTCGGATATGGACCGTCTCGGCCGCCGGCGTCGAGGTGACTTTGAACGTGCAGATCGCCGGCGCCATTTTCGGCGAGATCGGCATGCTCGACGGCAGCGTGCGGACAGCGGGCGCCTCCGCCATGGCGACGACGGAGCTCATCAGCATTTCGCGCAAGGCGTTCTTTGACGCGCTGGACAGGGACTCCCAGCTCGCACACAATGTGATCGGATTGCTCTGCCAGCGCTTGCGCTGGACGACGGCCCGCATGGAGGACGCGGTCCTGCGCCCGGCGCCGCAGCGGCTGGCCAGGATTCTTGGCCATCTGGTCCAGGACCACAGTCGCCGGACGCCGAGGGGCCACGAGATCACCATCAAGCTGACCCAGGGCGAACTCGCGCAATGGACAGCCATGTCGCGCGAAAGCCTGAACAAACTGCTCAACCGCTGGATCGACGAGGGGGTCGTTTTCCAGGAGAAGGGCGTGCTGACGATCTGCAAATCCGACGTGCTGGAAGACTTGGCGGAATCCGATGAATGAGGCTCAGATCTTTTTCCCGAAAAGCTGCACCCATTTCCGATGAAAATTCGCAGTTAAACAAAGTATTAGAGATTTTTTACTTCCGACGGAACGAAAAGCGCTCTAATCCGATCCGTTCAGAGCGGTTCTGGCTCGCGTCAGGAACTTCAGCCGCTCGCCTTCTGAGGGAATCTCCTGCGCCAGCATCCGAATGAGTTGCGCCGCGTCGGAGCTTTCCGCCGCCATGCGGCGAACCAGCACCCTGGCGACCGGTCCGAGATGGGTGGCAAGGAGCGGCACGAGCCGGCCGAGGCTCGCCTCGTCGAGGCCGGTGGCCCCTGCCCTCGGTGAATTCGTCTCGTCCGGCGCATCGCCTTTCGCCGGTGTTTCGGGCGGCGCCAAAAAGGCGGCCGGAGCCATTGGGAGGGCGGCGTCAGCCGGCGGCGATTCCGTCACGGCCGGCATTTCGTTCGGCAGGACCAGAGGACTGGCTTTCGGCAGCCGGGGGAGCGCCGATGCACCAGCGCTGCCTGGGCGCGGCGGTGGCGCCTGTGGCGGGACCGGTTCGGGCGCGGTCGTGCTGTCGAGTGGGGCGGCTGGGCCTGACGCGCTCGCGGGTGGCGGAGGCAGCACCCGGAATGTCTCGATCCGTCTCGGGCTGTGCTTGAGCGTGGGGACGCCGCTCGCGATGAAGGTGGCCGCGATGCGGGGCGCGACCGCGTCCACGACCGAGGCTGATACGAGGATGCCACCCGGTTCCGCCAGACTTTCGAGGCGGGCGGCGATGACCAGCGCTTCGCCATAGGGAAGGTCGTCCTGGAACAGGACTTCGCCGAGGTGCACGCCGATGCGCAACTTCAGATAGTAAAGCTTCGGCGATTCCGCCAGTCGGGACTGGATGCGCATGGCGCAGCGCACTGCGTCCACCGTGCTCTCGAACAGCGCAAAGATGCCGTCGCCCGGCATCCCGAACAGCCACCCCCGATGGATCGCGAGCTCTTCGATCGCGACCCGGCGGGTGATCGAGAGCGCGTCGACCGTGTTGGTTTCGTCAATCGTCATCATGCCGCCGAAGTTGGCGACGTCGGCCGCGAAGACGGCGCGCAGGCGTCGGCGGCGCGTCGGAATGGGGCCGGGAACGTCCGGGCCCGGGCTGTCCATCGGGTTCATCCCGGTCGTTCCTGCATCTCAGTGCGTCCTGTTTGCCGCCCACCGCTCGCGGAGCGTGAGGAAGCGCGTTTTCGCGCGGTCGTCGGGGATCTCATCGGCGAGCCGGCGGTAGAAGTCGTCGCGACCGACAGCCGTCAGCGCCTGTCGGCTGACGAGGCGCCTGGCGATGGGCCCGATCAAGGGAATCAACGCGTCGACGGCGGCCTTGATCTCAGCGTCCGAAATCGTCTCCTGGGCCCGCTCGAAGGCCATGCCGAGGTCCTCCCTGAGCAGCTTTTCGGCGTCCTGCCGGAACTGCTCGATCCCGGCGTCGGTTTTGATCTGCCGGCTCAGCGACGCAAGTAGCGTGTCGACCTCGGTCGTATCCTGCAGCGACTGTTTGACGATAAGCCGGGCGATCGGTCCAAGCCAGCGCGCCAATCTGCGGCTCAGCTCATCTTTCGCGCTGATCGATAGCTGTTCCGCCATGGTCACGTTCAGCATTTCGGGCGTAGGAGTGGGGCTTGCCGGCGCGTCCGTGCCGGGCCGGGATAGCTTGGCCAGGTCGACCGGGAGCAGATTTTCGTGGGGTCGAGCCTCGATCGCCACGTGCAGCGACTCCAGGAAGCGCTCCGCGGTCTGGAACCGGTCTTCAGGGTTTCGGGCGAGCGCCTTATGGGCGACCGCCTCGATCTCGGGCCATAGTTCCGGCCGCAGCGTCATGATGGAGGGCGGGAGTTCGTTGAGAAGTTTTCGCATCAGTTCCGGCAGGTCGAAGGCGACGAAGGGCTTTGCGCCTGTGAGCATTTGATACAGGATCACGCCTGCCGAGAAGAGGTCGGCCCTGCCGTCGGCGGGGCGCCCAAGGAAGCGTTCCGGCGCCATATAACTGGGCGTGCCCGCCCCCCCGAGTCCATTCGGCCTCGTCAAGTCGAGCGAGTCGAGCCGCGCGACGCCGAAATCGGCGACCTTGATGGACACGGCCGAGGGACAGAGGATGTTGGCCGGCTTGATGTCGCGGTGGATGACGCCCTTGGAATGCGCGTAATCAAGCGCCAGCAGGATCTGGGACATGATCTCCCCCACCTGCCGGATGGGGATGAGCGCACCGGCGCTGATCACCTTCTCCAGCGTGCCGGCATTGACGTACTCCATCACAATGTAAGGCCGCTGCTCGTGCTGCACGAGGTCAAATACCGTGACGATGTTGGGATGCAGGCAACGGGCCGCCGATTGCGCCTCGGTGGTGAAGCGCTTGAGGAAGCCCTCCGAGTCGTCGACGTCGCTGAGGATTTCCGGACGCGGAGTCTTGATGGCCAGCGGTCGGTCGATCTGTTCGTCATAGCCCTTGTAGACGATGCCGATCGCACCTCGCCCGATCACGTGATCGATGCGATATTTCCCGACCCGTTGGGGAACTGCCTCGCCTTTCATCGCGGTTCGTCTCTATGTTGGGCGCGGCCTCCTTCGGCTGGCATTCCGCAACGCGCGCGTCGTCGGGTACGTCCCGGCTCACTTGTCGAGCATCTTCATCGCACTGTCGAGACTGCGGCGCATCCTGTTGAAGGAGCGGGAGAGCGACGCCACCTCGTCAGAGCCGGCATATTCGAACTCGGGGACGGAGGTCTCGCCCATGCTATAGGCCTCCGCAATCCTGGCCATCCGGTTCACCGGCGAAATCACATAGCGGTCGAGCAGCACGTTGAGCAGCGCGAGCAAGGCAACAAAGATACCGCTCGCAATGCCAACGAAGAACATCATGTTGCGCCAAACCCTTGCGTCGGTAGCGCTCATGGGGATCGAAATGATCTGCGCGTTGATGGTCTGGTTCAGCTTCCAGCCGAAGCCGTTCTTGGAGCCGTAAAGAGCGACCATCGAGGCCGGAGCCGTGCCCGGCGTGGAATGGCACGTCAGGCAACTCTCGTCCTTGACCGGCATCGGATAGGTCACGGTATATTGCGGTCCCGAGTCGGTATCGCGAATGCTAATGTCCTTGTCGAGTTCGGGATTTGCGCTAAGCTTCTCGATGAGCTCCTTCTCCCAGTCCTGCGCCAGGTTGGTCTGGTTCGTCGGATTGAGCGACGCTTCCTTGTAAAAGAACTGCGGGTAGAAGCGCCTGAAATTCCCAAAGACGCTCCGGGCCGAGAACGCCGGGACCGTTTGGGGCAGAAACTGGATCGTGGACTGATCGGCAAGCAAAGGCTGGATTTCGTCGCCGGTGTATTTGCGGACCGAAAGCGCCTGGGCCCGCAGCACATCGACTTGCGATTGCAGCTGCTCCATGGCCTCGCGACGCGAAAGCTGGTAAAACGGCCATAGGCACAGGGCAAGTCCGACCAGATAACAAGCCGCAAGGATCAAGTTGAAACGCAGTCTCAATCCCATGTGAACGACCCCCTTGGGAGAAGTCTCGTCGGCGAAAACTACTTTGCGAAGGTTAACCCAAGTCAGGAACCAGTGCCATGGATTCTTTCGGGTTGAAAATCACGCACTCGTTGGAGCCCGAATGGCTCGCAGGGGTACCGACAGCGGGCGCCCGTGGCAGGCTTCGGCGCTGGATCGTTGCCGCCGCCGCGCTGGTCGTGTTCGCCGCCCCGTGGCGGGCAGACGCGGCCGGCAGAACGGCGCTGGTGATTGTCGGCGAGGACTACCAGAAGCTCCAGAAGTCGAGCATCGGCGCGAAGCGCGCGAAAGACATCGCCGAGGCGCTGCGGGCCAAGGGTTTCGACGTCCTCTTCGGCGCCGATCCAGCCAACTCCCGGGCGAGGGCGCTCATGCTCGATTTCGCCCAGAAGGCGAACGGCGCCGATTTCGCAATCGCGTTCGTCATGGGCCACGTCACGGCGGCGGGCGGCCAGACCTATTTCCTGCCGGTGAACACGGAACTGGGTGTCGCCACGGATTTGTTCTCGCGCGGCATCGCCATTTCTTCCGTCGCGCAGATCGCAGGCAAGGCCAAGGCCGGCGCGGTGATCGTGCTGATGACGGCGCCGAATTTCGAGCCTGCGGTTTCGGGCCTGGACGCGAGGCCCGAATACGCCAGTGAGAACCCGAAGTCCGTCGTGACCGTTTTCTCGTCTTCGGCGCGATTGCCAGTGTCCCGCATCGATGCGGTGAGCGAGCAGGCGGCCGACGCCGTCGTGACGCTGCTGCAACAGCCCGCGCCCAGTCTCGCGGACGTCGTCAAGGGGGCGTCGGCGGATGGCGGCTCGGTTTTCGGCGCGCCCGCCGACATCAGCCTTGCGAAGCCGATCCCGCCAGCCGAAGCTGTCACGGCCCCCGGCGCGCCGGCGGCGGCGAACGTCGCGCAGCCTCCCGCCAAGCCTGCGGCCGAGGCCAAGCGGAACTCCAAAGAGAATGATGCTCAGGTGGAGGCCGCCCGGCTCCAGAATGAGCAGGCGAAGGCGGAGCTGGAAAAGGCGAAGCAGGAGACGCAGCGGGCGCAAGCAGAGGCTTCGCGCGCGGCGGCTGAGGCCGAGAAGGCCAAGGCCGAGGCTCAAGCCGAGATCGCCCGGGCGCGGTCCGGAGCGGCAAAGGCGCCCGGTCAGGCCGCCGTCGGCGCGCCAATCGACGAGAAGCAGCTCGGCATGAGGCAACGCCAGCGTATACAGGAACGCCTGCGGGACATGAGCCTTTATACGGGCCCGATCGATTCCATCATGGGCCCGCTCACGCGCGAGGCGATCATGGGCTACCAGCGCAGCAAAGGCGCCCAGGTGACGGGCTATCTCACGCCCGAACAGTTCCAGGCCCTTTTGCCTGACGGCAATTGAGTCGGGACGGCGTGCCAGTCGCCGCTCGGCGCACGATCTTAAGCGCGGGCGCAGGTGAAAAAGCCGCGAATTTTTCGCAAGCCCGTGGCGTCGGCCAGCGACCGACTCGGACGAAATTGGAGGCGCGCATGAAGCCGAAAGTGACAGACACAGGCGCCATCCAGAATAACGTCACCAGGTTCGAATATCCGCTCATACTGCGCGCGCGATCTGCTGCTTGACCCAATTCGACACTTGGGTGCGAACATTCGAACTATTATTGCCGTAGAATGTTTTACGCTCTCGCGATCATGCGCATGACGATCAGGCCTTTATCGACTCCGTATCGCTGGAAGGAGAATAATTTCCGATCGATTTACGCGCTTAAAAGGGAAAGAACCTTGCCTATCCGGTTAGGCCAGACACCTACTATATGTGGACTGACCGGTACATGGCACGGACACCATTTTATCGGCCGTTCATAGCGCGATTCGATCCGACAGCGACGGGCGGCCGTAAAGCTGATTACGGCCAATCCTTCTTGCAGTTAAATTATTCGGCTCGATTCGCAATGGGTTCGGCTTGGAAAACGGAAGTCGCTTCTATGTATCCGGCCTGTTGATCGGCTCGCGGGCCGTGGCCACGATGGGAATACGCGCGCACTTTTGGCCTCATTAGCGGACCGGCCGACGAGCGGCCATTAGGGTCACCAGGCTCAGGGTGCGCAAATTGATCCGTTCCATGCTTGTTTCGTCGCGAACTTCGGTGAGAGGCGTCAGATGGCG
>NZ_JBKQOU010000326.1:0-5797 GCF_052145335.1 Rhodoblastus sp.
CAGCAATCCGCGCACCCACAAAGGCGGCGGGGTCTGGCCCTTGGGCTCGGCGTAAAGCTCGGGCGTGCGCACGAAGAACTTCAAGAGCAGCAGCAGCAGCGCCGCGCAAACGAAGCCGACGATGGGCGAAAGCAGCAGCGAATAGCCGATGTCGATCGCCTTGCCCCAATCGACGCCGGAGGTTCCGTCGCGGCCGCGCATAAGCGCATTGGCGACGCCGACGCCGATGATCGAACCGATCATCGTATGCGAACTCGACGCCGGCAGACCGAGCCACCAGGTGCTGAGGTTCCAGATGATCGCCGCGAGCAGCAAGGCGAAGACCATGGCGAAGCCGGCGGACGAGCCGACCTGCAGGATCAGTTCGACCGGCAGCAACGAAATAATGCCGAAGGCGACGGCGCCGCTGGAGGTCAAAACGCCGAGAAAGTTGAAAAAGCCTGACCACATCACGGCGTAGTTGGCGGGCAGCGAATGGGTGTAGATGACGGTGGCGACCGCATTGGCGGTGTCGTGGAAGCCGTTGACGAATTCGAAGCCCAGCGCGATCAGCAAGGCGACGCCGAGCAGGATGAAGGGCCAGAAAGTGACGTCCACGACCTTGGAGCCAAGATCGGAATGGATCGACAAGGCCGCATAAAGCAGGCCCGCCACGCCAATGGCGATCAGGATCCAGATTTTCTTGGGGTCGTCGGGATGGTCGAGATTGGGCCGGGCAACTTTCGGCTGGTCTTGCGTTGACGACGCAATGGTCATGGGTCGGGGTCCTTCCAGGATGGATCAGACGCCGAATATCGTCACACAGATCACAGGACTATGACAATCCGCCGTTAACCCTTTTTTTACGGGAGTTTCACCGCGGAAAATCAGCTTACTGCCAAATTCCCTGTCTTGCGCGGCGCCTTTTGTCAGCTTCACGCAAGCCAGGGCGCGCAGAAAAAGTGGAGGAAAAATTCAGGAGAAACCACGATGGGTCTCTATGACGCCATGAACGCCAGCGTGACGGGAATGGCCGCGCAGTCGAACTATCTGGCCAATATAGGCCAGAATATTTCGAATTCCGGCACGGTCGGCTACAAGGAGGCCGACACGCAATTCTCCACCCTCGTCGATCAGGCGGCGGTCGGCGAGACTTCCGCCGGCGGCGTCCAATCCGACACGCGTGTCGCCGTTTCCCAGCAAGGCACGCTGGAAAGCACCACTTCCCCCACCGACCTCGCCATCAGCGGCAACGGCTTTTTCGTCGTTTCCAACTCCGGCGGCCAGCAATTCCTGACCCGCGCCGGCTCCTTCGTTCCCGACGCCAGCGGCAATCTGGTCAATTCGGCAGGCTATTACCTGAACGGCTACAGCCTGGCCAATGGACCCCCGACCATGGCGTCCAACTCGCTGTCGGGAATGCAGGTCGTCAACATCAATTCCGACGGGCTGACGGCGACGCCGACCACGTCGGGAACCCTGACCGGCAATCTGCCCTCGACCGACTCGATCACCCCCGCCACGACCGCGACGAACGGGGACTATGATGAAAAGACCTCGATGGTGATGTACGACGACCTCGGCACGGCGCACACGGTCGATCTTTATCTTTCCCAGACTTCCGCCAACACCTGGCAGGTCTCGGCCTTTGACAATTCGAAGTCGACGAGCGGCGGCTTCCCCTATTCGTCCGGCCCGCTGGCTACGCAGACGATGGCCTTCAGCTCGACTACCGGCGACCTGACCTCCGGCGGGTCGCTGCAGATCCCGGTGCCGGGCGGCGCCAGCATGAATCTCGATCTCTCAAGCATGACCCAGCTCGCAGGCTCCTTCTCCCTCTCCACTTCGTCGGTCAACGGCAATGCGCCGGCCTCGGTCAGTTCGGTCTCGATCGCCAGCGACGGAACCCTTTCCTATCAGCTCACCAACGGCTCTTCGGTCGCGGCCTACAAGATCCCGCTGGCGGACGTGCCGAGCCCGGACAACCTGCTGCCGCAGACCGGCAACGTGTTTTCGCCCAATATATTGTCCGGACAGCCCTCCGTCGGCACCGCCGGCTCGGGCCAGCTCGGCACGATCAGTTCCAGCGAGCTGGAGGAATCGACCGTCGATATCGCCACCGAACTGACCAACATGATCGTCGCGCAACGCGCCTATGAGGCCAATTCGCAAATGTTCAAGGCTGGCGCGGACCTGATGTCCAATCTCATTCAAATGAATCTGACTTAAAACACGGGAAAAGCGTCATGGGTCTCTCGAACGCCTGGAATGTCGCCACGACCTCGCTCGCCACCAATGCGGGCCTGACGTCGATCGTGTCGCGCAATATTTCCAATGCGCAGAATTCGACCGGCTATGTTTCGGCAAAAGTCGCCAATCTCGTCAGCGGGTCCGGCGGCGCGGCGATCATCCAGTCGATCTCGGACCTCACCAACGCCTCGCTGTTCAACTCCATGCTGACCAGCCAGTCGGCCAATGCGGCGGCGCAGGCGCTGTCGAACGGCGTGACACAATTGCAGCAGACCGTCTCCGACGCCACCAGCACAAGTGATTCCACCACCGCCGCCCAATCGCCGTCGTCGCTGTTGCAAACGCTGTCGAGCGCATTGCAAACTTATTCGGCCGCGCCCGGCAATGCTTCCGCCGCGGCCGCCGTTCTTTCCGCCGCGCAAGGCATGGCGAGCGGATTGAATTCAGCGAGCGCGACCGTCTCGAGCGTGCGCGAGACGGCGGACCAGGACATGGCCACATCGGTCGCCACGATCAACTCGCTGCTTTCGCAATTCCAGCAGGTCAATACGACGATCATCAACGGGACCGCGACCGGCGCCGATATTTCCGACGCGCTCGACCGGCGCGGAACGATTTTGCAAAGCCTGTCGCAGCAGATCGGCATCACCACGACGACCTCGGCCAATGGTTCGATGTCGATCTATACCGACAGCGGCGCGACCCTGTTCGACACTCTCCCGCGCAATGTCACGATGACGCCCACCCCGACCTATACGCCTTCGACCGTCGGCGCCGCCGTTTATGTCGATGGTGTGCCGGTGACCGGCGCCAACGCCACCATGCCGATCCAGTCCGGCGCGCTGGTGGGCCTCGCCAACCTGCGCGACAATGTCGCCACCCAATATCAGAGCCAGCTCGACTCCATCGCCGGCGGGCTGGTCAACGCCTTCGCCGAAACCGGCCAGACCACGGCGACCGCCGGAACCACGCTGCCCGGCCTGTTCACTTATTCCGGCGCGACGGCGGTTCCCGGATCGACCCTGATCCCCGGCCTCGCCGGCGCGATCACGGTTTCCTCCGCCGTCAATCCAGCCCTTGGCGGCAGCCTCAATCTCATCCGCGACGGCGGGGTCAACGGCTCGGCCTATCTGCAGAACAGCACGGGAGCCGCCGGCTACACGACGCTGATCGCCAACGACCTTTCCTCCTTGAACGCAACCGGGAGCTTTCCGTCGGGAACGGGGCTTTCGAACTCGAGCAGCCTCACCGGCTATACGGCGGCTTCGGCGAGCTGGCTGGACGCCGAGTACCAGACGGCGAGCAATGACGCGACCTACCAGTCGACCCTGTCGACACAGGCGTCGCAGACACTATCCAACGCCACTGGCGTCAATATCGATTCGCAAATGTCGCAGATGCTGGATCTGGAAAACTCCTATCAGGCTTCGGCCAAGCTGATTTCCACCATCAATACGATGTTCGATTCGCTCCTGCAGGCGGTTGCTTGAAATGTCGCTCGGTTCCGTCTCCTCCTTTACCCTTTCCTCGATCCTCCAGAACACGGTCACGCGGCTGCAATCGCAGATGACCACGGCCGAGTCGGAAAGCTCCACCGGAGCGGTCGCCGATATCGGCCTGACGCTCGGCGCCAACGCGGGCCAGGACGTTGCGATGCATCAGCAGATGGCGGATCTGAGCGCCATCTCCGGCTCCAACGCCATCGTGAGCGCGCAGCTCGACACCGCTTCAAACGCCCTGACCAGTCTGCAAACCAGCGCCCAGTCGGTGCTCGGACAATTGATCGAGGCCTCCCAGTCGTCGGGCGCGACCGGCGCCAGCGCGATCCAGCAGACGGCTGCCGGCGCGCTCAATAGTTTTGCTTCTATGATGAATTCGGAATCGGGCGGCCAATATGTCTTTGGCGGCGTCAACAGCAACGTCGCGCCGATCGCGGCCTATGCGCAGACGCCGCCCAGCGCCGCGCAGACCGCGGTGGACAACGCTTTCCAGGCC
The DNA here is from genome assembly GCF_052145335.1 of Rhodoblastus sp. Lineage (GTDB taxonomy): Bacteria > Pseudomonadota > Alphaproteobacteria > Rhizobiales > Beijerinckiaceae > Rhodoblastus. The sequence goes on from NZ_JBKQOU010000326.1 coordinate 4,225, forward strand.
GCCTTCGGCATGCCGGTGACATCGAGCGCGGTGAACACGATCAGCGGCGCGGCGATGACCAGCTTCCTGGGCAACCAGTTCGCGGCCCTGTTCAGCGGGACCAATTGGACCTCGACCTGGTCGTCGGCCAGCGACACGACGCAGACCAGCCGCATCGGCGTCAACCAGAGCGTCGCCACCTCGATCAGCGCCAACCAGCCCGCTTTCCAGAACATGGCGCAGGCATTGACCATGGTCAGCGAGTTTGGCGGCCTGCCGTTAAGTTCCGGCGCTTATGCGGCGCTGATGAACCAGGCGCAATCGGTGATGACCGACGCCAATAATGGCCTGACCGAAGCCAATGCGGCGGTGGGGACGATGCAGAACCAGCTGACCCAGGCCGATAGCGCCATCGGTTTGCAGCAGAATGTTCTGACCACCAGCCTCAATTCACAGGAGACGGTGAACAGCTATGAAGTCGCCTCGCAAGTCTCCAGCCTCACTACGCAATTGCAGACAGCCTATTCGCTGACCGCGCAGATCGCCAAACTGAGTCTGGTCAATTTCCTTTGAACTTGAAATGCGCAGGGTTATCGCATGTACCAATTCACCTATGCAGAAGTCGTGGACGATTCGCCCAAGGAAATGCGCGCGCGCGAGCACGATGCGCTCGGACGCGGCGTCGACTTGCTGGAAATTGCGCGAAAAGCCGGCGTCAAAACGCCCGAGGCTGAAGAAGCGCTGATTTATCTTCGCCGGTTGTGGGCGATCTTCGTCGACGATCTCGGCAGCCGGGGAAATGACCTGCCCGAAGACCTGCGGGCGCAGCTCATTTCCATCGGCATCTGGATCATCAAGGAAGTCGAGCGCTTGCGCATCGGCGCGACGCATTCCTTCGACGATCTGATCGAGATCAACGCAATCATTCGCGACGGACTGGCGTGAGGCTTCAAGATGCTGCTGAAATTGCGCGCCGGCGAAAAGCTCTACCTCAATGGCGCCGTGATCAAGGTCGACCGCAAGGCGACGATCGAATTGCTTAATGACGCGGCATTCCTGCTCGAAGCCCATGTCATTCAGCCGTCAGAGGCGAGCACGCCCTTGCGCCAGCTTTATTTTGTGCTGCAGACCCAGTTGATGGAGCGCGATGGAGCGCCGCTCGCGCGCCAGATGTTCAAGAGCATGCTTCCCGCCACCTGCGAAGCCTTCGCCGGCAGCGCGGTGATAGCAGGACTGCGCGCCGCCGAGGCTTTCGTCGCGGCCGATCGCCCCTACGAGGCGCTGAAGACTCTGCGAGGGATGTTCACGCTCGAAGCTGAAATGATGGAAAAAGCGCCGGCCTCGGCCGCCGCGTAACGCCAGAGGAAAAAAGACCATGACCGTCCCTCCTGTTGCTACCGTCAGCGCCCCCGCCGCTGCTTCAACCGCCGCCTCCATCGCCAGCACGACCGCAGCTTCTGCCACGCTCAATTACAACCAGTTCCTGCAATTGCTGATGACCGAAATGAAGAATCAGGACCCGACCCAGCCGATGGATCCGGTCGCGCAATTGTCGCAACTCGCTTCGTTTTCGGCGGTCGAGCAGCAGGTCCAG
>NZ_JBKQOU010000327.1:0-2853 GCF_052145335.1 Rhodoblastus sp.
GTCGACGAAGTCGCGCAGGGGCTGCCTCAGCGGCGGCCAGTCGCGCGCGGCCGCGACGGACTTGAGATTGTCGCCGCCCGCCTCGCGCATCGCCCAGACGACGCCCGTCGCATGGCGCGTCCCGAGCGGCACGCCGACGAACTGGCCCGGCTCGAGCGCGAGGTCGGCCGGGACGCGGTAGCTGTAGGCGGTGTCGACCGCGACCGGGACGAGGACATCCACGACGCGCTTTTGACGGGTGAAAAGAGAATCGGCTGCAACGCGGTCTAACGACATGCAGCGGGTTTAGCACCAAGTCGGGCGGCGCGCGTCGGGCGCCGCCGGCGCGAAAGAAGCCTTTCGGCGAAGCGGCGAACCCGGGAACGTTTCGCGCCGGCAGCGCATTGTTCTTGGACCCCTCGAACTTTCCAGGAGGAGAATCGTGAAAACGCTTCTTCTCGCCACGGCGGCGAGCGCGCTCTTCGTCCTTCCCGCTTTCGCCCAGACCCAGACTCCGACTCCGCCGACCAAGACCGCGACGAGCCAGCCGATGCAGCAGCAGGCCAGCGCGACCATGCAGGACGTCAATCCGAACACGCCCAGCCGCGCTCAGGTTCAAAAGATCCAGCAGGCGCTCGACAAGAGCGGCTTCGGGGCCGGACGGACCGACGGCATGTGGGGACCCGAAACCCAGGCGGCCTTGCACAAATTCCAGACGTCGAAGGACATATCGACCGCGAACGGCCAGCTTGACCAGAAGACGCTGTCGGCGCTGCAACTCAACCCGAACCAGTTCGCGCAGAACCAGGGTATGACGAACGGCGGCATGGCGCCGCAGCAGGCCAAGGTGACTCACCGCTCGACGGGCGTTTCGACGCAAAACGGCGCGGGAACCAATGCGCCCGCCGCGCCGGCGGCGAAGACGCCTTAAGCGCCGAGTCGTCGCGGCGAAAAACGCAAAGGCCGGCGGGGCTTCCACCGGCCTCTTCTAAGGCCTTCGCCGTCGTCACAGGCTCTTGTGCGAGCCGTCGCAATAGGGCGCGTTCTTGCTGGCCTTGCAGCCGCAGAGATAGGCGGTTCCGCTCTTTTCGGCGGCAAAGGGCTTGGGCGCGAGGCCCGCGCCTGTGTGCGAGCCGTCGCGGAACGGCTTGCTGCGATGTCACGCGAACCGGGAAATGTGAAAAAACCAAGGCGCGTTATTGACAAGGCCCAACCGACCTGATCGTTATATCAGCGCGAACACATCGTTTGGGACACTGACATTTGCGACAGGCGGGGCTCATGAAAAACGACGCGCAAAATCGCCGCGATCCATTGAACATTCGCTGGCTTCTGGCGGTGGCTGGAGCGGCGATCCCGCTGGCGCCTGTTGGCGCCCACGCTCAAAGCGCGCCACAGCCGATTACACTTCCAGCGCTCGCGCCGGCGGTGAACGGATCTCTGTCGTCCGATCCCTTCGCCTCGTGGCTTGCCATGGTCTCGGCCACCCAAGCCGCGCAACCTACCTGGATGACACCGCTTGTGACGGTGACGCCGCGTCTCGAACAAGAGTTCCGGTTTGATTTCTATGACCAGCAGAACGGGACCGGCAGCCAGGGGAATGGCCAGCACTTCTTAAACTACGGCGGACCGGGCGGCCCGAGGGTGGAGTTTATTCCGGCCTACAACATAGAAGTCATCGTGGCGCCTCCGCCTTACGTGATTGCCGCCGGCCCCAAGGGGGATGCGCAAGGCCCGGGTGATTGGCCAATGTTCCTCGTCAAATATCGACTTCTTTCCGCCAACCAGGAAAACGGCGACTACATCGTTAGCGCCTTCTTTCAGATGTCAGACCCGTTGGACACGGCGGGAAAGATCTCAAACCATGTCCTGACCGCACAGCCGACGCTCGCTGCAGGCAAAGGCTGGGGCAATTTTGACATTCAGTCGACGCTCAGCGTGCAGATCCCGGTCGCCGGGACCGCTTCGCCGGGCAACACCGCCCAAGTGAATATGACCAACTTCGGCGATCCCATCCTCTGGAACACATCCTTCCAGTATCATTTTGCGCAGTACTTTTGGCCCGAGCTCGAGGTCAACTACGAGTACTGGCCGAATGGGGAGCACGTCGGCCTCAACCAGGTCATGCTCACGCCGGGCCTCATATTGGGACGTTTCAAGATCGGCCAGGACAGCCCGACCCGGGCGGTCAATCTGATCTTCGGCGCCGGATATCAGGTGGCAGTGACGTCAAACCCGGTCGTGAAGAACAATTTTATCGCGACCATGCGGATCACCTTCTGACGGGCGTCTGCTGTCGCCGCACTCCGTAAGCCCGTCGGATGACGGGCGTCCTGACGGAGGCGTTACTGAATCGCGGATAAGCGTTAACGACCGCGTCTTCAAGAAGCCGAAAAAATGCAAAGGTCGGCGAATCTTCCCGCCGGCCTCTTTCTATGGCTTCGCGGTCGTCACAGGCTCTTGTGCGAGCCGTCGCAATACGGCGCGTTCTTGCTGGTCTTGCAGCCGCAGAGATAGGCGGTTCCGCTCTTCTCGGCGGTGAAGGCTGTCGGCGCCATGCCGACGGCCTTGTGCGAACCGTCGCAGAACGGTTGGTTGGCGGACCTTCCGCAGGCGCACCAGTAATAGGTCTTGCCCGCTTCGAGCTCTTTCGCATACGGCGCCTTCTGGGCGACGATGGGTTCGGCCATGGTGATCCCTCCTGAAAGCGCTTTGCCAGCTTGCCCTCCGACGGCGTCTTCAGCTTTCCGACGAAGTCTTCGCCTGTTCCTTGGCCGCTTCCTTCGCCGCCTCCCGGGCGGCGGGGGTCTCGGTCCGCTCGGCGATGCGGGCCGACTTGCCGCGGCGATCGCGCAGGTAATAGAGCTTGGCGCG
>NZ_JBKQOU010000328.1:0-6670 GCF_052145335.1 Rhodoblastus sp.
TCGCGTCACGCCGAAGGCGACGGGCCGCCCGGGCTACCCGCCGGGCGACCTGCTCAAGCCCTGGACCAAAATCATGCTCTCGGAGTTCCGGTCGACCCTGGCACCGATCTTGTCGGTCAATCCGTTGGGCCGCAACATGATGCCCGACGTGTCGGAAGCCGAACTCGACCGGATCAAGGCGACAGCTCACTTCGTGGTCGCCGATGTCGTCACCGTTCTACATCGGCGTTGCGCTAAGAATCGTTCCGCCAGCCGGCGCTTGGTAAAATTGCGCGCCGGGCGCCGTGATCGGCAAGCCTAAACGAAGGGCCGTGGGGCTGCCGTGCCGCTTACTTTGGATTGATCTCGCAGAAGAGCCTGACGTGGAGTATGCTTCCACGCCCTTTGATTTGCGGCGTGACTGATCAGTGGAGGTTAACTCCTTCCTGCGAAAGGAGGTCTTCGAAGTAAGCGATGGTTTTCACAAGGCCTTCGCGCAGCTCGGTCGTCGGGGTCCAAGCCAGCAATTTCTTGGCTTTTTGTATATCGGGTTGACGCTGCTTGGGATCGTCGGCCGGGAGCGGCGCTTCGACGATTTTCGATTTCGACGCCGTAAGCTCGATCACGAGTTCCGCAAGCTGGCGGATCGTGAATTCTTTCGGATTGCCGATATTGATCGGCCCAGTCACTTCACGCGGCGTCGCCATCGCGCGCAAAAAGGCTTCGACGAGATCGTCGCGGTAGCAAAAAGAGCGTGTTTGCGATCCGTCGCCATAAACCGTGATGTTTTCACCCTTTAGCGCCTGAACAATGAAGTTCGAGACCACACGCCCGTCATTGGGATGCATGCGCGGACCGTAAGTATTGAAGATTCTGACGATCTTGATGGGCAGATTGTGCTGGCGACGATAATCAAAGAACAGCGTCTCCGCGCAGCGCTTACCTTCGTCATAGCAGGCGCGAATGCCGAACGGATTGACATTGCCCCAATATTCCTCTGGCTGCGGATGTACGGTCGGATCACCGTAAACTTCTGAGGTCGAGGCCTGCAAAATTTTTGCTTTAACCCGCTTGGCGAGACCCAGCATATTGATGGCGCCGATAACACTGGTTTTGGTCGTTTGGACGGGGTCGAACTGATAATGGATCGGCGATGCTGGGCAAGCGAGATTATAAATTTCATCGACTTCGACATACAGTGGGAAAGTCACATCGTGACGCATCAGTTCGAAGCGCTTGTCATCGAGAAGATGCAGGATATTCCTTCTAGTTCCTGTGAAGAAATTATCGACGCAAAGCACAAAATCGCCCTGCTGTAAAAGCCGCTCGCATAAATGCGATCCTAAGAAACCGGCGCCACCCGTCACCAAAACGCGCTTTCCTGCCATTTGTCTATAACTCCGTATGGATGATGCTGTTTCTTATCCCAACACTCGGCGCGTTTGATCCGAAATTTCCTAGATGGTGGGCTGCGGCAAGCTTGAAAGTCGGTTTCGAATTCAAGCTTTTCGCGCGATGCAGCACAACCCGAACCCGCTTTTTCACTGACGTCCAGCGCATCGCTGGATCATAACGCAGGCGCTCGGAGTCGTTCACATCCTGGTATCCGGCGACCACCATGAAGAGCGAATGTTCACCGTCACAAGGGTTCGCCCGCCGCCCGAACTGCGCCGATCGCTCGCCTGCACCAATATCATCGAGAACGTCATGAGCACGGTGCGACGTGTCTGCCGGAACGTAAAATAACGGCGTTCGCCGTCGATGGCGCTGTGCTGGGCGGGCGCGGCGATGCAAGACGCCGCGAAGGGCTTTTGCCGGCTTCACGCCCACAACCAGTTGCCGCTTTTTAAAGCCGCACTCGCCAAGCGAAAGGCGCTGGCAACTTCAGCGAACCAGCATCTTGTCCAAACCGCAAAGGCTGCGTAGACTCTCAAGCTGCAACACCCGCTTTGGTTTCTCAACATCAAGCGGGACATTGCCCAAGATGTTTCCGCAAAATACCTAAGCCAAGGGATTCCCAAGGGCAAGGTCAAAGTTTCACGATTAGAAAAAACGCAAAGGCGACCACTCGATGGAAATATCTCAACGCAAAAAAATCGTGATTGTCACGCCCGTTTTCAATGATTGGACGGCGTTTAGCCAGCTATTGGAGCAGCTTGGGGCGTTGCCGGAATTGGCACAATACCAACCGCGCTTAATCGCGGTTGATGATGGCTCTTCGGAGTTGATGAATGTTTCCGACCTGCTGACTCGCAAACGAACTATCGTCGAGACCCAGATTATTCGCCTAGCTTGCAATCTCGGTCACCAGCGAGCCATTGCGGTAGGGTTGGTCGCCGCAAGCAAGATCGATGATATGGACGCTGTTGTGGTGATGGACTGTGATGGGGAAGATATGCCTTGTGATGTGCCGACGTTGATCGCCGCCTGGAACGAGCAGCCTGATCGCATAGTCGTTGCAAAACGCGGCCAACGCGCGGAGGGTCTGATGTTCAGGACGTTCTACTCGATTTATAAATTTATATTCAGTCTACTGACCGGTCAAACCATCAACTTCGGAAACTTTAGCGTCATACCCCGGAAATCAGTGGAAGCGTTGGTCCACAATCCCTCAGTATGGAACAATCTGGCGGCGACCATCGCCAAATCACGCCTTCCTTACATGAAGCTTCAAATCGATCGCGGCAAGCGCTTCGCTGGGCATTCTAGCATGAACTTTGTCAGCCTGACTCTGCATGGAGTGAGTGCAATGTCCGTTTATGCTGAGGTCATAATTGTACGCATTATTGGATTCTCCTGCATTCTTGGCGTGTTGGTGCTAGCAGGCATAGTCGCTGTTGTTGGAATTAAGCTAGGCACGGACTTGGCGATACCGGGGTGGGCGTCGTACATCGCGGCGTCCATGACGATTATCTTTTTTCAGGCGGTGCTTTTGGCGGGGTTGTCGGTGTTTCAGTTGCTCAACTCTCGCAGCTTGAAACCTTTTATACCCATTGTGGATGCCGGCGCATTTGTCTTGTACACTTTTGAACCCAACACGAAAAGCGAGTAATTCTGATCCAAAGGGGAAGCACGGCATGATTCCGTTGAGAGCTACAACTCAGACCGAACTGACCTACCCGGGCGCGGAACTGGATGCGTTCGCGGAGGCGATTAATTGGAAGAAATACTGGTCCCGCAAGCTGAGAGCTTACGTGAGTGGAAGCGTTATTGAAGTCGGCGCCGGACTAGGAGGCTCGACCAAATATCTCTGCAACGATGACCATTCTCAATGGTTGTGCCTTGATCCTGATCCCACTCACGCTTCGCATTTAAAATCACTTATAGCAGCCGGGGAGTTGCCGGCCTCCTGCGAAGTGATTTGCGGCGTGCTTGGCGACCTCGATCCTGGGGTTCGGGTCGACACGATCCTCTACATCGACGTGCTTGAGCACATCGAGAAAGATGAGGATGAGTTGCGTTTGGCAGCCGCTCATCTGAAACCTGGCGGACGCGCTATTGTTCTGTCCCCAGCCTTCAACTCGCTCTATAGCGAATTCGATCGCGCGGTCGGCCATCACAGGCGATACATCAAGAGGGATGCACAACGTCTAACAGTTCAAAGCCTATCGCTTCAACGAACGTTTTACCTTGATAGCGTCGGCTTTTTCGCTTCCCTGATCAACCGACTCTTCTTGAGAAAATCGACGCCGACAAAAAGTCAGCTACGGCTTTGGGATCGGGGAATGGTTCCGATATCGATTTATACCGACATGGCATTTGGCTCGCTCTTTGGAAAAACCATCGTCATGGTGTGGCAAAAGATATGAGATCATTGAAATATTCGATGCAGATGGCTTCCGGTTCGTTGTGGCAACTCGTTCGTTTCGGCATTGTCGGCGCAGTGGCGACTTCGGTTTATGTCTTTGTCGCCATCTCGCTTCCGGCGCTTCCGTCATTTTCCGCTAGCCCGACGGTTGCATCATCGATTGCATCATTTGTCTCTGTTCTCGTTTCCTATTTTGGCCATCACAAGGTGACGTTCTCCAAGGTTGGTCGCCACGAATTTTATCTTCCTCGGTTCCTTTTAAGCTCGACCGCGCTGTCTTGCATCGCCGCTGCTGCTACATATTTAATAACCGAAACCCTTCGAGTCGATTATCGCTTCGCTTCACTTTGCGTTGCCTTTGCTTATCCGGCGGCCAGTTTCTTGCTGGGTCGCATATGGATATTCCGCGACGTTCGTTAGATGCGAGGCGCGCACGGTCGGACTTACCAATTGGGTCGATGGACGATAACATACCCGAGCGAACCGCCGTTTACTGACCTCGATGCACGGTGGGGCGGGAAGAATGGCGTTGCGAGACGCCCTCATTCCGATCAATCGGCGATTGGCCTCGCTCCTGAAACGCCTTCATCCAACCACGGTGAAGTCCGGCGGGGGTGGACGCTTATTTCGTAGTCGCCGAATTCAGCCACCTTGATCATGTCGGTCATGATGAAGCGCGACAGCGGCAATGCCGCGACATCCGCCTCGTCTCCAACCCAAGCTCGCACGAGGGGGCGGTTAACGATGGCGCAGGCTCGCGGATCCGATTTCATGATGCTCAGAATTTCCGCCTGCCGCTCGGCATCCACGCCCTTCATCCAAAGGGTGAGAAACCATCCGTTAGGCGTGGGAATCCCGGACCACATGTTGAAACTTCCCATGCCGGGCATGCTGAACAGCGTGCTGCAGTTTATATTTGCGAGCCGGGCGATGGACTCGAACTGCCTCGCTTGCTCCACTGGTAGATGCAGCCATTCAGACCCATTCAGCTTGGTGGAGGCCGGGGGAAACTGGCCGTGGGCGGTAAGATTCACGCTAACGCCCGCGAAATAGATCAGGATCGCCCCGCCAATCGCCTCGTCCAACCGCAAGCCTTTACCCAAGTCATGAAACGGCCTGACCGAGGCCGCCCGCAGTCCGGCGATCCCGTCGGCGATGCACAGGAAAGCCCAAAGAATCATTGGAGCCGCCGCGATCGCAACCTGGCTGCCAGCCACTGGATACGGTTCCAGGAACTGGGTCACCGCCATGTAGGTGATAAACAAACGACAGAAAGGCGCAACGGCGTCACGTTCCCAGTGTGATTGCGGTATCAAGGTCAGGGGGAGCAGGGGCGCGACCAATTCGATTCGATGGTGCAGGGTCAATAACAAAATCGAACCAATTCCAGCGGCGCATCGCAGCGCGTCGAGCCACCGCGATTCGGCCAGACGGCGCCCCGATGATCTCAGGCCGACCATGCCTGCAGTTAGTATGAGGGCAGCTAACAAGGGGAGTCGGGTGACGCGCAGCGGATCCTGGTAAACATTAGGATGACTCAGCGGATTTAGGATGACCCCCCAAAACAGGGAGCCCACCGACATACCTTGAACCGACGTGGCAATAATGAGCACCACTGCGCCTGCAAGCAGGCCTGTTCCAGCACAGATTGCGGCGCGCAGGGGTAAGTGATGTGGGGGCCGGACTAACGAGCCGCAACCGAATGTGACGATTCCGCTCACTGTTGCAAGGAGAAAGTAACCACGAAAGCCGTTGTTCAAGCCAGCATGCATAAGCAGCCAGGGAGAGACCGCCGCATAAATCAGCGCGAGCCCAACTCCGATCGAACGGAACCTGCTGGACGGAAGCAGGCAGACCACCGCATGCGCCAATCCAGCGACGTAAAACACACCCACGTTCACCTTGGTAAACACCAAAGCCGCGCCCACACATCCCAGAAGAAGGAGACGAAGATAGTATCGCCCGGAGATCGAAGGCAGTGAGAGGCAGGCGGCGATCATGTACAGCAGCAGTATCACTTGTTGCGGATGGCCCGGCTCGGCAGCCAGGACCCTGCCGGCGAGCATAATGCAAAGTCCGGCGGCGCACGCCAAGACTAGGCTCTTGGACAAGCGGTGCACGAAAACCGACGCTAACAGGCTCGACGCTGCCCAGTAGACCAGCGTGACAAGCCGCCCCATGTCGTGATTCACTGGCAGGTGAAGCAGCTGAAAAAAAATTCCCTGAATATAGAAATATAATGGACCGTATTGGCTAAATGTTTGCGTGTAAAGGTGTCCATTGTTGATGTAGTGCGCGAGCGACACCAGGATGTAGCCCTCGTCATCCGGGGAAGCGAAAGATGTCAGGAGCGGCGCGGTTGCAAAGAGCGCTCCGACCAAGGCGACCAGGATAGCGAGCGCTTTCCACAAACCGGGGACGCGGAATGGAAGCCGAGGCAAGGCTGAACTCACGGCGCGCTGACCTTGAGGGGAATGCTCATTTCGTAGCTCCACCATCCTGCAATACCCCAATCATGCGGCATTTGGCTATTACGTTCGGGAAAACGTCGCCACCGGTCCATCCAGGGATGTCCCGCTTGATATTGAAATCCAGAAGCGGGCGCCGCCGGCCAAAAGCCTAGAGCATTTCCCATTTACGCGACTCCACTCTGCACTTTACGTAGGTAAATCTCTGGCTCACCCGACGTGATGTTGCACGAGCGGAGTCGAGTGAATCGCCAAGAGTAACGCTACGATTCCTCCTAAACGGGAAATACCCTAAACAGCCTTTGCGGTTTGGACAAGATGCTGGTTCGCTGAAGTCGCCATCGCCTCTCGCAGGCGAGCGTGACCTTCAAGAGCGGCAACTGCTTGTGCCGTGAAGCCAACCCTTTGGCGGGTT
>NZ_JBKQOU010000329.1:0-5702 GCF_052145335.1 Rhodoblastus sp.
CTACCCGATCCGCATTCCGGTTGTCCGCAAATAACGTTTCTTTCGGAGCCGTCCGGCTCATGGAAATAGGACTTGACCCTGTGCGATGTGTTATTGTGATGACTGCATCCAGAATCATCTTTATTATCTATGTAGCAATGTATCGTTTCAGACTTTGCAGAACCTGCAACTGGAACGTTTAAAATAAAGATTGTTGCAAAGAACACCATTGAGCGCATGGCGGGCGTAGCGATCGCAAGCATGGTCCCCATCCCTCTCGCGTCATTGCAATCCGACAATAACAAAATGCTTAACTATTGGGATCGTTCCAATCGATTGGCGTTCGAAAGGGCGGTTGCCGATCGCCGCGAACAGGAGGGCGCGGCTCCTCGGAGGCGAAAAAAGCGGATGGATGGAAAGGCTCCACTCAAGTAAGCACTAATACCTGGCGTGAAGATAGCGTCACCTTGGCAATAAAGATGGTGCATTTTGCTGGCGTCGAAACCTCTATGCCCGCTATTTATGTGGATATGCTGTCAAAATTAATTGACCGTTAACGAATGGCGCGCAACAAATATTAGCCAATGATCCGGATGTCTTGAGGCCGCAACGAGGTTGATATGTCCGCAATCTTTGTGATTGACGATGACGCTTCTACGCGTGACGCCATAAAAATGTTGTTGCAAAGCGAGGGGTTTGCCGTGGAGACCTTTTCGTCGGCGCGCGATTTTTTCAAAACCAGCTCTTGGGGCGATAGCGATATTGGTTGCATCCTGACGGACGTCGAAATGCCGGGCGGCGTAACCGGACTGGATCTGCTTGCTGAAGTTTCGAAAAATACCCCTGGATGCCCTGTGGTTGTCATGACGGGAAGAGGAGACGGCGCTTTTCGGTTGGCGGCCCATGCGCTTGGGGCTTGCGAATATCTTGAGAAGCCGTTCTCCGCCGAAAGCCTCATCGAAGCAATTTCCAAGGCGACGCTGCCGGCCACGAGTTGCTGCGGGTTAGGGACCAGTTGATACGGCCCCAGTCGAAACGCGAGGAGCGGAAAACGGCCGACACTTCTTCGGCCGCCCAGCGTTTGTTTTTAACGACTAGCTCAACTCGCCGATGTGCTTTTGCGCATAAAGCGGCAGGCCGATCTGCTTGATCAGCTCCAGCTGCGTTTCGAGAAAGTCGATATGTTCTTCCTCGTCATGGGCGATATCCTCGAACAGGTTCTTGGTGACGCGATCGTTGATCGACACGCAATAGGCGGCGGCCTCCAGATAAAGCGCGCGCGCGGTCATTTCCGAGGCCAGGTCGAGTTCGATGATTTCCTGCACATTCTCGCCAATGGTCAGGGCGTTCAGCTCCTGCATGTTGGGGAAACCTTCGAGAAACAGGATGCGGGTGGTGAATTTGTCGGCGTGAGAATTTCCTCGATGGATTCCTCGCGCCATTTCTTGGCGAGGCCCTTGTAGCCCCAATTGTCGAGGATGCGGTAATGCAGCCAGTATTGATTGATGGCGGTAAGCTCGCTGCGTAGGCCGCGATTGAGATATTCAATGACTCTTGCATCGCCGCGCATGACTTTTCTCCCCGCCCGAGCTAACGCATTCCCGTAGCAACAGCAGTTGCCCGAAATCGTTCCGGTCTGTCAGGGTAAAATCATTCAGCGGCGGCCGCCAGCCTAAATTCCAGGCTTTCCGCCGTTTCCGCGGCCTCGATGGCGTCTTCCCGCTCGAACAAGGACTGAATTTTACGCACACAGCGCCCGCATTTCGGCGTGCGGCCAAGGCAGCGAAATACATCGCGCGCTTTTTCGGCCGAAGCGCCGCAAGGCTTTACGCAAGCCCGGACATCCCGGTCCGATATGACATTGCACGAGCAAAGAATCATGGCGGGGATAAACTCCGTCACCGTCCCGAATGCGCCTGCCGAGCATTAAACACGCCGTGTTGGCGTCAACAAAGCTGTTCGATCTTGCTTAGATTATTTCTAAACTGCAACAGGTGCATGACCAAAAAAAGGCGCCGGTCCGAAGCGAGCGGACCGGCGGCCGCTTATTGGAAAATGATCAAGGCCTTGGCGAGCGTCTGCTCCACCCCCCAGGCCAGCGGCAGGCCAACCGCTAGCCAGGCCAAGGCGGTCCTGACGTCGAATCGACCGCCGCCGATGCCGTATTCGCCGATCGGGCCGGATGGCAAAGCCTGGGCCGTCTCGTAGGCCGCCGCTTCTTTCTCCGGGATCAGATATTTCGCATCGACCGGCTTGACCAGCGCATTGCAGATCATGCCGACGACGAGAAAGCCGGCGAGAATGTAAAGCGTCACGTCATAGAACCGGTCGGCTGGCACACCTGCCGCCTTGTTGAATTCGCGGATGTAATTGACCACCACCGGGCCGACGATTCCAGCCGTCGACCAGGCGGTGAGCAGGCGGCCGTGAATAGCTCCGACATATTGCGTCCCGAAAATATCGGCGAGATAGGCCGGAACCGTGGCGAAGCTGCCGCCATACATCGACAGGATCACGCCGAAAGCCAGCACGAACAAAGCCTTGTCGCCCATATGGGCGAGCGTCGGCGTCGCGGTGTAAAGCGCTATGCCCAAGGCGAAAAACACGAAATAGGTATTTTTTCGACCGATATGATCCGACAGCGACGCCCAGACGATGCGTCCGACAATATTGAATAGAGACAGAAATCCGGCGAAGCCCGCCGCTATCACCGCGATGGTCGCCTTCTGGCCGGCGTCGAGAGCCGCGAAACCCAGTCCAGGCTTGCCGATCAGCGAACCGCCGAAAATCTCCTGCAACATCGGCGAGGCCATGCCGATCACCCCGATGCCGGCCGAGACATTGAGGCAGAGCACGGCCCAGATCAACCAGAACTGCGGAGTTTTAAGCGCGTCGTCGAGATGGACATTGCCAGCCGAGATCATTTTCTTCTCAGCCCTCGGCGGCGTCCATCCTTCCGGCCGCCAGCCGTGCGGCGGCACGCGATAGCCGAAGGCGCCGCCGAGCATATAGAGGAGATAGACGCCGCTCAGCACGGCGAGGGTTTGCCAGACGCCGACCGACGTCGGGGTTTTGAAGTGGTTCATCAGCATGGCGGCGAGCGGCGAACCGATCATCGCGCCGCCGCCAAAGCCCATGATCGCCATGCCCGTGGCCGTGCCTCGCTTGTCGGGGAACCACTTGATCAGGGTCGAGACCGGCGAAATATAGCCAAGACCGAGCCCGATTCCGCCGATCACGCCAGGTCCGAGCCAGAGCAGCCAGAGTTGGTGCAGATAGACTCCGAGAGCCCCGATCATCAGGCCGCCCGACCAGCACAAAGCGGCGACTACGCCGGCCTTGCGCGGCCCCGCGCGCTCCAGCCAGCCGCCCCAGATCGCGGCGGAAGAGCCGAGCAGGACGAAGAAAAGGGTGAACATCCAGCCGAGATCGGCGACCTTCCAATCGCAACTCGTGGTGAAGAGCGCCGTCATCAGGCCGGAACCGGCGGGACAGGCGACGGCTTTCGATACGCCGATGGCCTGGCTCAGGGGCAGCCAGAACACCGAGAAACCATAGGCCATGCCGATGCACAAATGGATCGCCAGAGCCGCCGGCGGGACCAGCCAGCGATTGAAGCCCGGATGGGCGACTGTCGCCGCGCGGTCAAGCCAGCCTCCCCGAACGAGTCCGCCCGGTTGCGTCAGTGTCGTCATGATATTCTTCCTCGCCCACTATCGTATTTTTACTTTTTTACTTCACGTCGCTGCGCTTGATTCCTGTTTTCGCCGCCAGCAGGAGGGGCGGAAAGGAGCGGCCGGGCGTCTCGATGGCGGCGAGGAATTGCCTACGCATTTTTGGTGTCCAGTAACGGTTGATGTGATGGGCGATCAAGGCCGCCGCTTTGTCTTCGGGATAGGCTTTGAAAAAATCGGCGATTTCGCGCGCCATGCGGATCAGCTTTTCGCCGGGATCGTCGTGAAGGGCGGGTCCGAGATTCATGACGCCTCCGCCTGCATGCCAGCACAATAAGACGCCAGGGCCCCGGCGAAAACCGTCACCCCGTCGGCGCGGGCGATAGCCGCCAGCGTCAGGCCCAGAGCCTCCGCCCTTTCAATCGCCAGCGAAGTCGGCGCCGAAATGGCGACCAGCGTCGTCGCGCCGAAGATAGCGGCCTTTTCGACCATTTCGAACGAGGCGCGGCTGGTGACGACAATGAATCCGTCGCGCGGGGAAACGCCCTCGCGCAACAAGGCGCCAATCAGCTTGTCGAGCGCGTTGTGCCGCCCGACGTCTTCGCGCAGGGCGCGGATCGTTCCATCGCGCGAGCAGAAGGCGGCGGCGTGGACCGCATGGGTCAAGGCGTTGAGCTGCTGGTTCTTTTCCAGGTTGGCGAGCGCGGCGAACAAGGCCTGCGGCGTGATCGGCGCGGTGGGCGCGAGGGCGTTTGCCTGCGGCAATTGCTCCACCGTCTCAACACCGCACAAGCCGCAGGAGGTGCGCCCGGTGATGGCGCGCCGCCGCGCAAGATGTTCTCGGAACCGCCCCGGCGCGAGGTCGATTTCCAGCGCCAGCCCCTTATCCTGGGTTACAACGCCTACGCCGCGAATTTCATCGGCCGAGCGGATGATGCCCTCGGTCAAAGAAAAACCATAGGCGAAATCCTCGGCGTCGCCGGGGCTCGCCATCATCACCGCATAAGGCGTGTCGCCATAGAGAAAGGCGACGGGAATTTCGACCGCAATGGCGCGCTGCGAGGCGACGGCGAGCGAAAGGTCGCCGGCCGTCTCGATTTTTCGCGCCCGCGTCACGACGCTGGCGGGGAGTCCTTCACTCTGCGGCATCAGGCGCCGCCTCCAGCAATTGCTTCAAGGTGAAATCCTCCTCGGCATTGCGCTCCTGCCAGGCCGAGAGGCTGTTGGCGCGGCGCACTTCCACCGCCGTCACCTTGTATTCCGGGCAATTGGTCGCCCAGTCGGAATTATCCGTGGTGACCACGTTGGCGCCGGAGCCCGGATAGTGGAACGTCGTATAAACCACGCCCGGTTGCATCCGTTCCGAGATCCTGGCCCTAAGAGAGACGTTTCCGGCGCGACTGGCCAGGGAAACCAGGTCGCCATCGACGATGCCGCGCATTTCGGCGTCGAAGGGGTGGATTTCCAGCACGTCTTCCGCGTGCCAGAGTGCGTTTTCGGTGCGACGCGTCTGCGCGCCGACATTATATTGCGACAGGATCCGCCCGGTGGTGAGGATCAGCGGGTAGCGCGGGCCGCTGCGCTCGCGGGTCGGGACATATTCGGTCAGCATGAACCGCCCCTTGCCGTTGACGAAGCGATCGACATGCATCAACGGCGTGCCTCGCGGCGCCGCGTCGTTGCAGGGCCATTGCACCGACCCCAGTTCGTCGAGCTTTTTATAGCTCACGCCCTTGAAGGTCGGGGTCAGGGCCGCGATCTCGTCCATGATCTCGCTTGGGTGAGCGTAATCCATCTCATAGCCGAGCGCCTTGGACAGTTCGACGGTGACGCGCCACTCGTCCTTGCCGCATAGCGGCGCCATCACCTTGCGCACGCGATTGATCCGCCGCTCGGCATTGGTGAAAGTGCCGTCCTTTTCGAGGAACGAGCAGCCCGGCAGGAAGATATGGGCGTATTTCGCGGTTTCGTTGAGGAACAGGTCCTGCACGATCACGCATTCCATGGCGGCGAGGCCCGCCGTGATATGCTGCGTATTCGGGTCGGACT
>NZ_JBKQOU010000330.1:0-16861 GCF_052145335.1 Rhodoblastus sp.
GTGCTGGTCGGCGACCGCATCCGTTTTTCCACCCAGGTAGTGGCCAAGCGGCCGACCTCCAAACCCGGTCGCGGCCTGATCACCAGCCGCAATGGCGGCGTCAACCAGCGCGGCCAGACCGTGATCGAGTTTTACGCTTCGGTTTTTGCGCCGATCGAGGAGTGAGCGCCGCTATTTCTCCGGCCAGCGAAAATCGTCGGCGCGGCCTGGTTGCGGCTCGGAAGCGGTAGGCGCCGGCGTCGGCGTGTCGGCCAGGGCGCCGCCTGGCTTGTTCAAGTCGCCGCCCGGCGAGACGGCGGGATCGGTCAGCGGCTCAATCTTTCCCGCCAGCGGTTTCGGCGGCGGAGCCACCGGCTCGGGCGGCTGTGGCGCGGCCTGCGGCGCGCTTTCGCCAGGGCTGACGGAAGGGGAAGGAGCGGAAGACGGCGCGGCTTCCCCTGGCGCCGGAGCGGGTTGCAGCGCCGCTTCCAGCACATGGCGAATTTCCGGCTCGACGAAATGCGCCGCCTTGCGCGCCCCGGCCTTGCTGAAATGGACCCCGTCCATGGCGCGCTGGCGCACGATGTCGCCGTTTACGTCCGGGCCCCAGGCCTTGTAGGCGGAAGCGACGTCGGAGAAGGGCTCCCAAAGATCCACGAAACGCGCGCCGAGCGCGCCGGCATACTGGCGATCGATGTCGTTGAACACCAAAGCGGCGTTGGACAGGCTCTCGCTGCGCATGATCGGCAGGCCGACCCATACCAGCGGCACGTTCTTGTCGCGGAAGGCGCTGGCGATTTCCTCCACCCTTTTGGCGTAGATTTCGTTGAACGGCTTTGAAAGGGGTTCGATGCCGCCTTCGATGCGCAGTTTCTGATTGTCGTTGATGCCGATCTGGATCACCGCCATGTCGATGTGCTGCGGGCCTTCGAGCAGCTTGCTCACCGCTTCCGGCCAGTCGAAGAAATCCGGGCGGACCAGGCCGGTGTCTTCACGCGACCTGTTCAGTATCGCGACGCGCGGATCATTGGCGAAAGCTTCCGCCAGCCCCTGCGCCAGCATTCCCGCCTCGCTGTCGCCGATGACGGCGACGAAGAAACTCGGCGGCGGCCGCTCGGCCGGAGCGGCGGCGGGCGTGGCAGGCGCGCTGGGCGCCGGATAGCTCGTCGTGTGCGGGGGGTTTGAATGGCGGGTCGGTCGAGGGGAGCGCGTGCGGGGCGCTGGCGCGCGATGGGTCCCGAACAGCGATCCGAAAAAATCGGAAACCGCGTCCTGCGCCTGGGCCGGCGGCGCCGCCGAACCGGCCAAAATCAGCATCGTCGCCAGCGCAAGGGCGAAACCGGTAGGGAAAAGCCGCGAACGAGACGGCGGGCGGGAAGGACGGCTCAAGGCTGGCATGCGGCGAGCCTAACCGATTTCGGTCTTTTGCGCGAGTGTGGCCTAGGCCGCTAAAAGGATACGATCGAAGCCAGGACCGAAGGCGTTCCGGCTTTCACCCTTTCGGGGGCGAGGGTGACGAAAACGCAAGCGGCGGCGATGGCGGCCAAAGTCAGCAGCCGCAACAATTGCGGCCAGCGGCAGGGCGCCGGATTTTTGTGGCGGCGGCAGACGTCATTGAATTCCCGGCGGTAAATCGGGGCCATGATCATTGTTTGTCTCCCAACCCGTCAGGAGCTTCGCCCAGAATCGGGCTTGGGCGACAGGCTAGGACCCAAGGCGTTAAGCAAGCGTTAACCACGAAGCGGCGAGCGCTATTTCCCACGCCGCGCGAAAGATTATTTGCTGAAGGAACCCGAGGCCGGCTGCGCTGGCTGCTCGCCAAAATGGTTTTGCAGGTTGCGCGGCGGCGGGTTGGCGGCGAGCAGGTCGGTTTTGGCGGCGGCGCGCAGCGCGGGGGCCAGGCCGCCGGAGACGGTCGGGCGTGCGTGCGTTTGCGGCGTCGAAGTGACCATGGCCTGCAGTGCGACGCGGTCGACGCGCGCCGGCGCCATTTGGGTCGCGGCGGCCTTGGCGGCGCGCGCCTCCTCGGCCTTGCCAAGAGCGGCGGCGCGCAGGGGGGGCATGGCGGGACGCGGCGGCGGCAGCGGCGGGGCCACGATCGCGGGGACGGAAGTTGACGCATAGGAGAGAGAGACGGTCCCGGTCGAGGACGGGCGCAGGACGAGAGCCGATCCGCGGGTGATGACGTCCGGCAGCCTGGCCAGCTCGGCCGGACGCGGCGGCGGCAGCGGCGCCTCAAGCTCAGCGAGCTGAACGGGGCGGCGCGGCGGCAAAGGGACGTCGGCCGACTGCGCGTCGGCCGGTTGCGGGGCGGCTGCCGGTTCTTCCTCCGCGCCCGGACGTTCAGTCGCGGCGGCGGCCGCGGGCTCCGGCTTCTGGGCAGGCTGCGGCGCGGGCCTGACCGCCGGCTCGGCCAACGGCGCCTGCTGGGCCGGCTGCGCGGCGGGCGCAGGCGGCGGGGCCACCGCCTGCGGGCCGCCGGGGGCGGCATCGGGCGCGCCCATATAGGTTTCGCCGCGCGGCAGATTGGTTTCCGCGCTGGCCAGCAGCTGCCTCTGCTCGGCGGCGGCGGCCGCTGCTGCTGCGGCGTCGTCGGTTTGGGCCTTGGCGAGACGGGTCGGCTTGGCGACGGGAACGCTTTCGCGAATCTCCTCCTCCGGGTCCTCGCCGCCGCTGAAAAGCCGGGCGAAAAAGCCGAATATGCCGCCGCCATTGGCTTCGGCCACCGAAACCGCCTCGCCGCCGCGGGCGATAATTTCGGCGCGGGCCTCCTCATAACCGGGGAGGGGATGGCCGTTCGACGGCAGATGCACGGTCTTGCCGTCGGGGAACAGCCGCACCAGCTGATCGTAGCTCATGCGCGGCCAATGGCGCACGCCGCCGACGTCGATATGCACGAAGGGCGTATTGGCGTTGGGATAATAGCCGACGCCGCCGCGTTGCATCCGCATGGCGATCTCGCGCAGCTTTTCCATCGACAGGCCCGGCATGGTGGAATCCATCGCCTTGCCGAGCATATGCTGCGAATGTTCGGCCACGGCGCGCGAGCGGCGGCGCAGCATGGCGTTGGTGGCCGGGCAGCGGTAGGCCGAGACCACGACGATCGGGTCTTCCGGCCCGGTATTGCGTCCGGCGCTACGGTAGGCCTCCCACAGGGCGTCGAACAGCCGCGGGTCCATTTTGGTCGGTTCGTCGGTGCGCCAGTCGCGCAAAAACCAGTTCAGCTTTTCCAGCATCGCGCCATCGTAATGGCCGTTGATGCGAAAAGTCGCAGCGATCGCTTCCTTGCTGTGTGAATGATAGAGAAAAAGCGTGCGCGTATCGCCATTGGCCGCCGCCGATTCGAGGGCGTCGGGCGCGAGCGAGACGAAAAGTCCAATGAAAGCGGCGGAAATCCGAAGCTTTTTTCCGCGAGCGTCGAGGCGGCCGGCGATTTTGGTCAAGGCGGAGAAGCTAACCGAGATCAAACGCGCTCCTGTCGTGGCTTTTTTGGCGGATTAGGCCAGGGAAAGAGAAACCGACCGTTTGACGATTAATCCTTAACGCTCGGTTTCCGAACTCGAAGGCCGACATAGCGCATCTGTCACGACAAAGCCACAGCTCGACGAAAAATCGTATCTAGCCGCGCTTTTTTGTCGCAAGAGGCGGCCAGGGAACGATAAAGAGCGAAAATCAGCCGATTTCCGGAGATTATGCAGGAGTTTGATGGCCGCCGGCTCCTTTAGCTGCTCAAGCCAAGCAATTGCCGCGCCTTGCCGGCATAGCCGTAAACATCCTCGAAACGCCGCAATTCGCCGCCATCGTCGACCGTCATGGTGAAATAGACCAGATGGATCGGCAGCGGTTCGGGCAGCCGAACCTGCCGCTCGTTTTTCCCCAGCATTTTCTTCAGCCGAGCCTCGCTCCAGCCTCGCTCCGGACGCAGCAGGGCCTCGGCCAGCCTGAACGGCTGGTCGACGCGCACGCAACCGTGGCTGAAGGCGCGGCGGGATTGGGCGAACAATTGGCGCGTCGGCGTGTCGTGCAGATAGACCGCGTAATCGTTGGGGAAGATGAACTTGATCCGACCCAGGGCGTTTTTCTCGCCCGGCGGCTGGCGGACATGCAGGCGCCCATTGACATATTCGACGTCGTAGCCCATGCGCCGAAGGGAATCCAGCTTGCCGGTCATTTCGTTCTTGATGATCGATTGCGGCACGTTCCACGACGGATTGACGATCAGATATTCCATCCGGTTGGAAAACAGCGGCGTCGGCTTATCCGGCTTGCCGACAATGACGCGCGTATTCAAGATTTCGGCGTCGGCGCGGTAAAGCCGCGCGGAAAATTCCGGAATATTGACCATCAGCCGGTCGGCGCCGAGATCACGCGGCTGCCAGCGCCAGAATTCCATGTTGGTGACGATTTCCGCTTCCATCGCGGCATTTTTTCGCGGCGCGATGGCGCGGACGGCGTCGCTGGCATGATGTTTCGATTCGATCGCCGCCAGCAGCGCCACCGGCGCCGAAGCCGCGCGCCATAGCGCCAGTTTTTCGCGCAAGGCGAGATAGCCGGCCTGGCTCGGGTTGAAGGATTGCAGCATGTGATCGGCGTCGAGCGCCCGCGAGGTTTCGTCCAGCGCCTGCGCCGGTCCGACCACGTTTGGGCGCGCGTGGATCAGCCGGGAAATCTGCCCCGGGTCGAGGCGCCCGCCGCTGGCCTGGAAGGCATAGGCGGCGACCGCCTCGGACAAGGCGACGTCGGCGAGCGCCAGCGACGTTTCCTGCCCGCGATCCAGCGAAAACACGCGATAGGCGCTCAGATCGAGGCCATCCTCGGAAGCTTGCTGCAAGCGCCGGAACACGGCGCGGGCGGCGGGAGTCCATTCGCCGTTGGCGAGCCAGACCGGAGCATCGCCGCGGCTGGCGTAATAGGCGTCGAGCGCCTGCCGCTGGGCGCGTGATTGCGGGTTCGCCTGGCCGGATTCGCCGCCGGCGCGGATCAATGCGGCGCGGATGGCGCGGTTGAACGAAGGTTTTTGCGGGGCTTGAACCTCCGTCGCCGCCGGCGCGTCGGACTGGCCTTCGTCGACTGGCGGCGCCGTGGCGTCCTGCGCCCAGCCGGCATTGATCGGCGCAAGCGTCGTTACACCAGCGAGCGTCGCGGCCAAGGCTAGCGTCGCGGCCCGAATATGCCGGGCGGCCGAGCCAAGCGTAAACATGAGGCGCCCTTTCCTTCCAGATCGTCAGATGGTTACGCCCCGGCGGGAAAGCCATAGCTCGCGCCGGCGCAAGTCGGCCACTGACGAAAACCCTTGTTACCAAAATCCATTTAAGGCGGGGTATCAAATCTGCCGTGGCGGTCGGCCACAAAGCCAGGCGACCGACATTTTGCTCCCGCGTTGCGCCGCAGCAACAGCCCCGTTCAAGCGGCGTTGGCGCCCTCGGCGCCTTCGTCGAGGCCGTAATCCTTCATCTTGCGATAGAGCGTCGAGCGGCCGATGCCGAGCTTTCGCGCCATTTCCGACATTTGGCCACGATAATGCGACAAAGCGAAGCGGATTGTCGATTCCTCCAGCGCTTCCAGCCGGCGCACGTCGCCATTTTCATCGAGCAGGCGCAAGACATTGGGGTCGCGCATCTCGATGCGCACGATTTCGCGATGGGACTGGGCGACCGGCGCGGGCGCCGGCGGCACCCTGACGTCGAATCCCTCCACCTGGGCGGCGATCTGCGGAAACTCGGCCACGGTCAATTCGTCGCCATCGGCCAGGACCACGGCGCGGAACATGGCGTTTTCCAGCTGGCGGACATTACCCGGCCAGTCATAGGCGGACAGCAGGGCCAAGGCCTCGGAGGTGAGGCCGCGCAGCCTCTTGCCTTCCTCGGCGGCGAATCGGGCGAGAAAGCGCCGCGCCAGGTCGGCGACGTCGCCGCGACGGGCGCGCAAGGGCGGAACGGCGATGGGGAAGACGTTCAGGCGATAATAGAGATCCTCCCGGAAACGGCCCTTCTTGACCAGTTCGATCAGATTCTGGTTGGTGGCGGAGATCAGCCGCACGTCCACGCGCACCGGCTTTCGCGCCCCCACCGGGTCGATCTCGCCCTCCTGCAGGGCCCGCAAAAGCTTGACCTGGGTTTCCAGCGGCAATTCTCCGACTTCATCGAGGAAAAGCGTGCCGCCGTTGGCTTCTACGAATTTGCCGACGTGTTTTTCCGAGGCGCCGGTAAAGGCGCCCTTCTCATGGCCGAACAGGATGGATTCGACCAGATTCTGCGGCAGCGCGCCGCAATTGACGGTGACGAAGGCCTTGCCGCGCCGGTCGGAGGCGCCCTGGACGGCGCGCGCCATCCATTCCTTGCCGACGCCGGACTCGCCCTCGATCAGCACCGGGATATTGCTCTTGGCCGCGCGCTCCCCAAGCCGTATCGCCCGCAGCATGTCCTCGCCGCGCGAAAAAATGTCCTTGAAAGTCAGCTGTCCCGCCGCCTTGCGGCCGATGCGGCGAATTTCGCCCTCCAGGGCGTCGAAACGCAAGGCGTTCTTGATCGAAATCTGCAATCTCTCGGCGCCGACCGGCTTGACCACGAAATCCAGCGCTCCCGCCCGCATCGCCGAAATCACCGCCTCGATCGAGCCATGGGCCGTCTGCACGATCACGGGCGTTTCGATTTTCCGCTCGCGCATCCGCTCCAGCACGCCCATTCCGTCGAGATCGGGCATGACGAGATCGAGTATCAGCAGATCGACCCGGGCCTGGTCGCAGGCCTGCAACCTCGCCAGCGCCGCCTCGCCGCCCTCCGCCGTCTCCGTCTCGTAGCCGAAGCGCCGCACCATGGCTTCGAGCAGGCGGCGCTGGACGGGGTCGTCGTCGGCGATCAAAACGGTCGGAATCATCATGGCGCTTTCGTTGCGGCGGAGCTTCCGCCTCCCCCATGCTGCGCGATTACGGTAAATGCGGTGTTAATGCCGGCGATTTCCCTCCCGCGTCCGCGCGGTGCGGGCGGAGGTGTGGGGATCTTTGACGTTGCGTGATCCAGATTGAAAAGCGAGCGGGTTGATCGACGCGACTTGCGCGCCAATATGCTTGGTGCGAACCTTGGACGAATCTTCCGCAAAGCCGCGAGCGCCATGACCCTTTTTTCTCCGACGTTCCCCCGCCATCCGGAAAGTTCCGGCGCCCGATCCGAGGAAAAGGCGACGGATTTGCCGGTCTGGCGGCTCGACGATCTCTACAGCGGCCTAGACAGCCCGGCTTATGCCGAGGATTTGAAGAAAGTGGCGCATGAGTGCCGGGAATTCGCCGCCTGCTACCGCGGCGCCCTGCCGCGGCTGCTCGAGGGACCGGAAGCCTCGAAAGAGCTTTACGACGCTGTTCGCCGCTACGAGGCGATCGACGACCTGATCACGCGCATCATGTCCTTTGCCGGCCTGTCCTACGCCGAGGACACGGTCGATCCCGTGCGGGCGAAATTCTATGGCGACGCCCAGGAGCGGGTCACCGCCGCCTCGACCGACCTGCTGTTCTTCCAGCTGGAGCTGAACCGGATCGACGACGCCGCGCTGGAACGCGCGATGGCGCAGGCGCCCTTGTCGCATTACCGGCCGTGGATCGAGGATTTGCGCAAGGAGAAGCCCTTTCAGCTGGAAGACCGCATCGAGCAATTGTTCCATGAAAAGTCGGTCACCGGCCACGCCGCCTGGAACCGGCTGTTCGACGAAACCATCGCCTCCTTGCGGTTCGAGGTCGATGGCCGGGAACTGACGTTGGAGCCCGTGCTCAACCTGTTCCAGGACCCCGATCCCGCCTTGCGCGAAAAGGCCTCGAACGCCATCGGCGCGACGCTGAAGGCGAACCTGCGCGTTTTCACCCTGATTTCCAACGTCCTGGCCAAGGACAAGGACATTTCCGACACCTGGCGCGGCTTCAAGGATGTTGCGGAATCGCGCCACCTTTCCAATCGCGTCGAGCCGGAAGTGGTGGAGGCGATGGTCGCGGCGGTGCGCGCCGCTTATCCGCGCCTGTCGCACCGTTATTACAAGCTCAAGGCGCGCTGGTTCGGCAAGGAAAAGCTGTCGCACTGGGATCGCAACGCGCCTTTGCCCGACGCGCCGCAGAAGAACTACGACTGGGCGCAGGCGCGGGCCGCCGTGCTCAACG
The DNA here is from genome assembly GCF_052145335.1 of Rhodoblastus sp. Lineage (GTDB taxonomy): Bacteria > Pseudomonadota > Alphaproteobacteria > Rhizobiales > Beijerinckiaceae > Rhodoblastus. Next base: position 8,120 of record NZ_JBKQOU010000330.1, read on the forward strand.
CCTATGGCGACTTTTCGCCGCGCATGGCGGAAATAGCGCAGAAATTCTTCGACCGGAAATGGATCGACGCGCCGGTGCGGCCCGGCAAGGCGCCCGGCGCCTTCGCCCATCCGACCAGCCCTTCCGTCCATCCCTATGTGCTGCTGAATTACCAGGGCAAGCCCCGCGACGTCATGACGCTGGCGCATGAGCTTGGCCATGGCGTGCACCAGGTGCTGGCCGCGCCGAATGGCCCGCTGATGGCGCCGACGCCGCTGACTTTGGCGGAGACCGCCTCGGTGTTTGGCGAAATGCTGACCTTTCGCAGCCTGCTGGCCGAGGCGAAAGATCCCCGCGAAAAACGCGCCATGCTGGCCTCGAAGGTCGAGGACATGCTCAATACGGTGGTGCGGCAGATCGCTTTCTATTCCTTCGAGCGCAAGTTGCACGAGGAGCGCAAGCAGGGCGAACTGACCGCCGAGAAAATATGCGAATTATGGATGAGCGTGCAAGCGGAAAGCCTCGGCCCGTCGATCGAGCTCGGCGAGGGATATGAGACTTTCTGGGCCTATATTCCACATTTCATCCACTCTCCCTTCTATGTCTACGCCTATGCTTTCGGCGATTGCCTGGTCAATTCGCTATACGGCGTTTACCAGAAGGCGGAGCCTGGCTTTGTCGAGAAGTACTTCGCCCTCCTGTCGGCGGGAGGCTCGAAACATTACAGCGAATTGCTGAAACCTTTCGGCCTGGACGCGCGCGACCCGGCCTTCTGGGACATCGGCCTGTCGATGATCGAGGGCCTGATCGACGAATTGGAGAAAGTCGCGATCTGACATTATGCGGCGCTCAAGCCTTTCCTCCCGCCACATTGGGGATCGATGGATCTGCAAGGAAAAACCGCACTTGTCACGGGCGCGGGGAGCGGCATCGGCCGCGCCATTTCCCTCTCTCTGGCGCGAAGGGGCTGCAGCCTCGCTCTGGTTGACGTCGATCCTCTGGGATTGGCGGAAACTTGCGATCTGGCCGCGCAAAACGGCGTGCGCACCAGCGAGGAGCCACTCGACGTCGCCGATCGGGAAGGGGTGGCGCTGCTGCCGCAGCGTGTTTTCGCGGCGCATGAGAGCGTCGATATTCTCGTCAATAACGCCGGCGTCGCCCTCGCGGGAACGTTCGAGCAGGTGAGCGAGGCGGATTTCGACTGGCTGTTCGAGATCAATTTCCACGGCCTAGTGCGGATGACGCGCGCCTTCCTGCCATTTCTGCGCAACAGGCCGGAGGCGCAGATCGTCAATATTTCCAGTGTCTTCGGGCTCATTTCCGTGCCCGGACAGGCCGCCTATTGCGCCAGCAAGTTCGCCGTTCGCGGCTTTTCCAACGCCCTGCGGCTCGAGTTGGCGGGCTCCTCGGTCGGCGTCACGGTGGCGCATCCCGGCGGCGTCGCCACGTCCATCGCCAAACGGGCTCGCATTTCCAGCGCCATTGGACCGGACGAGCGGACGCGCCTGACGGGAGAATTTGAAAAAAAGCTGAAAATGCCGCCTCGCGAGGCTGGCGAGATCATTGTCAAGGCCATCGAAGCACGGCGCCCGCGCGTCCTTGTCGGCGGCGACGCCAAATTCGTGGCGCTGACCGAGCGGCTGGCGCCCATATCCAACTATCATATTTTGAGCAAACTGCTTTGACCGTCGACCGGCGCCACCGGCCTGACGAAAATCTCGCTGGCGATTTTCGCCAGCGGATTGAAAGGAGGCGAGCTTGCTTGCGCTTTTGATTTTGCTGATCTCCCTGCTGTTCTGGGGAGTGTTCGCGGTCGGGGCTTTGGCCCTTTTTAATATCGCATTGTCCCGGTTCATCGAGGCGCTCGTTCCCCCGCAGGGCCGTTTCATCGAAGTCGACGGATTGCGCCTGCATGTGTTCGACAGCGGCGAAAAACCGGGCCAGCGGCAGCCGCCGATACTGTTCATCCACGGGCTGATGGGCCAACTCGCCAATCTGTCCTATGCCCTTGCCCCACTCTTTCCGGAGCGGCGGGTAGTGCTGATCGACCGGCCCGGCTCAGGCTATTCGCCGGCGGCGCCGTCACAGAGCCTCAAGGCGCAGGGCGACCTCGTGGCCAAGGCCATCGAGACGCTGAAGTTGCAAAAGCCGCTGGTCGTCGGCCATTCGCTCGGCGGCGCCGTCGCCCTGGCTCTGGCGCTCGACCATTCATCAAGCTTGAGCGGCCTTGCCCTTATCGCGCCCTTGACCCAGCCGGTCGCGGCGCCGCCAAAGCCTTTCGGCGCGCTGGCGCTCCACTCCCGTCTGGCGATCTGGCTAGGCGCCTGGACGCTAGGCCCGGTCGTCACCCTCATGTCGTCGAACACAGCGCGAAAAACCGTGTTCGCTCCGGAACCCATGGCGCCAGATTACTGGAATCGCGGCGGGGCGATTCTTTCCACGCGCCCGGCCGCGCTCGTCGCCGCCGCGCGCGACATAAAAGACCAGCCCCGGGAGCTGCCGGTCATGGCGGCGCGCTATTCCTCTCTCAAAACGCCGGTCGCCATTCTTTTCGGCGCGCAGGACCAGTTGCTCGACCCGAAAGCCCAGGGCGAGGTTTTTTGTGCGCAATACCCCCAAGCCGAGCTGACGATCATCGACGGCGGCCATATGCTGCCGGTGACCCAGCCCCGCGCCACCGAAAGTTTTATCCGCAAGAGTTTGCAGCGGCTGGACGCCGGGTGACGATCAGGAGAATGACATGGCTTTGAAAAGATTATTATTATCGGCGGCGCTGGCCGTCGGCTCCGCTGTGGGAGCCTGGGCTTTTGAGTTGAAAAGCCCGGCTTTTTCCAATGGCGGGACGATTGCCGAAAAACATGTTTACCAGGGCTTCGGCTGCGCCGGAGGCAATCTCTCGCCGGCCCTGAGCTGGAGCGATCCGCCCGCCGGGACCAAGAGTTTCGCCATCATGGTGCACGATCCCGACGCGCCGACCGGCGGGGCGGGCTTCTGGCACTGGATCATCTATAATATTCCCGCATCGGTGACCGGCCTGCCCGAGGGCGTCGGCAAGAACGGCAAGGGTCTTCCCCAAGGCGCGGTGGAATGGACCACCGATTTCGGCAAACCCGGCTATGGCGGCCCCTGTCCGCCCAAGGGCGACAAGCCGCATCGCTACCGTTTCACGATTTACGCGTTGAAGACCGAAAAGCTGGAGATCGCGCCCAACGCCACCGCGTCGCTGGCAGGTTTTCTCATCAACGCCAATGCGCTCGACAATACGACGCTGACCGGGGTTTTCGGGCGATGATTCAATGAAGGATGACGAGACCAATCGTCTTTCGGCCCGCGCCGCGCGCTATCTGGCGATCGGCGCGCAGGCGGGAGGATTCGCCGCGCGGCTGGCTGGCGGGCGGCTGTTCGGCCAGAATTTTGGGAACGCCGGCGACGGCGACGCCCTGGCGCTCGCCCGCGCCCTCGGCGGACTGAAGGGCCCGTTGATGAAGGCGGCGCAACTCATCGCCACCATTCCAGAGGCCTTGCCCGCCGATTACGCAGACGCTCTGGCCAGCCTGCAAAGCGAGGCTCCGCCGATGGGGGCGGCTTTCGTCCGGCGCCGGATGGCCGCCGAACTGGGGCCGGACTGGCGCGAGAAATTCGCCGCTTTCGACCTGCATCCCGCCGCCGCGGCCTCGCTCGGCCAGGTCCACCGCGCCAAAACGCTGGCGGGGGAAGAGGTCGCCTGCAAGCTGCAATATCCCGACATGGCCTCGGCGGTAGAAGCCGATCTCGCCCAGCTCGATCTGGCCTTGGCGCTGCACCGGCGGCTCGATCCGGCGATCGACGCGCGAGACGCCGTGCAGGAAGTCGCGGAACGGCTGCGCGAGGAACTGGATTACCGCCGCGAGGCGAAACACGCGCTTCTCTACCGGCTGATGCTGGCCGAACACGACGAAGTGCGGGTTCCCGGCGTGTTCGAGGCGCTTTCCACCGGGCGGCTGCTGACGCTGGACTGGCTGCAAGGCGAGAAAATACTCGGCGTCCTCGGCGCGCCGGAGGAAGAGCGCAACGCGGCGGCCAAGGCGATTTTCGCCGCCTGGTGGGCGCCTTTCGCGCAATACGGCGTCATCCACGGCGACCCGCATCTCGGCAATTACACGGTTTTTCGCCAGGACGGCGCGATCGGGGGGATCAATCTGCTCGACTATGGCTGCGTCCGCATTTTCTCGCCGTCCTTCGTTGGCGGCGTCGTCCAGCTTTATCGGGCGTTAAGCGCCGGGAACCGCGACCAGATCGCGCAGGCTTACGAAACCTGGGGCTTTCGCGGCCTCAACGGCGATCTGATCGAGGCTCTGACCATATGGGCGCGTTTCATTCTGGGCCCATTGCTCGACGACCGCGTCCGCACCATCGCCGACGGCGTCAAGGCGGGGGCCTATGGGCGGCGCGAGGCGGCCCTGGTCCATGCGAAATTGCGCGAAAAGGGCCCGGTGCGGATTCCGCGCGAATTCGTGTTCATGGACCGCGCCGCCATCGGCCTCGGCGGCGCCTTCCTGCATCTGGCCGCGCGGCTGAATTTCCACGCCCTGTTCGAGGCGGCGCTGGAGGATTTCGATCCCGATACGCTTGCTTCGCGTCAGAAAACGGCTTTGCAACAGATTGGACTTTGACTTTTCGCCTGGAGTCAGCGTAACGGGTTAGGTCCGGTTTTAGCCGTTTTTTGAACACCGACCTAATAACAGTTGCCTTGGTCCTGTCCTTTTGGGAAAACAGTGCCAGCAACGCTCGCAAGATAGAATTTCGCTTGAGGGGAGAACATATGGCTGCGGACCAAATCATGGCGGGCGCCGGCGACGGCCATTCGGCGATGGATTATCCGGCGCACCTGGAGACCTACCGGTTTTTCACCCACCTGATGAAGTGGGGCGCGGTCGGGGTCGTTTGCGCGGTGCTGCTGCTGGCTTTCCTCACGCTTTAGAATCCCACTCAAGGTTTGAGCGCGCGGCCTCGCGCGCATCTTTCAAGACCCGCCTGACGCGGGCCATCTGGAGCTGTTCATGCGCATAGCCGTTCCTGCCGAGACCGCCGCCAATGAAGCGCGCGTCGCGGCGACGCCAGAAACCGTCAAGAAATTCGTCGCCTTGGGCGCCGATGTCGTCGTGCAATCGGGCGCCGGCATAGGCTCGGGCCTGCTCGACGGCGATTACGAAAAAGTCGGCGCGCGGATCGCCGCCGACGCCGCGGCGACCGTCAAGGACGCCGACGTGGTGCTGGCGGTGCGCCGTCCGGAGGCTTCCGCTCTCTCCGGCGTCCATCCGGGCGCGGCGGTCATCGCGATCATGGATCCCTATGGCCAGCAGGAGGCCCTGCAGCGCCTGGCCGGGGCGCAAGTCCGCGCCTTCGCCATGGAATTGATGCCGCGCATCACCCGCGCCCAGGTCATGGACGTGTTGTCCTCCCAGGCCAATCTCGCCGGCTACCGCGCCGTGCTGGAAGCGGCGGCGGAATATGGCCGCGCCATTCCGATGATGATGACGGCGGCGGGCACGGTGCCGGCAGCGAAAATCTTCATCATGGGCGTCGGCGTCGCCGGCCTGCAGGCCATCGCCACGGCGCGCCGCCTCGGCGGCGTCGTCACCGCGACCGACGTGCGTCCTGCCACCAAGGAGCAAGTGGAATCGCTTGGCGCGAAATTCCTGGCGGTCGAAGACGACGAATTCAAGCAGGCGCAGACGGCGGGCGGCTACGCCAAGGAGATGTCGAAAGAGTATCAGGCCAAGCAGGCCGCCCTGACCACCACGCACATCGCCAAGCAGGATATCGTCGTCACCACCGCACTGATCCCCGGGCGTCCCGCGCCGGTGCTGATCACGGCGGAAATGGTCGCCTCGATGCGCCCCGGTTCGGTCATCGTCGATCTGGCGGCGGAGCGCGGCGGCAATTGCGCCCTGACCAAGCCGGGCGAAGTGGTGAAGACCGAAAATCACGTGACGATTATCGGCCATCTCAATATTGCCGGCCGCCTCGCCGCCACCGCCTCGCAGCTTTACGCGAAAAACCTGTTCGCCTTCCTCGAAACCTTGATCGACAAGGAAAGCAAGTCGCTGAAGATCGATCCGCAGGACGAGCTGGTCAAGGCGACCCTGCTGACGCGCGACGGCGCCATCGTCCATCCCGCCTTCGCGGCTCATTGAGACCGCCATTCCCGTCCAATCCGTTTCGTTAGCCCAGGAGAGGGGCGAATTTCATGGCTATTGACACTCAAACTCTGGTCGATCGGGCGCAGGCCGCGGCAACGGCGGCGCGCGCCGCCGCTGACGCCGCGCAGTCTTACGCCGATCAGGTCGCCGACACCGCCGGCGCCGCGGCCCATGCCGCCAGCGGCGGCGCGCTCGATCCCTTCGTCTTCCGCCTGGCGATCTTCGTCCTGGCGATCTTCGTCGGCTATTACGTGGTCTGGTCGGTGACCCCGGCCTTGCACACGCCGCTGATGTCGGTGACCAACGCCATTTCCTCGGTGATCGTGGTCGGCGCGCTCCTGTCGGTCGGCGTCGACGCCGCCGGCGCCATGGATAACGGCCCGGCCTGGGCGCGTATTTTCGGCTTCATCGCTCTGGTGCTCGCCTCGGTGAACATCTTTGGCGGCTTCCTCGTCACCGAGCGCATGCTGGCCATGTACAAGAAGAAGGGCTGAGGTCCATGAACGTCAATCTTGCGGCCTTCCTTTATCTTGTTTCGGGCGTCCTGTTCATTTTCGCCCTTCGCGGCCTGTCGCACCCCACCACGTCGCGCCAGGGCAATCTGTTCGGCATGGTCGGCATGGCGATCGCCATCGTCACCACCCTGGCCTTGCGCGCGCCTGCCGGTTTTGGCGGCTGGCTGCTCGTGATCTTCGGTCTGGCGATCGGCGGCGGCTTCGGCTCCTACCTCGCGCGCAAGATCGAAATGACCAAGATGCCGCAGCTGGTGGCGTTCTTCCACTCGCTGGTCGGACTCGCCGCCGTGCTGGTGGCGGCGGGCGCCCTGTTCGCACCGCAGGCTTTCGGCATCGGCTCGCCCGGCAATATCCATCCCGCCAGCCTGATCGAAATGTCGCTCGGCGCGGCCATTGGCGCATTGACCTTCACCGGTTCGATCATCGCCTTCCTGAAACTCGACGGGCGCATGTCGGGCAAGCCGATCATGCTGCCGCAACGCCATCTGATCAACATCTGCCTTGCTGGGGCTTTGGTGCTGTTTATCGCCGGCTTTTACGGCACGGGCTCGGCTTTCCTGTTCCTGCTGATCGTGCTGGTTTCGCTGGCGCTTGGCGTGTTGCTGATCATTCCGATCGGCGGCGCGGACATGCCGGTCGTCGTCTCGATGCTCAATTCCTACTCGGGCTGGGCGGCGGCGGGCATCGGCTTCACGCTCGGCAATCTGGCGCTGATCATCACCGGCGCCCTGGTCGGCTCATCGGGCGCGATTCTGTCCTACATCATGTGCAAGGCAATGAATCGCTCCTTCATCTCCGTCATCCTCGGCGGTTTTGGCGGCGATACGGCGGTGGCGGCGGGCGCGGTGGAAAACCGTCCCGTCAAGCGCGGCTCGCCGGATGATGCGGCCTATATCCTGCAGAACTCGTCGAAGGTCATCATCGTGCCGGGCTATGGCATGGCCGTGGCCCAGGCCCAGCACGCTTTGCGTGAAATGGCCGAGGAGTTGAAAAAGGAAGGCGTCGAGGTCAAGTACGCCATCCATCCGGTGGCGGGCCGCATGCCCGGCCATATGAACGTGCTGCTGGCGGAAGCCAATGTGCCCTATGACGAAGTGTTTGAACTCGAGGACATCAATTCCGAATTCTCGCAGGCCGACGTGGCCTTCGTGATCGGCGCCAATGACGTGACCAATCCTGCGGCCAAGACCGACAAGACCTCGGCCATTTACGGCATGCCGATCCTCGATGTCGAAAAGGCCAAGACGGTGATGTTCATCAAGCGCGGCATGAGCTCCGGCTATGCCGGCGTCGAGAACGAATTGTTCTTCAAGGACAATACGATGATGCTGTTCGGCGACGCCAAGAAAGTGGTCGAGAGCATCCTCAAGGCGATGTCGCACTAAGGTCGGGCTCGGCCTTCCCTGTCCTCGCTTTTAGCGGCCATTTTGTGAACATATCCAGGCGCGGCGAAAAGCCGCGCCTCTTTGTTTTTTTCTTGCTCCGAGCCATGGCGGAGCCCCATCCTACCCTCGATCAATTGCAGGTCATGCTTGCGGTGGTGGAGGAGGGGAGCTTTTCGGGTCCGGCGAGCGCGATTACGGAGTTTTTTCCGCGCAAACCTGGCGGCTGGCGGATCTCGGCGCGAAACATGCGATGATCTGGGCAGACTTGGCTGGTCGGCATGCCCGCCAAATCCAGAAAATTCCGACTAAAGGAAGATGCGCCCTTTATCAGGGCGGAAAATTCTTGTTAAAAGGCGCCATGAGGTTCCTTGCCCTTTCTTGCCTTGCCCGTTCTTTCTCCCGGCGAATTATCGGCCCGGTACGCGCCTGAGTTTTTCCAGACGCGCGCCGGGATGTTCCGCACGACCTCGTCGCCTCCGATTCTCCTCGAGTTTGATAAATGACCGAAAAAACGGGCCCCGATTATTCCGCGACTCTCTATCTCCCGCGAACCGATTTTCCCATGCGCGCCGGCCTGCCGAAAAAGGAGCCGGAACTGCTGCAACATTGGGGCGAGATCGGCCTGACCGAGCAGATGCGCGCTGCCGGCGCGGGAAAGCCGAAATTCGTGCTGCACGACGG
>NZ_JBKQOU010000331.1:0-10576 GCF_052145335.1 Rhodoblastus sp.
GGCCGGATCGGCCGGGTCGATCTTCATGAATTTGCTGAAGAGCACCGCGGCGACATCGGCCATGCCCATGGGCATTCCGGGATGCCCGGATTTAGCCTTTTCGACCGAATCCATCGCCAAGGCGCGCAGGGCGTTGGCCATGTCTCTCGTTGAAGGTTTCGCCTCGGTTTTCGAGTCAAGCAGGGTCACGTTCATAGGTCCATCCTTCGATTCGTTCACTGGGTCCGGCGGCGGCGTTCACAGGTGCGGGCCGTAAACGAAATAGCCCGCGGCAAGCTGCTCGAACCCAGGGCGAAAAAACGAAGCCGTAGCGCCTGCGGGCGAAGCCGGGAAGATCGAGAAAATCGTGCCGATGGTGATATTGGCGTCGATATTCGACGGATCGACTACGACCGCTACATCGCCGGAGTCGTTGATGGTCAGGATGGAGTCTTCCTGCTCCGACGCGTAATAGGCCGTTGGTGAATTTTTCAAGGCTGACGTCACCGCTGCTTCCGCTAGAATGTCGAGCTTGCGCTGTTTGTCGCCGTCAGAATTGGCCAGCCCGGTTTCCGCTCCCATGGCCCCTTGCAAAGGGCCCTGAGCGATCAAGGCGCCAATCGCGATGCCGGCATTGGCCAAGGCGGCGACAACCGCCGCAACCGACGCGTTGCCTGAAGGCGACTCGCTCCAGATTTTCAGAAACGACTCGAGTTCCTCGCCCTCGACATGCCGAGACGGCGGATCGATCTTCGTCATGGGTTATTCCTCCGGGCTTCGCTCTAACGGCGGGCCAAGCTCAATCTGGGTTGGCTCTCGCGAAAATGAAATTTAATAAAATGAAACCATGATTTAGCTTACGTAAACAACTAGGTTCCCGGGTTATCGGCGCAATCGATCGGTCCAGCCGACGCCGTTCAGCCCACTAACTACGAGATGGTCGGACAACGATATCTATGGGCACATGAATATGTGGTACATTATAGCCTTTTCGACTCCGCCGCTAATCGACATCTGATCGCAAAGTAACGGCACAACGAAGGCCTGTTCTCCACGGAAGTCGCTCCCTTCAGCGGCGTAAAGGCGAGCGACAACGGCCGCGAAGGATCCAAATACGGAATGGATGATTACCTGGAGATCAAGTACTTATGCATGGGCGTTTAAGCAAAAGCGTTGAACTCCCCGAGCCCGACCCAACTGAACAAAAGCCGGAGCGCGCCCTGGTTTTCCCGGACCCGGGCGCGCCGTGAACCTCCGAAGCGAGACCCGCCACCATGCGTCTAAGCGGACAAACCGATCCGACATTTATCGCCGAGTCCTGGCTCGACGAGGGACGGCGCGTAGCTCTGGCCACTGTCGTCAGGGCTTGGGGATCGGCGCCCCGCCCCCTTGGCAGCCATCTTATTATTGATGCGGACGGAAATTTTGAGGGCTCCGTTTCGGGAGGCTGCGTCGAAGGTGACGTGATCGCAGCCGCGGCCGAGGTTCTGGAAACCGGTCAGCCAGCGCTTCTTGAATTTGGCGTGTCCAATGAAATAGCCTGGCGCGCGGGCCTTTCCTGCGGCGGGTCCATCGGCATTTTCGTCGAAGAAATTCTTGATCCATCCATCATCAGGATGATCAATTCCCATCGTCGTCATCGCCAGGCGTGCGCGACCCTCGTCGATCTTGAAAAAGGCGGAATGATTGTGGCGCCCGGTGGCGCCTCGGCGCCAGAGTATGGCCATTCGGCAATTCCCGCCGACGCCTTCGCCAGGGCGCCCCAGTTATACACGGATGCCGATCGAAATATTTTCATCAACGTCTATCGTCCGAGGGTGCGGCTGATCCTGATCGGCGCTGTCCACATCAGCCAAAGCCTGATTGTGATCGCCGGGAATCTTGGGTGGGAAACCGTCGTCATCGATCCTCGATCGGGATTCGCCAGCGAAGAGCGGTTTCCGTCCGCGCACCTCATTCCGGAGTGGCCGCAAGACGCCATGCGGACAATCGCGCTCGACGAGACAACCGCGCTGGCGGCCTTGACGCATGAACCGCGCATTGATGACTTTCCGCTGCGGAAAGCTCTGGAAGCGGGCTGTTTCTACGTCGGAGCGCTGGGCAGCCAGAAAACACATCAAAAGCGGATCGAACGCTTGCTGGCGTCGGGCCTGGAGCCGCGCCTCATCGATCGGATCGAGGCGCCGATCGGATTGGACATAGGCGCGACAACGCCAGAGGAAATCGCGATAGCGATCGCCGCGCAAATCATAAACACCCAAAGAAAAGGCGCGCTTGCCTGGAGGAGCGCATGATGTTTTTGGCCCTTGTCCGGCGAAAGGCTCCTGTGGAGCGATCCTCTCGCACAGCCTGGATATTGGCGAAAAGCGCTTCAAGAAAGGGCGTATCCTTTCCCGACAGGACATCGAATTTCTAAAGGCGCATGGAATGAAATCCATCGTCGTGGCGCGACCGGCCGTCAGGCCGTTTTTGGGCAAATCGGTCGCCCTGATTCAGAGCGTCACGCGGAACTTTGAAGGCGTCGATCATCAACAAGACGCGGGGCGCGTTGATGGCGCGGCTGACCCCCGCAAAGGGGGTATTGGCCATCGATCTTGAAGTTCCGCACGAAGCACCGATGGTCGCGGAGGCGATGCGGCGCGGCTCGGCGACGTCGGATGTCGTCGTCGTTTACGGCGCAGCAGCGATCGCCGATCGCGCCGATGTTCTGCCCAGGGCTTTGGAGCTTGCACGGGGCACGATCAAGCGAGATGGGCGTGGGAGATTGCTCGTCGATATCCCTGTTCGACCATCTCCTCGCATACCGGAAACAGGCAGGAGCAGGCAATGAACGTCGCAATCGCGGTGCTCGCCGCCGGCTGTTCGTCACGTGCCGCCGGACAAAACAAACTCCTCGCTTGCCCGAACGGCCAACCTCTTGTGGCCCTGGCCGCGCAAAGAGCTTTGGCCTCCAGCGGTCGCCCCGTCATGGTCGTGGTCGGTCACATGGAAGCGGAAATCCGGAAGGCCTTAGCGGAGATCGACGCCATGGTCGTTCAAAATCCGGCCTATCAGACGGGCATCGCGTCTTCGATTCAGGCAGCCGTCGCGCTGCTCCCCTTGGAATGCGATGGCCTGATGATCCATCTGGCCGACATGCCGATGGTCACGCAGGATCACAGGCGGCGTCTCCTCGACACATTCAACGAATCCGGGGGGAAATCCGTTGTTCGCGCGACCGCCGTGGGCCTGACGGGGAATCCGGTCATCCTTCCCAGAAGTCTCTTCTCCGAATTGAGCCGTCTGCGCGGCGACGCAGGAGCTCGCCGTCTCATTGAGACCAGGGATATTTCGATTGCCGACGTCGAAATAGGGGACGCCGCGCGCTTCGATGCGGGCACGCTGGAAACCTTGAGCCGGCTGTGCGAGATAGCTGACGGGTCGGCGACTGAAAAGCTTTGAACAAGCTCGCCGGCACAGCCAAGGCGCACGAAATCGGCCGCGAAGGCTGCGTCGCCGGCCTTTCATGGTGCTCGTAGGTCTGCTCGACGTGGTCGCGGCGTCGGCCATCTCGTATTGCTGAAGGTCTGAATAAAGAATTTGCTGGCGCCGAAAGCGGTTTTGCGGCGGGAAGAAGGAGGGAGTAGTTACGCTGCGTCGTCGTGACCGCGCATTTTCGATCACGGAAGCCTGTAGTGCTGCAGGAACATCTGAACCGTCTCCTCGACTATCTCCTCGGTCGGGACTGCTAACTTCTTGCGACCTATCATCAAGGGCCACAGGGAGAATTCGTTGAGGATCCCCATGAATTGGTGGGCCGCCAGCGTTGGATTGCGGCAATTCAGAATGCCCATGGCGGTCACATGGGCGAGATACCGCGCCAGGCGCTCAGTTTGAGGCTCCATGACGGCGGAGAACTCCTCGGCGATCCAGGGAAACTGGCGGGAGTCAGCAACCACCATGCGAAGGAACCCGAGGTATTCCGGGTGCCTGTGGAGCTCCAGGATCATGCGCGCGATCAGACGTAGCACCTCGTCGACATCGCCCTGGGTTTCAATGCCGGGCGGAAACGTGTCCTCGAGCTGTCCCGACACCCTGAGAAGCATCTCCCGGAAGATTTCCTCCTTGCTTGTGAACTGATTGTAGAGCGTCCGCCTGGCCAGGCCGGCTGCTCCGGCCAGTTCGTCCATGCTCACCGATCCGAACCCGTGTTCCAGGAACAGGCGCGTAGCTGCCTCGACGATCGCTTCCCGCGATCCCCCGCGCGCAACCTTCACGGCCGTACCGTTCGATTTCTTTCGAAGCTCCATCCCCAAGGCCCTTTTTGCACTAATGTGTGCAATTTAATACACTCCACGATGTAATGCAAGTGCCGGCGTGAACCGCGCGCAGCGCACTCCAATGGTCTGGTCGGTTTCGACCCATGGCAGGCAGGCGCGGTCCGTAACGGTTAGCTTCGGCGGCGAGCTGGGGTCGATGCCTCCAACTTTTTCGAAGCTCGACCACAAAATCCGTATTGCACTAATAAGTGTAATATCATACACTGCACTATGTAATGCAAGATCGCACGGTGAGGTTGTCGTCTCGGCGCAACCCCGCTCTCACGTCCCTGCAAAAGGCGGCACCAATGTTCAAGTCTCGAATTGCAGCAGCGGCCCTGATCGCAGCGACCCTGGCGGGCTGCGAAAAGAACAGTCCTCCCGCCGCTCAGGTCCGGCCGGTTCGCACCGTCACCGTCGAGCGCGGCGTGGAAGGCGAGACCATCTCGCTAACCGGCCAGATTCGCGCCAAGGATCAGGCCAGCCTCGCTTTTCGCGTCGACGGACGGATGATCGAGCGGCCTGTCCACGTCGGCGATACGCTGACCGCGGGACAGGTTGTCGGCCGGCTCGATCCGCAGATACAGCAGAACGCGCTGCACTCGGCGGAAGCCAATCTCGCGTCGCTTGAGGCGGTGACGACCCAGGCCCGGCTGACATTCTTGCGGCAGCAGGAACTTTTGAAGGATGGTTGGACGACCCACGCCGGTTTCGACGACGCGCAGCAGAAGCTCCTGACCGCTCAGGCCCAGGTCGACTCCGCCCAGGCGCAGGTGCGGATCGCGCGGGAACAGCAGAACTACACGGTCTTGTTTTCCGACGCCGCCGGAGCGGTTACCGCAGTCGGCGCCGAGCCGGGCGAGGTGGTCCGGGCCGGGCAGATGGTTGTGCAGCTGGCGCGTGTGGGCGGGCGCGACGCCGTCTTCGACGTCCCCGAACAGCTCATCAGGAATGGCCCGCACGACCCGCTCGTCGAGATCGAGCTCAGCAACGACCCCCGGGTTAAGGCGACCGGCCGGGTGCGGGAGGTTGCGCCGCAAGCTGATTCCGCAACCCGGACCTATCAGGTGAAGGTTGGCGTCGCCGATCCACCCGAGGCCATGCGGCTCGGGTCGACGGTCGTCGGCCGCATCAAGCTGTTGGCCACGCCCGGCGTCGAGGTTCCTGCGACCGCGCTCACCGAGAAGGACGGGCGTCCCGCCGTATGGGTGGTCGATCCGAACAGCAAGACTGTGTCCCTGCGCAACATCGAAATCCTGCGGTACGATTCCGCCACCGTCGTGATTTCCCATGGACTGGAAACTGGAGAACTCGTCGTCACCGCCGGCGTTCAGACGCTGCGTCCCGGTCAAACGGTCCGCCTCCTGGGAGCCGCCTGATGCATCAGCTCAACCTCTCCGAATGGGCGATCCGGCATCGTTCGCTCGTGACCTATTTCATGCTCGTCGTCGTGATTGCGGGCGTCTTGTCCTACCTCCGGCTCGGGCGGGGCGAGGATCCGGACTTCACCGTAAAGACCATGGTCGTCCAGATCGCATGGCCGGGCGCCACGGTCGGCGACACGCTCCAGCAGATCACCGACCGCCTGGAGCGCAAGCTCCAGGAGACGCCGAACCTGGACTATCTGAAAAGCTACACAACCCCGGGACAGGCCACGATCTTCGTCTACCTGAAAGATTCGACGCCCCCCGCGAAAGTGCCTGACATCTGGTATCAGGTGCGCAAGAAGGTTTACGATATACGCTATACCTTGCCGCCAGGCATCGTTGGCCCCGGCTTCAACGACGAGTTTGGCGACACTTACGGCATCGTCTACGGTTTCACCGCGGACGGCTTCACCCATCGGGAGCTGAGGGACTATGTGGACGACGTCCGCAAGCAGCTCCTCGAACTGCCGGACATCTCGAAGATCGACGTCCTCGGGGCTCAGGATGAGCGCGTCTATGTGGAGTTCTCGACCGAGCAGCTCGCGGGTCTGGGGATCGACCGCACAGCCCTGATCGCCGCTCTCAACGCCCAGAACGCCGTCACTCCTCAGGGCGTTGTGCAGACCGGCGACGAAAAGATCCTCGTTCGCGTCTCGGGCGCGTTCCGGTCCGAGCAGGACATACTGGCGGTCAATTTCGTCACGAATGGGCGAATGATCCGGCTGGGCGACATCGCGCACGTCACGCGCGGCCCTGCCGACCCTGTTCAGCCTAAGTTTCGCGTCAACGGACGAGACGGCGTCGGGCTCGCCATCGCCATGCGAAAGGGCGGCGACATTCTCGCCCTCGGCCGCAACGTGGCGCGCGCCATGGCCGAGATCAAGGCGGACCTGCCGGTCGGAATCGAGCCGGCGCTCGCCGCCGATCAGCCGGTTACCGTCGCGCACGCGGTTGACGATTTCATGGAGGCGCTCTGGGAGGCCATCGGCATCGTCCTCGCGGTCAGCCTGCTCGCCCTCGGCCTGCGCGCGGGCGCCGTGGTGGCGCTCGCGATCCCGCTCGTCCTCGCCGTGGTGTTCATGGCCATGATGATGTTTGGGATCGACCTTCAGCGAATTTCCCTGGGCGCCCTCATCATCGCGCTCGGCCTGCTAGTCGACGACGCCATGATCACAATCGAGGCGATGGTCACGCAGCTGGAACGAGGCGGCGAAAAGGAGCAGGCGGCCTCTTTCGCATACAGCTCGACCGCATATCCAAGGCTGGCCGGCACACTCGTCACGATCGCCGGTTTCGTTCCCATCGGATTCGCGCGCAGCGCGGCGGGCGAGTACACTTTCTCGATCTTCGCCGTCGTCGCCATAGCGTTGATCGCTTCCTGGTGCGTCGCGGCCCTGTTTGCGCCCCTGCTCGGCGTGTGGATTCTCAAGAAGCCCAAAACGCCACACCCCGAACATTATGGCCCGATCATGCGCTTCTTCCGCGCTTTCCTGACGCTGGCGATGCGAGCCCGCTGGGTCACGATCGGCGCCACCGTCGCCCTGTTCGCCCTGTCGGTCTTTGGAACGCGCCTGGTTCCGCAGCAATTCTTTCCCTCCTCCGACCGGCCCGAGCTGCTGGTGGACCTGCAGCTGCGCGAAAACGCGTCCATTTATGCGACAGAGGACGTCTCGGCGCGACTGGACAAGCTGCTTAAAGACGATCAGGACGTCGATCGCTGGAGCACCTATGTCGGACAAGGCGCGGTGCGGTTCTATCTACCCCTGAATGCGCAGCTGCCGAACGACTTTTTCGCGCAGGCGGTGGTTGTCACCAAAGGACTGAAAGAGCGCGAGCGCGTGAAGGCGAAGCTGGAGCAGGCGCTGGCGACCGGGTTCCCGAGTGTCGTCGGGCGGGTCTATCCGCTCGAACTCGGCCCGCCCGTCGGGTGGCCGGTCCAATATAGGGTGAGCGGGCGAGAGCCGGACCAGGTGCGCGCGATCGCCTCGCGAGTGGCCGAACTCGTCGCCGCCGCTCCTGGGGCGGACAACGTCAACTTCAACTGGATGGATCCGGCGCGCACGGTTAGGATCCGCGTCGACCAGGATCAGGCCCGGCTGTTGGGCATGAGCTCGCAGGAGCTGGCCCAGTCGGTGAATGCGGTCGTGTCCGGCGTCACGGCCACGCAGGTGCGCAGCGGCATCTATCTCGTCGATGTCCTCGTCCGGGCCTCCGCCGAGCAGAGGGGTTCGCTTTCGGCCATCCGGGCGCTTCAGGTCCCGCTGCCGAACGGGCGGAGCGTGCCGCTGAGCCAGATCGCCTCGATCGACTACGGCCAGGAATTTCCGATCGTCTGGCGGCGCGACCGTCTGCCTACCGTGACGGTGCAGGCCGACCTCGCGCCGGGCACGCAGGCCGCAACCGTCGTGCAGCATCTGGCGCCGCGAATCGCCGCGCTGAACGCGCGCCTGCCGAGCGGCTACCACGTTAACGTGGGCGGATCGGTGGAAGAGAGCGACAAGGCGCAGTTTTCCGTCATCGCCGTCCTGCCTTTGATGCTCGCCCTGTCGCTGACGGTGCTGATGGTCCAGTTGCAAAGGTTCAGCAGCCTGGTCCTGGTGCTCAGCGTCGTTCCCATGGGTCTTATCGGCGTCGTCGCCGCTTTGCTCCTGGCGGACAAGCCGCTCGGTTTCGTGGCGATCCTCGGCGTGCTCGCGCTAAGCGGCATGATCGCCCGCAACTCGGTGATCCTGATCGATCAGATCGAGAAGGAAAAGGCGCTGGGGCTTCACCCGTGGGATGCTGTCGTCGAAGCCACCTCGCACCGCTTCAGGCCCATCCTGCTCACCGCTTCCGCCGCAATCCTGGGGATGATTCCAATCGCGCCAACCGTCTTCTGGGGTCCCATGGCCTATGCGATCATGGGGGGCCTGGCGGTTGCCACCCTTCTGACCCTCATCTTCCTTCCGGCGCTCTATGTGACTTGGTTCAGGATCGAAAGACCCAGCGCGGACGACCGCCGGACAACGGATCTCCAAAATTCTGAGCCGCGCGGCCGCAGCGAAGAGGTGAAAGACGAAGATGTTCTGGAGCACGCGTGTACATCGATGCAACCATCTTGAACCGCCGTCCAAACGCTCCCAATGAGAGGAGGCGTCAGATCCGAAGCAGCTTCTCAGGAATCGCAAAAGCCTGCACCATGCGACCTATACCAACACAAATCGGATATCATGCGGTGGCTCGTTACGCAGTTGAAGGCCGTGAAAGCTCACTCATGCCTCAATTCCGGCGGAATGCGTTGCAGCGTCGACGCGGTGAACGTCCGCACCGGCAATTTTGTCTATTTCGACAACACCACCCACCAGATCGGGCCCGCGGGGCACGGTCGTCTTCGATTACCTGCAATAGACGTACCTGACATAGACGCCCATCATCACCGGCGCCGCCAGAGTAATCGGCAAGGAAATTGCCGCAGCGGGTCGTTGAAACATGAGGACATTCCGGAGCACGCATGCCCATGGACGTATCCATCTTAAGCCCCGTTTCAGCGCTCTTTGGGACGCTCATTGGAGGCGGCGCCTCGCTTAGCGCCGCCATTTACACTCAACGCTACCAAAATCGACTCCAGCGTGTCGCGGGTGAAATCGCGAAGCGAGAGACGGTCTATGCCGATTTCGTCATAAACGCGTCCAGTTTATTGCTGAAGGCGTACGTACGCGACGAAATCGCCATGGGCGGCGAGGAGCAGCGGTTGACCGGGCTTATCAATCGAATGAGACTGTTTGCTCCACCTGACGTAATTAAAGGTGCAGAAGCGGTGCTCAGAGCCATTGTAGAGATCTCGCTGAATCCCGCCATCGAAGTCCGGCGGCTCGCTAGAGAGGCGCTGTCCGACAGCCTCGATCCGGACGAGCTTCTATCGTTCAGCTTAATTTGTCGTGCGGATCTAGACAACATACTCCGAACTACAATGTAAAATTCATGATATATTTACGCGTAATCAACTTGTACAATGTCTCGAAAATTTTGACTCGCGGGACGATTCCCGAATCAGCATTTGTCTGATTCAAAAGGCGAACGATGGAGGTTCGCCATGCCTATTCCGCTTCGAGCTGATTTTAATGCGCGCATGTCGAGGGCGGCGGCCAAAAAGTCGAAGGACAGCGCCCAGGCCCGCCGGCTTTTGGCCTTGGCCGCAATCTATGACGGCGCCACCCGCACACAGGCGGCCGAGATCGGCGGCGTGACGCGGCAAATCGTTCGCGACTGGGTGGTGAAGTTTAACGCGCATGGCCCCGATGGGCTCATCGACGGCAAACAGTCTGCGGCCCTCGCGGCTCGACGACACGCACCGAGCGGCACTTGCCGCCATTGTCGAAAGCGGGCCGATCCCGGCTGTGCATGGCGTGGTTCGCTGGCGAGTCGTTGATTTGTGCCAATGGATATTCGAGGAATTCCGCGTCACCATCGCCAAACAGACCCTGAGCCGTGAGCTGCGCAAAATGAGGTATCGCAAGCTCTCGGCCAGGCCGCGTCATCACGCGCAGGCGCAAGGCGCCATTGAGGATTTTAAAAAAGTTTCCCAGCCCGCCTGGACGAAATCGCACGTGAAAAAGGCATCGAGACCAACAGGTTAGAAATCTGGTTCCAGGTGCTATGGAGGCGGACTCGCGGCAAACTGCAGCGGTCCGATTCATCGCAGCGGAGCTCTTCTCATGCCGACGAACAACGCCTCTCGCGTAGTCTATCTTGCCATTGAACTCAGCGCATCGTCCTGGGTTGTCGCCTGCCGGCAGCCAGAGAACGAGAAAGTTAAATTGCACCGGATGGAGGCCGGCGACTGCGAGGCGCTCCTGGCGATCATATCGGACTTGCGGCGCAAGGCGGCCGCGA
>NZ_JBKQOU010000332.1:0-4074 GCF_052145335.1 Rhodoblastus sp.
TCAGCCGCTACCGGCGGCGGCGCTGGCGAGCGCAGTCGACACGTTTGTAAAGATCGTCTTGATGCTGCTGCCCATGCCGGTAAGAATCGCGACCGACACAGCAAGGATCAGACCCAACAGAATAGCGTATTCAGGCAACGAATTACCCGCTTCGTCAGCACAGAATTTTCGGAAATGTGCAAACATATCGCGCCCCTCTTCATGCTCGAATATCCAAGGAGAGCGAAAGCAAATACCCGCCTAGCGAGAACGTTATCCAATAACTAACCCGTTCGCCACCCCGAACTTCTCAGTTTTTCAAACAGCCCGACAATTACCGACAGCAGCGCTACCCAACGCATTTGGCTCCGCGCTAAAGAACGCCGGCAGTCGACAGGCTCGCCCCCCCGAAAGCGCCGGGAGGGCGGGAATTCTTCATTGCCGCCGCCAATAAAGCTAGACGACATCCAACAAGAAAAGAGTATCAGCCGCTACCGGCGGCGGCGCTGGCGAGCGCAGTCGACACGTTTGTAAAGATCGTCTTGATGCTGCTGCCCATGCCGGTAAGAATCGCGACCGACACAGCAAGGATCAGGCCCAGCAAAATCGCGTACTCAGGCAGCGCGGCGCCGTCCTCGTCACGGACGAAACTATGTAGAAACTTTTTCATTGCACCCCTCCACTCGTAAACAACTGCAGCTTTCAGCGAACGCAATCTACGAACGCTATGGCATGAACTTTGCCGCAAAAGCGACTGCTTTGAAACCTAGCTCTTTGGGATTTTCATACCTGATAAGGAGTATGAGTTTTATTTCAAAAGAGGTATGCCAACGTTAATAAATTGTTTAGATTTATGTGCTGGTTAGTGGTGAAACGGCTTGCAACAGGTGTGGGAATATATCCTAAAATCAAATTTGAAGTTTAATGTTATCCCTTTATTTGGACATTCGGGCGATCTTGGAATCCTTCATCACGCAAGAGTGCCGAATGCGCAAACTTCTTGGGTTCGAGACCACCGCTTCCTTGATTGTCATCATGATGACAATATTCGCGCAAATTACCGCGAACCTTTTGACGTATTTTCCGCAGTCGGCGTTCCTCTGGTATGCCGATCGGGAAATTTTCGGTTTTATAGGCGTCTCGGAGCATTCCTGGATGCTGGAACCGTCCGCCATTGGCTTTAGCGTTGCAATTGCCGCCCTGAGTTTTTGCGCTTTTTGCAACCGGTGGTTTTTCGTGGCCGGCGCCCTCAGCCACGCCTGCCTTTTCCTCGCAGGAAAATCAATCGGCATGAGCATATGGGCCGGGCGAGACTATTGGGGCGAGCGCCTGTCGTGGGTTTCGACCTTTTTCAGAATGCCGAATGCTTCCTTTCTTCTGTTAGGCCTATCTTCGGCAATTTTGTCAGCGGCGGCTTGTCATTTCATGTATCTGTCGACCATTCCGCCGGCTCCTCCCGGGGCCGCACGGCCACTGCGAGCCTGAACGATGATCGCTTTCCTGATTTCCTTCGCACTTGGCACGGCGCTTATTTTCGTCATACTCGATGACTTGAAGAATTTCCGCATCCGCAATGGAGCGGTGATATTCATGGCCGTGTTGTTCCTGGTAGAGGTCGTTACCCGCGGTCAATATCGCGAGGCGCTGGATCATCTAGGCTTCGGCGGGATGATGTTTCTTTTGATACTTGGCGTATACGCCCTGGGCATGATGGGAGGCGGCGACGCAAAGTTGCTTGCTGTGGCGTTTTTATGGCTTGGCGTCGGCGGCGCGACCGTTTTTTCCGCGCTCCTCTTGATATTGACCCTCTTCTATTGGCTCGGAGCCTATCTTAGCGTCTTTCCCAAACAGATCGTTTCAGGAAAGATGAAGATCCCTTATGGCCCCGCCATCGCCTCCGCTTGGCTTTTGACGGCGGCTTTGCAAAAATAAATCGAGCTGTTGGACCCGATGAGGGCGTCGCAATGGAACGCCGGGCCGCCTATGCGCATTGCCTTAGGCTTGAACGCGCGTTGGCGCGTCGGGATATGGGGACGAACATGCTTTCGCTAGCATCGGCCATCCGCGCCTTGGCTTTTTGTCTCGTCGTCTCGGCGGTTCCCGCGCGAGGATCCAGTTTCAGCTTCGGCGCTCCGATGGAGGGCGGCGCAACGATTGTGATGGAGGGCCGCATCGACCAGGGCGACGCCGGACGTCTCCACGCGCTCATCGACAACGCCCGCAGATCCGGGCGCCCGATTGCACAGGTGCAGCTGGATTCCCCCGGCGGAAATCTCGCCGAAGGTCTTAAAATGGCGACTGAAATCAAGCATCAGCATCTCGCGACCGAGGTTCCGAAAGGAGCAACCTGCGCTTCGGCATGCTTTTTCGTGTTTGCAGGAGGGGCGTCAAAATATGTCGGGGCGGGCGCCAGGGTCGGTGTCCACGGCGCGGCCGATCTTGCAGGCGCGGAGACTTCAAACTCTGAGGCCGCTACGGTCTTGATGGCGCGCTGGGCTGCGGCAGAGCTGGGGGTTCCGACCGAGATCATTGGAAAAATGGTCCTGACGCCTCCAAGCTCGATCATCTGGCTGACAAGGGAAGAACTGCGCACGTTAGGGGCTGCCGAAGCCGGCGAGGACTTTGCCGCCTCGGGCGACGGCGCTCAAAGAGCGCCGAAGCTCGCCGCCGATCGGATCGAAACGTCGAATGTTGCGTGGTCCGAAATGATGAGCGATGCGTTGGCGCTGTCAAGCGCCGCGCATGATGGCAAGCCGGATTTGCGGGAGAACTGCCGCCCCGAATCGCGAATCTGTCAAACCGCCTTGTTCTTCAATCGGTCGAACGGCATCAAGGCCATGATTCGTTCAACCAGGGACGCCAGGGGGACGGTGATAAGCAGGCATTACTGCGAGTTCAAGGAGGACGAGACTGTTTGGCTATGCACCAACTGGGATAGTCTTGCCGTCGCGCGAGAAAAGGAAATCAGCCAGAGCGCCTGGCGGCCAATCAGCTCGCCGTGAAATTGCCAAGCAAAAACGGTCGGCGCTGACGGCTCGACCCGGGGCTCCCAATCTCAATCCCGCGCAAGTTGACCCCTCGTCCGTCGTGTCCACACAACAATATTATCGGCCGTCGCCACCGGTTCGTAATCTTTCAGTGCCGCGGACAGGTCAGGAAACACAGCGATCGCATCGGTTATGCGCTTGTCCTTGTCGACGAGAATGGCGTCCGGCTGTTTTTCTCTAACGTCGGCCAGGAAGGCCGCAGCCTCGTTTGAGGCGTAGCGCTCAAGCCGCTGCCGATAGGCGGCGTCGCCACGCTTGGCGGCGATCAACATGCGCGAATAAACCATGATCATCACGTTGTTCGTCCGCCCGCACCAGACGCCGCCGACGCGGCGCACGAGCGGATGCCCCACCGACTGTTGCGGCGTAAGAGCAATCAGGCGCGGATGATCCGGAGCATAGCCCCGTACGGCGGCGGCAAGCCCAGCGTGTTCCTCGGCGCCGGTCCAATCATAGGGTGCGCCGAACACCAGGAAGGCGAGGGCAAACAACGGCAAAATGCTGTACAAGAAACCCATCGGCGGCGCGACGTCCCGGGTTGGCGGCGTTTGGCCGGCGCCCACAGCGGTAATCGTCGGCGCGAACAACAGCGCCAATGCGAGGCAGAGCAGCATCACCGCGGGAAGTTCGTGGTTGCCCCAGCCTTTGCCCTGCACGAGGTAGGTAACGAGGAATCCCAGTGAGCCGGCGATAAGCGTAAATGCGCGCGGCGTGAAGCAGAGGCCTCGTCCGACATAGGCGGTTATGGCAAGCAGCCCTACATTCAAGGTAAACCAGAGTTCTCCCAGCAATTCCTGCAACGATACTCTCAGCGGCACATAGGCGTCGATCGTCACTTGCAGCGTGTCGAAAAATGCCGGGAAAAGATAAAAAATGACCGCGACGTAAGCCAAAACCGTTACGGCCGCCGCCAGGTTCTCGATAGCCAAGGCGAGCCTGAACGAACGCCGCGCGATCAGGCATCCCGCCAGCGGAAAGGCGAAAGCAAGGGCAAAATGCGGCTTGATGCAAACGACGAAGCCCGCGAGAACGCCTGCCCCCAGCGCGG
>NZ_JBKQOU010000333.1:0-3549 GCF_052145335.1 Rhodoblastus sp.
GGCGGCTCATAATCGAGCGAAGGGCGGCCATCTGCGCGAACGGCTGGTTTCATTCTGCCGCCTCGCTCATCTGGACTGGCGCGGCTATTAAGGCCCGCACCGGGCTGAATTCCCGAATGGCGGCAATCGTATTTTCTCTGTGGCGCGCGATAGCGTAGATTGCGCCGCAATCGTCGCCGATTTCCAGGAACCCGCGCGCCAACCGAGAATAATGCTCGCCCTCGGCAAGGCGACGGAATGTTTCCTCGCGGGCCTTCGCTGCAAGATCGATGTGGGTTGGGTCGCTCATGCGCCGTCCCTCCCCACAATCACCTCAGCGGCATAAAGCGCCAGAAGCGCGGCTTCCGCCCTGCCGTGGTCCTTCTTGCGGGCAAACATTTCGGCACGGCCTGGCCAAAGTTGTAGGGCGCGAGCGCGAGCCTCCTCCTTGTCGGCCGAAAGACCAAAGTGCTTTTTCCACTTGGCCGGCGTAACGAAATGCACCGGGATTTTCAGGGCGGAGACAACGCCGATAACGGTCCCATAAGCCGCCCCGAAATTGAACATGCTGGAGACGCCTTGCCCAGGCATGGCGCCCACGCGCTCGATGATAGCCAGATCTGGGCGCATGATTTCAATGCGACGCGCCAAGGTCGCACCGTCAACGCGACCGTCTGCAAGCGGAGTATCTTCGACGCTCACGGTGTCACGATGCGCGGTGAAATAGAAAGCTCCGGCACCTGACGTACCCGGATCATGCGCATAGATGCAAAGATTATTCATGCCGGCTCCCCGAATGCGAGGAGGGCGATCGTTTCCGCGATATCGCGCGAAATACGGCATTTGCGCGCGATGAAAGCCGCACGAATTTCTTGAATTTTACTGGCGTCTTGGGTAATCTCTGGATTGTTCGCCGCCAAGCAGAACACATTTTCCAGAGCCCGGCCCGCTGCCAGCGAGGCCGGGTTCAGCTTTTTGCAGGCCATATTACTCTGCGGCCTCCATCATTGATGCGCGGATGCGGAGGGTCTTCCATTCCTCCAATGCCGTGCGGAGGAAATACAACCGACCGCGAAGGCGGATCGGCGTCGGGAAGCCAAGGTCTTGGTCTTCCATCCAACGGGAGACAGTACGGCTGGAAACGCCCAACTCGCGGGCGATGGCCGGCTTTGGGATTAGATCGGTTTGTGTGGTGTTCATCAGTTTGCCTTGTCATGGTTTGGCGTGACGTGACATGCCGAGATTCCCACGCTGAGGCAGATGGTTACATTGTGCGCAATACCGTTATGGGTTGCGTTTTTTTGCTCGGCTGGCCTTTCGGTCGGTAATCGCAAATTTTGCCATATGCCAAGGATCGGATTGAACACCAATTGCGAAAAACGCGGTGGTAACGAAATCGAGGAAAGGGCCTTGCGGTCCCAGTTCCTTTTTGGGCCTTGGAATTCTTGCTCCTGCAAACGGAACCTTCCGCGTGGTCGCGTCTGACTTTGCCTTCCCAATGACGGAAAGGGTCGGCTCCTTCCCCGTTAATGTCGCATAAGCGTTGGCGAGCATTCTGGCGACGACCTGGTCACGCCGGTGTTGCGAGCGACCTTCATCTGAAGTTTCTACAACCATGGCGCCGTCGCAGGCTTCCGTGACTATGCGCAAGGTTTCGATAAGCGCGGGCGCATCAAAGCTCGCTTGCCTCAGCGTTTGAGGAAATTTAATTCTCAACGCGCCAACGTCTATCGCGGTTCTTGAATTCGCCAACGCTTCAATCGTCGGCTTGTGCAGCGTCTCAAGGCGTTCGGCAAGCTTGTGAAGGCTCTTGTTCGTTAATGAACGGGGATTGATCATCCTTTGCGCAAGGCCTAACGCCCGTTCTCTAATCTCGGCAATTTCCTTCGTTGTCGTGACCGTGTCGCATGTTCGAAAGGCTAGACGAGTGCGGGCATTGGGTTGTGGGTCAGCCCGCATCGCCAAAACGACATGCTCAACGATGCGAGGAATTTCATCGTTATTTTGGGTGGCGATCTGAGTATAGTGTGCGCATAGATCGACACGCATTTCGTCCACTGTCCGACGCTGCGAAACCACCAGTTACGTCCTCGCGCTCGCCAACTCGACGACATTGCCCGCAGGCTTGCCGCTCACGATCTCGTCCAGCCGCCGCGCCCAAGCCTCAAGCGCCGCGCGTTTTTCCTCGGCGAAATTGTGGCGCTGATAAATCCCCACGATGCCGGCGCGCGAGCCGGAGACGTGACCGAGGATCGCCTCGGTGACTTCAAGGCGCGTCCCGAGCCTCTGCAAATTCGTTGCGACGGTTCGCCGAAGATCATGAAGCAACCAATGTGCGGGCGCCGCGAAGTCTGCGCCACGCTCCGCTTTCACCAGTTCATAAATTGTTCGGTCGAATTGCTCCTTGGCGCGCGAATATCCCGAAACCGGACGATCTCCGTTCGTCGTGAACAAGAAGATCGGATCCTTTCCCTTCGCAGCAATCTTCGGCAGCGATTCGATGATTTTGATTGCGGCGTCGCAAAGAGGAATCTCATGCGCCGCGCCGGCCTTCATCCTCGCCGGCGGAAGTACGAGCATTTTGCGATCGGCATCGAATTCGGTCCAGCGCGCTTCGCCGATCTCGTCGCGGCGCGCGCCGGTGAGCAGGAGCAACTGCCCAACCTTGCCGAACGGCCAGCTAGCCATTTCAAAGGCTCTCCACGCCCATCTGATTTCGTCGTCGGACAGAACGCGGTCCCGCGCCTGCTCCTGCGTCGGAGCCTTGAGCCCATTGCAAGGGTTGAAGTCGATTACGCCGCGTTCCTGAGCCCAGTTGCAGAGCTTGCGGAATGTCGCGAAGGTCCGATTGGCCTGGACCTCGGCGCCGCGGGCGATCATGCCGTCGAGCAAGTCATGAACGTCGGCGCGGGCGATCTCGCCGAGCCTCCGACATCGCCAGACCTTCACCACATTGGTGTTGAGAATTCGGTCGTACTCTTTCCAAGTGGATTCGCGGCAGTTGCGCTTCGCATATTTGTCGATGAAGGCCGGGACGATTTTCTCGATCAGATCGGAAACGCGGCCTTCTGACGCTCGAGCCGCCTTTCTGGCGGCGACCTTTTCGGCACCGGGGCTCTCCCCCCTGGCGATCTTTACCAGGGCTTGCCGGGCTAGATCGCGCGCGTCTTTAAGCGGGATGGCGCCGCCGCCGATCGTCAGTTTGCACGACTTTCCAAGATGCCTGTACCGCAGCGCCCAACTCGCCGAGCCCGAGGGCTGCAAGACGTAATAGAGGCCGCCGACTTTGCCATCGGGAATCTCGCGCCGGGCGGAGCCCGGCTTGAAGTTCTGAAGCGCGAGTTCCGTCAAAGCTTTCGCGGGTCCTTTCCCCATCGTCTCTGGCCTATCTTGGAGCAACTGTCGGGCGACTGTTTTTCTGAGGGTAACGCTTAGGGTAACAGAAAATGGGCGTCTTGAGGTGTTACCCCATGTCCAAGACATTAGCTGACATATCTACATTATACAAGAAAACAAAAGGATTTTTAAAGGTGTGCTGTCCGGTTCTGTCTTTGGTCGTCCAACTGAAAA
>NZ_JBKQOU010000334.1:0-2863 GCF_052145335.1 Rhodoblastus sp.
TTGCGGATGTCGCGTCACCCGATGCGCCGCAGTCCATTGTCGATCAAACCGTTTCTCAATTCGGACGGCTCGATATTTTGGTGAACAACGCGGGCCGCGCTCACGCGGGTGGTTTGATGGAATCCTCCGAACACGATTGGACGGAGATGACGGACATCAAACTTTCAGCGATGCGCAGACTTTGCAAGGCGGCCATCCCCGTCATGCGCGCGCGGCGTTGGGGGCGAATAGTCAACATGTCTTCAATCGGAGGCACGTATCCGAATCCCAAGCTATTCATCTCTCATGTACTCAGCGCGGCGATCAACAATTTTACGAAGTCTTTGGCGCTCGAAGTCGCGGCTGACGGCATTCTTGTAAACGCAATCGGATGTGGCGCCATTGAGACGGAAAATTGGGCCAACAACATGGTTCCTGCTATCCGCCGAGCTCGCCCAGAACTTGCAAGTTTGTCGGACAGCCAAGTGCTCGCAATGATATCCGCAGAGCTTACCCCCATTGGCAGGGCGGGCTCGCCTCGCGAGATTGCCGCGATCGCAGCGTTTCTTGCGTCCAATAGGAATGGTTTCGTGACCGGGGATACGATCGACGCCTCCGGGGGCGCAGATAGATTCATGTAGTGCAGATCGACGGAAGGCGCATATCGGTGAAGGCTCTGCCGGTGACATCACATTGATATGGTTGCAGCCTTTCTTCGGTCGGAGTGGTTATTTAATTCCGGACTCGCTTCCGATTGCGAAGAATATGCGCAAAACCTGGCTAACAGCTTATGTGTTGTGAAAACGCGGCGCGCTGTTTCGCGACGTCGCCCGCATCCGCGAGGTAAAGGCCATCGCCTTGGCCTTCCAGAGGCGCCAGCACGTCAATCTTGTCAAAGCGCACGACGTTCCCGACCGCGTCATCCGTGGGACGGCGCCGGCGCCAATTGACGCCGCCTTTTAGCCGTCCCCAAATTCCCTTGTTGCGCTTCCAGATCATCAACGGCTCCTGCCCCAGGCCCGGTCGCAATAATGCACGTCGCAGTCCCGCCCCGACGAGAGACGGAATCTACTCACGTGCGGAAACGCGCTTGCGCGGCGGTATGGTCGCGATTTCCTGGTCTCGTCGACGTCAACCCTTCAATCAGTCCAGCGTTTCCCGATAGAACCAAACCGCTATGTCGTCGCAAACAATGTCGAGAAGATAAGAATGACGCAGACCAGGCCCGGCACAAAAATCGCGCGATCAGGGAATTTTAGACGCTCGAACAGGGAACTAACTCTCAGCATCAAGGCGTGAGAAGAGGAAAAGGTGAATTGAGGCCAGATCCATCGCCAAGGCCGGCGCTAGTCGCAATTATGCACCGCTCTGGCGGTTTGGCAGCTGATGTTGCTCGACGTGGTTGTGGCGCAAATGAGCGAAAGAACAGTGGAGCTGTTGGCGCACGATTGGGCGGGAATCTTGGACCGAAGGACCGGTCCATGAGGAAAAGCGGTCGAAGGCGCAAGGGCAAGGATGCGCCAGGAGCGGAAATCTGACATCGGACAAAGCAATCGGCGTTTTCAGCGAAAGCCGACCTTTCTCGCGTCAGAAATCAAGACTCCTGCCCTATGCAGTGCGAACGGTCGCTTGCTCGTCCGTCACCACGTCGAAGCGCATGAGATTGGCGACGCCAAACGCCGTCGAGAGCGGCACGTCCGCCGCGTCGCGACCGCGTCCCATGACGATGCGGCCGATACGCGGATGATTGTGGCGCGCGTCCATCGTGTACCACCGCCCATCGAGATAGACCTCGGACCAGCCGCTGAAATCCATGGGATTGACGTCTACCGGCACGCCGATATCGCCGAGATAGCCGGTGCAATAGCGCGCGGGAATGTTCATGCAGCGGCAAAGCGCGATGGCAAGATGGGCGAAGTCGCGGCATACGCCAATGCCCTCCTGGACCGAATCGCTGGCGCAACGCGTGGGTCGGGCGTCTGGGTAACTGAAGCGGATTTTCGAATGAACAAAATCGGCAATCGCTCGTACGCGCGCGTAACCGCCTGCGATACCTCCAAACATCGACCAGGCGAAATCGGCGAGTTTGTCGCTGTCGCAATAACGGCTTGAAACGAGATACAGCAACACTTCGTCTGGGAGACCGGCGATCGGCGTCAAATCCGTATCGGGCGGCGTTTCGTCCGGTTCGCCCGAGTCATGGATGGTGAAGCTGTTGCTGAATGTAACAAGTCCGGGCGGTACGTCAACGCGCGTAACGCGATTGCCGAAATGATCGACATAGGCGCGCATCGGAAGACGCGGATCGGAGTTGATGACATCCGGCGAAAGCAGGTCCGCGTCGCGGGATGGATGGATGTTGAGCTGAAGCAGCATCGGCGTCTGCGCCGGACACTGAAATGCGATGTCAAAGCCCGCCTTGATGAGCACTTTTCCAATCCTCGTGTTTGAGCCGTGACGGCGCCTTGTCCCGGACGAACGAAACTACCCGTCGCTTGAAACTTTTCTGATCTCACGCCCGTCGGATTTTGCGCGGCCAGAGCGCCTTTTCCGGAAGTTGCCGAACATGGACGGAGACCTCCATTCCCTCGGCGTCCCCGGATTCTCCGAAATAGGATCCGTGGAGGGGAATGGCCTGGTGAGCCTCTCTCGCCACCGCGACGCGAACGAGATCCCGACTGCCGACAATGCCGTTGGTCGGATCGAATTCCACCCAGCCGGCGCCGGGCAGATAAATCTGGCACCAAGCATGCGTCGAGCCGCCGCCGAGATGGCGCTCTCCGACATCGCGGTCCGGCACATAGATATAACCCGAGACAAAGCGGGCTGCGAATCCCAAGGCGCGCGCCGCCTCCATCATCAAGGTCGCGAAATCGCGGCATGT
>NZ_JBKQOU010000335.1:0-11909 GCF_052145335.1 Rhodoblastus sp.
ACCGTGTTCGAAATCGAGCAGCACGGCCTGCGACGGTTCTCCCGGCCCGCGATCCCAACGCAAGAAGGGCGTTAGATAATAGACGCCAAGGCACAGGCAAAGCAGCTTCCATTTGATCCTTCGCATCCGGCCCATCACCGATTGCGGCACGACGGGCGCTTGTCCAAGCGCAGCCGCCTTGCGATTTTTTCGAGCTGAGTGGCTGATGTCTATAGCGACCATGCGTGTTTCGAACGACCGGAGTTCCAGGGAATCACCTGTTCTCGATACTCCCTGCTCGCACTCGGATGATTGCGCGCCGGCAAACTGCGCCGATTTTTCGACGCGGCGGCGAGGCTGGTCTCAACCGGAGGCGTCTTCGATCGCCGCTGGACCTAGCAGCATGTTGCTGCGTGCGCCGCCGAACGTCGCCAGGCGTGCGACCATTTTTCCTGAGAAATGCTGTGCTTCCTCCATCAGCGCCTCATCGCGCGCCCGCTCGGCGATCGACGCGTAGCGGTCGAAACTCTCTTCAATAATCCGCAATCCGTCGGCGGCGCTTCGCAATTTCGGCACGGAACCGGCTGGGATAGTGTCGGCGCATCGCGCCTCTTCTTCCGAGAGGCGTTGGAAAATTGCCGCATCCGCATTCTCGCCCCTGAAATGAAGCTCCGCGGCCAGCGCTGCGTGCGCTGCCGCCGCTTCCGCGTCCCAGCGTCGCGCCAGAACTCGAAGATCGTCGACATTTTCGGGCATTTCAAAGGTCGCGGGCCGTTTCGCATGAAAAGCGCGGCGGCGGTATTGCCGCAGCAGCGCCGCGTGCTGCAATTCGTCCCGCGCCAAATTTTCCGCCAGAGCGCGGATTTCGGAATCTTCGGCTTCGGCGGACAGATAGCTGTAAAAAGCGAAGGCGCGCTCCTCGTTGCGGACGGCAAACGCAAGTGCTTGATAAGCGCCGAGTTCGGCGCCCCGCGATTCGTCCTCGTCATAACCTGGCGGCGTCTCCCATTTCGCGCGCGAAAGATCCGGCTTATGGCCGAGCCGCGCAAGACTCCGGTCGCCGATCTGGCTGGCGTGCCGATCTTCCATTCCGGCGAGCATGTCGAACAGCGCGGTCATTTCCATATCGCCCTGACGCGCCATGCGCGCGGCGAGGCTGCGATATCGGGATGCCGCCTCCTGCTCCAGCGCCTCCGCGACGGCGAGAAGGTCGTCGGTGGACCTCACTCGAACATTGACTTGTCCCGTGTCGCCCATGGTCCGCTCCTCGAAGCCAATCACCGAATTGTCGTAACCCGCTCAAGCTCGCTGAACGAAACGAGAGCCGTCCGGGCGGACGAAATGCGCGACCAAGCCGAGTTTGCGGACGATGGGCGCAGTCGCCTCCTCGGGCATCAGGCTGAAGGCGGTTGAAAGCGCGTCTGCCTCGGCGGCGGTCGCAGCCTCAACGGAAACAGAAAGCCAGCGCCAACTCGTGTGGCCGGTCTGAGGCTCGAAAAGATGATTGAAACGCCCGGCTGGATCGAACATCGTTCCGTAACCGCCAGACGTCGACACGGCCCGATCCGCGAGGGCAATGCGCTCTGCAATCTGCTTAGGCGCGCGAGGATCCGCCAGTCCTACAGACCAGGGTTCGCCTTTCGGATGCGACCCAAGCGCATAGGTTTCTCCCATATCGACCATCGCGTGCTCCACGCCGCCGGCGCGCAGCACATCCACGACGCGGTCAGTGACATAGCCCTGCCCGATCCCATTTAGCGTGATGCTCATCGCTGGTCGCGTCAGACGAATTCGCGCCGCATCCACTTCCAGCGCGTCCTGTCCGACGCGCGCGACGGCCGCCGCCAGCGCCTTTGCGGCAGGACCGTCCGGCGAGGCTTCGGGTCTGGAAAAATGTGCCGTGTAAAGGTCCCAAAGCGGTTGCACCGTCACGTCGAAAGCGCCTGCCGTCAGATCGCCATAGCGCCGACTTTCAGACAGCGCCTGCACCAGATCGAATGGAGGATTTTCGATGGCGCCGTCGCGATTCAGGCGCGAGATCGCGCTATCCAGGCGATACAGGCTCAACTCATTTTCCAGCCGCTCCACTTCCACAAGGCTTGCCGCGATCAGTCGGTCGGCGGTCGCAGGATCGGGGTGATGGATTTGCAGGGTGGCGTCGGCGCCCAACGCGGCGCCGGACCAGACACGGAGAAGAGAATTTGCCGACGGCCCCGCGCGCGCTGCTACGAAAGGCAAGAGGGGCAGCCCGCCAGCGGCGGCGGTAATGGCGATAAAGCGTCGGCGCGTGGGATGCATCCTTATTCTCCCGACTTCGAAGCCAGAATGTAGTCGCGTGGCATATCGTCGAAGCTTACGATCCTGCCGCCCTCGATCGCAGCGAACTTTTGCGCGGCGACGGCCGTCCCGAAGGGAATGGCCTCGTCGCTGTTCATCCCGCTCCTGCGGCGGCTGCCGATGACGAAAAAAGCCTGGTTCGCCTCGACCCACAGACCGGGTTCCGGCTGGTCCCAGTTTTTTGCCCTCGCCATGTCGTTGACATAGACCGCGACGATCGCCTTCGGCATTTCGGGCAGCATGAGAAACGCGAAGGCGTCGCGGACGGTAGCGAACCAATAGGGATCTGGCAGGCCGCGAATGAAAATCTGGGCTTTGGGACCCGCGTGCTCGTTCAGCGACATGCCGCAGAACTGCGCGACCGATCTGTCCGATACTTCACGTGGCGAGGGCGCGCCGGCGGCGTCGCGATCCTGCTTGCAGGACGCCAGCACTGGCGTCGCCAGCAATGCGAGCAGAAAGCTCCTGCGTTTCATACTTGTCTCCGCGCAAAAAGGACGACAGAGGCGATCAACGGCGCGACCATCCATGCGGCGAGAGCGCCAATCAGCGCCGAAGGTCCAAGGCCCGCCTGGGCGCCAAGCCCCGCGACACCGGCATGGCCGCCGACGTCATTGGTCGCCGTCAGATTGAGCAGGCGATAAACGTCGGCAGGGTTGAGAAGCAGCAAGGTGTTCAGCACGTGGGGCGTCACGTTGCGGCCCTGATCGACGACCAGCCCCCCGAGCAGCGCCATGTCATAGAGCAACACGAAGAACAGCCAGACGCCAATCGCGATCCCGCCGGCCGTTCCGCGATCGCGAACCAAAGTGCTGATCAAATAGCCGATGGCGATGAATACGCCGCCAAGCAATCCGGAAGTCGCAATCATGAAAGCGAAGGCCGCCCAGGCGTGGGAATCGTCGTTTCCAGCCCATTGCGCAGCCAGTCCAGCGAAGCCGTAGCCGATCACAGTAGCGAAGAACAGGATGGCGAGATGACCGAAAAATTTTCCAAGCAAGACCTGCCAGCGCGCCACCGGATAAGACAGCAGCAAGGCCATCGTGCCGCGATCGATCTCGCCGACAATCGCATCGTATGAAAGCAGCAACGCGATCAGGGGGATCAGAAAAATCGTCAGGCTGGAGAGGCTGACGATCGTCACCGCGAGTACGCCGACCTTGACGGAGCCGGTGGGCGCCGAACCCAGGAAGGCGAGCGTGAGCGCCAATGCCGCGAGCAAAGCCGTTGTCGCTAGAACCCAACGGTTCCGCAACCCGTCACGCCATTCCTTGCCGACAATGATGAAGATCTGCCTCACGCGGCCCCCTTTTGGAATTCCGCATAAAGTTCGTCGAGCGTCGGACGCAGGATTTCGATTTGCTGCGCCGAGCCCGGAAGGCTGCGCAAAATTGCGGCGACTTCTTCTTCAGCGCAGGATCGTTCCAGTTGACCGTCCGAGGTCCGTGACCAACCAGAAATTGCACCCGATTCTAGCCTATCGGCCCGGAAGCGGATGCGCGGGCGGATCGCCGCGATATTGCGAAGCTCGGCGATGCCTCCGTCCGCGACCTTCCGTCCGCGATTCATTACCACCACCCGATCGACTTGCCCTTCCAGCTCGGCGAGCGCATGCGACGACAGCAGCACCATCGCGCCGTCGCGGCGCAGATCGCCGATGATCTCGTAAAAATTCTGCCGCAACGCCGGGTCGAGGCCTGTCGTCGGTTCATCAAGCAACAGGGCGCGCGGATTGCCGAGCAGCGCCTGAGCCAGCCCGAGACGCTGGCGCATTCCCTTCGAATAAGTCCCAACCCGACGATTCGCCACCGCTGCGATGCCGACCCGTTCGAGCAACGCGGCGTTTCCAGCCACTGGCTGGTTTTTGAGACGCGCGTAGAAACGAAGAGTCTCGACCCCGGTCAATGAAGGATGCAGCGCGACATTTTCAGGCAAGTAGCCCAGGTTGCGCCGCGCCAGAGCCGCCGCTCCAGCCGAAGGATCGACCCCGAGAACCTGAACATCGCCGCTGGTCGGGCGCGCCAGTCCGAGCATCATCTTGATCAGCGTCGTTTTGCCGGCGCCATTATGCCCGACCAGGCCGACGCATTCTCCCGCGCGCAGGTTGAGATCGACGGCGTTTACGGCGACCTGCGCCCCATATTTGCGCGTGACGGCGCGCAGCACTACAATGTCCTGGCTGATGGATTCGTGTCTCATGGCGCCAACTTTTGCAGCGACGCGGGACGCGGCGGCTTCATCAGCGGCGCGGTGTCAATGACCCCGCCCGGGTGGATAGCCGGAAATTGCGCTTGCGCCCAGCGCACCACCTGGACCGCCGGGCTGTTCAGCAAAAGCTTGGCGGCAGGGGCGCGCCAGATGACCTGATCCATCAAATTATTGGGGCGGTAGGTCGTATCGGCGATGCCGTCACCATTCAGATCAAAGGCGGGGTTGTCGCTGTAATAATTGCCCCGCCCATGCACCGACCAGTCCAGCAGCTTTGTGCCGACATACATCACCTGCGTTCGATTGTTGACGAAGGCGTTGTCGGTAATTTCATTACGCTCCGAACCGGCCGTGAAGTGAATGCCAATGTTGCATCCTTCGAACCAATTGCCGGAAAAACGATTCTTATTGGCGTTGTAGATGAAAACGCATTTGTCGCTGCCGCGCGTGGCGTTGTCCTCGACGCGCGAATTGTTGGCATAGTTGAAGAGCAGGCCGTGATCGCGGTCTTTATCAGAGACGTTGTCGCGAACGTCTAGGCGATCCGAATACATCATCACATAGCCGACGTCGTTGCCGACCGACAAATTCCCGACCACGTCGCTGTCGTTGGTGTACATGAAATGCACCGCGAAACGCATGTCGTGGAAAGTGTTGCCGCGCACAATATTGTGGTTGCTCGACACCGAAAACACGCCGTCGCGGCCGGACCGAAAATCATTGTCGACGATCGCTGAACCCGGCGTGTTCCACAAGGAAACGGAAGGGCCGCGTTCGGTCCTCCGCAGCCGCTGCAAGCCGACAATCTTGTTATGCCGGACCATCGCGTCATGCGGCCCGTCCAGATAGATCGCGATCAGATTATCGGAAAATCGGTTGTCTTCGATATGCGCGCGGTCGCCCGTGCGATCGACGAAAATGCCGGAGTTCTTGTCGATCAGCGTAAGCCCGGATCGTTGAATGGTCAGGCCGCGAATGGTCGCGTCCGGCGCCACGATCGTAATGACGTTGCCGGTTTCATTGCCGTCGAGCGTGGCGCCGGGCTCCCCGTCGATCGTCAGTCCCGGCTTGTCGATGACGATCCCGCCCCTGAAGACGCCCTTGGCCAGACGCAGCGTATCACCCGGCGCCGCTTGAGAGAGCGCCTCGGCGACGCTCCCTCCCTTGCCCACGGGAATGATCGCCGCCCGCGCGTCCGCCGTCGCCAGGACGGTCGCGGCGACAAGCGTCGCCATCAGCGGAACGCGTGAACGGTTCATGGTCAGCCCTGCTTGGGATGCACCAGCATGCGCCCAGACATTTCCATGTGCAAGGCGTGGCAGAACCACTGGCAATACCACCAATGGACGCCGGGCCGGTCGGCCTTGAACGTCACCGAGGCCGTCATGTGCGGACTGATCTCCATGGCGACGCCGTAGCGCACAATGGTGAAGCCGTGCGTCAGGTTTTCGACATCGTCCATGTTGGTCAGGAAGACGGTGACTTCGTCGCCTTCGTTGACATCGAATTTTTCGAGGCTGTATTTGGGCGCATTCGAATGCATATAGACGCGCACCTTATTGCCGTCGCGAATGACGTTGGCCGCCTCTTCCAGCTTGACGCCGTCCTTCGCCGCCCATTTACGCGCATCCTCGAACATCGGATCGTCGCGGTTGTAGATGCTGATCGGATTAATCTTCGAGCGGTGTACGATGCACAGATCATGAGGCTCGGCGAAAGCGGCTCCGTCATGAACGATCTTCATTTCATCGCCCGATATGTCGATGAGCTGGTCGTTATTCGGCTTCAACGGGCCGACATTGATGAACCGATCCTTGGAGAATTTGTTCAACGACACCAGCCATTTGCCGTCGGCGTCCTTGGTTTCGCCCATCGACGTGTGATTGTGTCCCGGCTGATAATGCACGTCCATTTTTTGCAGGATGGGGTCGACCTTTTCGCCCGCAAAGGCTTTCCTGGCCTTGTCGATGTTCCATTTCACCATCTGACTGTCAATGAACAGTGTCGTGTAGGCGTTGCCATGCGCGTCAAAAGCCGTGTGCAACGGACCAAGGCCCAGCTCCGGCTCGGCGACTATGACATCGCGCTCCTTGATCTTGGAGTCGAAGAGGTCATCGAGCTTGCGCACGTCAATGACGCTGACCGTCGGCGAAAGCTTGCCGTTGATGACGACATGAATGCCGTCTGGCGCGGTGTTGCAACCATGCGGCGAATTGGGGATCGGAATATAGCGCGTATATTTCGAGCCATGCCGCCCATCGACGATTTTCACGCCGTTGGTGACCTTGTAATCGCCGTCCTTGATCGCCTGTTCAATGCGCTTGATGTTGAAGACCACCGCCCACGCCTGTTCGTGGTCGGTCATCGCATCGGTGGTGACGGCCTTGTTTGGGTTGTAGCAGGTGGAGAAGGCATATTTGCCTTGGTAATCGCAGTCTGTGTTGTCAAGGTTGCCGTCGACGAGCACCTGCCAAGCGACTTCCATCTTGTCGCCGTCAATCGCCGTATAGACCGACCAGTAATTTTTCGGATCGTCGAGGACAGTTCCGTCATTGGGGATGGGTATGATGTGTTCGCTGTTGGCGAAGACATAGCCGGTGCGCGGATATTTCTGCGGGCGCAAGCCATGGATATCGGAGGCGTTGGGGACTTCGATGATCTTGTCAGTCTTGAAAATATCCAGCCTGATGCGCGCGACGCGGCAATTGGCCTTGTCGTTGACGAACAGATAGCGCCCGTCGTAGGTGCCATCGGTGAACGAGACGTGCGGATGATGCAGGTCGCCATTGAGATAGACGCCGCCGCGCGTCTCCAGATATTTCTTGCTGGGAGGCAGAAGTCCTTCGGTGAGAATTTTCCGGCTTTCGTTGGTCAGTCCCCATCCCGTGGCGCTGTCGCGGTTGAAGACGGGGATGCGAACGAGTTCGCGCATCGACGGCATGCCGAAAACGCGGACTTCGCCGGTTTGGCCAGAACTGCCGAAACCATAATATTCATCCAAGTCGCCGGGCTTGACCTCGGCGTTTTCCGTTGCCGCGCGCGCCTGTTGCACGAAATTTAGATAGGCGGCGCCGCCTGACAAGGCCGTAGCGCTGACAACGGCCGTTCCTCCCAAAATGCCGCGACGGCTGACGCTCGGGCTGGAATCAGCTGCCTGGGGGTCGTTTTTATGCTCGGTCATGGTTTTCTCCCTCGGTATCAGTTCTTTGCGAACCAAAATCAAATTGACTTGATGGCGATCGCATCCGCGTTCACGGCGCGTGTTGGTCGGCGGCCCGTGCGGAGATTTTGGCTTTGGGCGGAAGAGGAACGTGGGAAGCGCCGGCGTTGGACGAAGCTGAGTGTCTTTCCCGTTTAAGACGACGCTGGATCATCACCGGGCATTTCTGGTCGTGGTGATAAAGCATCTGGCAATGCAGGCACTGAATACATTCGTTGGGGTTGATGTGCCCTTCAGGATGGATCGCCTGCACGGGACATTCATTGCCGCATCTCTGACAGGGACTGCCGCATTCGCGATAGCGCCTGAGCCAATCGAACAAGCGCAGGCGCGATGGTATCGCGAGGGCGGCGCCCATGGGACAGAGGTAACGGCAGAACGCACGTTCGACGAACAGGCTCGACGCGACCATCGCCCCAGCATAGAGGACGAAAGGCCACTGGCGCGCGAAACGCAGGATGATCGCGGTCTTGAACGGCTCGACTTCCGACATCCGTTCGGCGAGGCCCAGATCACTCAGCGATATGCCGAACAAGACAAGAAAGACGATGTATTTGAGCGCGGTCAGCCGCTGATGGACGCCAAATGAAATCTTCAGCTGTGGAATTTTCAGGCGTCGCGCGAGGCGATTGGTCAGCTCCTGCAAGGCGCCAAACGGGCACAGCCAACCGCAATAGGCGCCGCGGTTCCAAAACAGCAGGGACGCGGCGGCGGCGAACCACATTATGAAGATCAGCGGCGCCATCAGGAAATAATCCCAGCGAAAATCTGTCCGCAGGGCGCTGAGGAAGGCGAGGACGTTGACGACAGACAATTGCGCCTGCGCCAGCCAGCCGATCCAAACCAACGTGAACACCAGGAAACTCAAGCGAAGCCGGTCATATAAGAGCGGCCGTAATACGAGCCAGTCCTGAAAGAAGAAGATCAGGGTGAGCAGGCCGAGAGCTGCGAGCAGCACGCCGATCTGGAAAGTTTTCGCTCTCCACATCGCATGCCACATGGGCGGTTCGGAAGATTGCGCCGCCGCTGCTATCGAAGACGTCGGCGCGGTCCTAGTAACTGCGGCGGGCGTCGGAAGCGGCTTGAGATAAGCTTCCGGCAATTGGTAATTCACGTTGAAGGTCAGGAACGCTTTGTCGCGTGCGCCGTAGGCGCGTTGCGCCAGCAGCTGCAATCGCCAGGGCTGGATGGGTTCGAAGCTCGTTCCGACCGGCACGCGGAACAGGTCGACGTCCTTGAAATTGGGAGCGCCAGCGGCGCGAATATCGCCAATACGCGTGTGGTCGCGATCGCGAAAGCGGATGCTGGCGTCGCCCTGCAAAATCTCAAATCGATCGAATATGCCGCCGCGCACATAACCCGAGCCCTTGAACGAATAGGCGCCGTTCGATGCGACGAGGATCGCCTGCTGACCAGGCGCCAACGTCTTTTGCAATGAGGCGTAGCCTTCCTCGCCGAGGAGGCTCTTGCCTATCGCGGGGATGGAGACGGGAGCGACATAAAGATCGATGAAGGAGGTCGTGGGGTCTTCGGCTTCGGGGTGTTGGACGCCATTTTCATTGCCAATGCGCCGAAACGCCTCGGTGACGTCTCCAACCGACAAGCTCAGGCGGCGCACCGCGCCCTCGCCGACGAGCGCGCCCCAGTCGGCGGGCGCGACATGCGACGGGTCCAATTCGCGAACCTCCGTACTTTTTTCCGCCGGCCCCCCCATGCCCTGCGCCTTCGCCACTTTGATGGCGGCGCGAACCATGCTTTCGGCGATGACGGTCACGGTCACGGTGGCGCCGCTGACAATATCCACAGCTGGGCGATCGGACGGAGCGGAATGGCTCAGCGCCAGAACATCGCGCCCGACGTAACCGCGAATGAAGGTCTCGATGCGCTCCAGGGGAATGCCGACGAGGACGATCGGCTCGTGATGCGCCATCAGGCGCGCGCCGGCGATTTTTCCATCCGTCGACAGGGCTTCGAGGATCTGGATCGGCTGGCCCGAATAGCCGGTCGAATTAACCCAATCGGCGTTGATGAAGGCGTAGCCAAGCAGCCGATCGCCGGCAAAAATCCTTGCGACGGGAGGACTCCCTTCCATTGCTCCGTAATGCTCGGCTCCTGGCGCGAGTTCGCCGGCCGGAACCTGCCCGAGGAAATCTTTCAGCGGGCTGTCGAGAGCCAAACAGGGGGAAGCGGCCGCCAGCCACAACAGCAACGCCAAAAATTTTCGGAAGAGGCTTGCGAATTTCGGCACCATCCGTTCCGTCCAATCTGAACTGCTCGCGACCACGCACCCTCTCGCACAGGCCAAGTGCGAAAGGTCTTCAGCGGGCGGGGAGTTGGGCCGCGCCTTGAGGACGCGGCTTGTTTGCCGACCTACTTGAGGGTCGCGAGATAAGCGATCACATTCGCGCGATCTTCAGGTTTTGGAAGACCGGCAAACGCCATTTTGTTACCCGGCACCACCGCCTTCGGATCGGCCAGATAGGCGTCAAGAGTCGCATCGTCCCAAGTCTTGCCGGCGCCTTTCATGGCGTCGGAATAATTGAACCCGGGCGCCGAGGCCGAAGGACGGCCGACGACGCCGAACAGCGACGGCCCGAGGCCATTTTTTCCCGCGACGGCCGTGTGGCAGACCGCACATTTATTGAAGACCTTCTTGCCGGCGTCAGCATCGCCGGCCGCGCTCGCCGCAGAGGCGAAGCTAAGACTTGCAAGGGCGATGGCGGAGACAATGACGAACTTCATCGAGTGAATTCCCTGTTTGCATTGGGCTGAGCCGTTTTGACGCGACCGTTGCTTGTCTAACAGTCCCGGCCTCCAGAATTATAATGTGACCGTCTTATTTGGCTCCGTTTTGCAAGCGGCGGCAAGCGTCCAACAGCCGCCCACCGGACGAAATTTACTGCAAAACAGCAGTTCTGAATTAAAACAATTGAATTGTTGATGCATATCATCTGATTTTAAACGCATTTCAGAACCTGAATTTGGAAAAATTCGGTGCGCACTTGATAAAGATCAACTGCGCTCATTCGCCGCCGGACTCGACAAAATGCTCCACCAATTTGTTTGACCGCACATTCCCGTCCGAAAAGCCGTTCAAATTATGCGGAACGTGGTCTAGGGGGCTCTATTGCGTATGGGAGAAAAGGAAAGAATGATGCGCGAAATGGAAATGAGCGCCCTTGCTCAGCACAAGGTTTTCTTCGGGTGTCGGCGGGAAACTGTCGAGCTTTTGCTTCGGGGCGCATTCCTGCAAAAATTTCCGGCGCGTCTTGAACTCGCCCGCGAAGGCGATCGAGCGGATTTCCTGCACGTCGTGATCGACGGACTTGTCGAGATTTATGCGACGTATTTCGAACGTGAAACGACGCTCGAAGTAATCGGACCGCCGAACATATTCATCGTCGCAAGCGTCGTACTCGATCGCATAAACCTCAGGTCGGCGCGCGTGCTCGAACCGGCCAAAATGCTGCTGATTCCAGCGTTGGCTGTTCGCGAGGCCATGGTCGAGGACGGCGCGTTTGCAACGACCGTCGCCGCGGAACTCGCTAACTCGGATCGCAGCAACGTCAGGGAGTTGAAGAACCAAAAGCTGCGGTCCAGCCTTGAACGACTGGCGGCCTGGATTGTCCTTCGCGATCGAGAGTCTGGCAGGACGCATCGCTTTGCGATTCCATTCGAAAAGAAAGTCCTTGCCGCCCGCGTAGGGATCGTTCCGGAAGCGCTTTCGCGCAGCTTCGCCACGCTCGCGAAATATAATGTTGTTGTCACGGGCTCCGAAGTCGAAATCCTTGAGCCAGACGCGCTCGAACGACTTGCCAAGCTAGACCCACTCATTGACGATCCAAATGCCTGAGTCTGAACCGCTGGCGCCGTTGAAATCAAAAAGCGCACTCCATCGACGAACAAGAAACGCAGAACTCCTTCCTTGCAAGCTCTCGTAATCGGCGTATGCGTGAAAGTCCGCTTTGAGCAATTGCTTGGGGCATAAGGCAATTACGTCGAAAGACCGCCTTGGGTCACGATGAGACCTACGCGGATAGCCCGGCGGACGGCAGCTTCAATGGGCTTGTGGACGTTAGTCGTCGATCTCGGCAACAAAAGCGCAAAGGCCCTAGCAGCGAAAATTGCGGGCATTATTGCGGGTATCTTTAAAATCATATTTATT
>NZ_JBKQOU010000336.1:0-8462 GCF_052145335.1 Rhodoblastus sp.
GTCGACATCCCGGAACTCGATTACCCAAAACTCGGCACGCTCGATGGCGCGGTGAACTATCTCAAGGTCAAGCTCAGACGATGATCCCCTGGCGAGTTCTGCCCGCGCCACTCGGCGCGCTTCGTGATCTGGCGCTCGATCTGCGTTGGATACGGAGCCACGAGGCCGACGGCTGTGGGCAAGGGTGGACGAGGGGTCATGGCGGGCGACGCGCAATCCATGGACCGTCATCGAAGACGTCTCCGCCGCCCGTTTGGATGAACTTGCCGCGGACGCCAGTTTCGTCGCGCATCTCGATCAACTCGACGCGGCGCGGCGCGCCTATTTGACTGGCCGCAGCTGGTTGGCCGAAGCGCGGGGCGGCGCGTCGCTGGGCGGCGTCGCCTGGTTCAGCATGGAATTTGGTCTCGGCGAGGCGCTGCCGCTTTACGCCGGCGGGCTTGGCGTGCTGGCGGGCGATTTCCTGAAGGCGGCGAGCGACCTCGGCGTTCCGGTCATCGGGATCGGCCTGTTGTACCAGGAGGGCTATTTCCGCCAGATGATCGACGCCGAGGGACGGCAGTTCGAGGCCTTTCCCTACAACGATCCTTCGATCATGCCGATCGAGCCTGTGCGCGAGGCGGGCGGCGGCTGGCTTCGCATTCCGGTCGAGTTGCCGGGCCGGACGCTGCAATTGCGGGTTTGGCGCGTCGTCGTTGGACGGACGCGGCTCTATCTGCTCGACAGCAACGATCCGGTGAACGGCCCGGCCGATCGGGGCATTGCGGGCAAGCTGTATGGCGGCGGCGGCGAGATGCGGCTGATGCAGGAGATCGTCCTCGGAATTGGCGGCTGGCGTCTGGTCGAGGCGCTGCATCCCGAAATCGAGGTCTGTCACCTGAACGAGGGGCACGCCGCCTTCGCCGTGCTGGAACGGGCGCGCGCATTTGCGAAGCGCCATGGTCTGAGCTTCAGCGAGGCCTTGTGGGCCACGCGGGCCGGCAATGTCTTCACGACCCATACGCCGGTGAACGCGGGGTTCGACCGTTACCCGTTGGATTTCTTCCCACGGTATGTCCAGGCCTGGGCGTCGGGCGAGCCTAGTTTTGCCGAACTCCAGCAACTCGGCCTCGCTCAGGGGCCTGTCTCGGATGGCAAGCTCAACATGGCCTTTCTTGCGGCGCGCCGAGCGCTGCTGAGTTTTGGCGTCAGCCGGCTGCATGGCGCGGTCAGCCGCCGGATTTTTCAACCGATGTACCCGCGATGGCCGGAGCATGAAGTGCCGTTCGACCACGTCACGAACGGCGTTCATGCGCCGACGTGGGATTCCGCCGAGGCTGACGCGCTCTGGACGAAAGCCTGCGGCAAGGAGCGCTGGCGCCATGAACCGGAGGATCTTTGCGAGCGCATCGGAACAATCGAAGATCAGGAGCTATGGTCGTTGCGCGGCGGCGCCCGTAAGGCGCTCGTGCGCAGCGTTCGCGCGCGGCTCGGCTCCCATCTGAGCGGACGCGGCTGCCCGCCCGAGACCGTGGCGCTCAGCGAGACCGTACTCGATCCCAATGTTCTTACCCTCGGCTTCGCGCGCCGCTTCACCGCTTACAAGCGTCCCGATCTACTCCTGTCGGATCCCGCGCGCCTGGCGCGACTACTCTGCGATGAGATGCGCCCGGTGCAACTCGTGCTCGCGGGCAAGGCGCACCCGGACGATGAGGCCGGAAAACGGATGATCCGGGACTGGATTCGGTTCGCACAGGATCCGCGATATCGTCGCCGGGTGGTGTTTCTGGAGGATTACGACATCTCGCTGGCGCAGGAGTTGGTGCGGGGCGTGGATGTCTGGATCAACACGCCGCGCCGTCCCTGGGAGGCGTGCGGAACCAGCGGCATGAAAGTCCTGGTCAATGGCGGACTGAACCTTTCGACACTAGACGGATGGTGGGAGGAGGCCTACCGGCCGGATGTGGGCTGGGCGATTGGCGTCGGACCGGTCACCGAATCGGCCGATCAGGACAGCCACGATGCTTACGAACTCTATGGGGTGCTGGAGCGCGAGGTGGCGCCGGCGTTCTACGGCCGCGACGCCAGCGGAATCCCGCGCGCCTGGGTGGCCCGCATGCGGCGCAGCATTACCGACCTGACGGTGCAATACGGCGCGTCGCGCATGGTACGCGAATATCTTGACAAGGCCTATCTGCCAGCCGCCCAGGCATTGCGTGAGCGGGTCGCCGATGGCGCGGCCAGCGCGAAGGCTATGGCGGCATGGGCTCGGCGGCTGGAGAGCTCATGGCCGGGTGTTCATATCGGCCAGCCGGATTTCGTCAGGCAGACCGACGGCTGGGAAGTTTCGGTCCCGGTCTATCTCGGCGATATCGCGCCCGGGGACATCCGGGTCGAGATCTACGCCGAGCCGACCGCCGGCCGGGCTGCGGAGGTGGCCTCCCTTTC
The DNA here is from genome assembly GCF_052145335.1 of Rhodoblastus sp. GTDB lineage: Bacteria > Pseudomonadota > Alphaproteobacteria > Rhizobiales > Beijerinckiaceae > Rhodoblastus. The sequence continues at coordinate 2,428 of NZ_JBKQOU010000336.1, forward strand.
GCACGACAGACCAATCACCGGAGCGACCGGCGGCTATTTCTGGCGCGGCTGGATCCCCGGCGCGCGACCGTCGGACGAATACACGGCGCGTGTCGTGCCGTGGCGCCCCGGCGTACGGACGCCAGCGGAAATCGCCCTGATACGTTGGCAGAAATAACAGGGCGGCAGAACCGCCGTTCCGCCACGACTGGATCACCATTCCATGGCGCGCCGCCGGACGCCTTTAGGACTGCGCCATCCCGATTGATTTACGTCATTGCGGGCGTCGACATATGGGCTTAAACAAATATTTGAGCAATTGGCTGTTTCAACCTGTCGGCCGCGCTTGATTCCGATCTGCCGCCGAGCAAGGATCGCATCACAGACGTGCGACGGTCTGTTGCCTGAGGATACCCTTCCCAGGAGCGCGCCATGTTACGGAAATCTCGCCAGAAGCGTGTGTCTCACCTTTCGTCCGGAGCTCCTCCGTCAAAAGGTCTCGTCCGAAAAAATGGCTTGATCTGGATGGCTCGCCCCAATGTCGCAGTCCGGAAGAGCGCGGAACCACGAGACGTGGCGCAGTTGCTTGGGCGCGTGGTTGCGCCCGAGCCTGACTGTCCAAAGAACTTACCTAACCGGCCGCTGCTCGATTGGGCTCAGGCGGTGCGTGTCGCCACCGCACGGCTGAAGGAAAAGCTGGACATGCTTGACGGCGGCAATATCCCAGAGATGGCGGAGATGGCCGAGGAGTTGGCGGTCTTCATTTGTGCCTACGGAAAACTTGCCGAGGAGGTCGATCGCTTGGAGGCGCGCGAAAAAACCGCCGGCAAAGCCGGCTCTCCGATCAATTAAGACCTCCATATCTTTGATGACGCGCTCGGCGGCGGTTAATGGTGGAGTGCTTTGCATCGTTAACAGGTTACGTGCATGAGTCCGATTTTTCTCTCACGCGACTGATTGAACGACCGGACGGCTTCGGGCGTCGGCTGCAACAGAACCTTGCACCCTTTTTTGTTCAAATAATCGCTGGCCTTCGGAGACAAGCGCAAGTTCCCTTCCTGGCCCGCGCCAACGACTAACGTTTCGCATCCGTCTTCAAAAAGGAACTTCGCTTCGTTTTTCGATATAATGTGCGACGTCCCATATATTTCCCTCGACAGTTTCTTTTTCCGCTTTTCGACTTTTCCGGAGAGACGAATGATCACGTCATATTCATAAGTCTCCCCATTGATGGTGATTCTGCCGAATTCAGTGTTGTCGATCGTCATCTTTTTCTTCCCTCACTTCGGCGCCCTTCACTTCATGCGATCTCGACGCGGATGGAATCTAGGTGAGGGTGTCCATCTGGCCATGAAGTTCCAGCCGGACCGGCAAGCGCCGGGAGCCCCAGGCGCCTGGACGCGGTTCAAACACGCCTCCACAGGCCTCTCGGCAATGAGCGCATCGTCCATCGCCCGTCAGCGCCCACGAAGTAATGTCGTACCAATCGCGTCCGACCAGGCGCTCGCCGCAGCAATGGCAGTAAGTGCTTTGCCCGGCCTCGTCATGCACATTGCCCGTGTAGACATAGCGAAGCCCGTTTTCCAAAGCGATCCGTCGCGCAGTTTGAAGCGTAGCCGCCGGCGTTGGAGGCGTGTCTCGCATTCGCCAGTCGGGGTGGAAGGCGGTAAAATGCAAAGGCGTGTCCGGTCCCAGCCGTTGCCGGATCCACTGGCTCAAGGCCTGAGTCTCGGCTGCGGAGTCGTTCTTGCCGGGGATCAACAGCGTCGTAATTTCCAGCCAGCAGTTCGTTTCGTGCCTGACATACTCGAGCGTATCGAGGACCGGCCGCAGTTTGGCCGTGCATAAGGTTCGATAAAAATCCTCGCTGAAGCCCTTAAGGTCGACGTTCGCCGCGTCCATCACCCCAAACATCTCTTTGCGGGCCTCTGCCGTGATGTAGCCCGCTGTCACGGCGACCGTCTTGAGGCCGGCTTCACGACAGGCGGCCGCAACGTCCACCGCATATTCGAGGAAGATCACCGGGTCGTTATAGGTGAAGGCGACCGATCGCGCGCCTATCTCCTTCGCGGCTCGCGCAATTGCTTCGGGCGAAGCCTGATCCTGGAGACGGTCAAACTGGGTCGCCTTGGAGATGTCCCAGTTTTGGCAGAACTTGCAAGTGAGGTTGCACCCAGCGGTGCCGAACGAGAGCACAGGTGTGCCGGGCAGAAAATGATTGAGCGGCTTCTTCTCGATTGGATCGACGCAAAAGCCGGACGACCGACCGTAGGTGGTCAGAATGAGCTCATTTTCCTGACGGGCGCGCACAAAACAAAGGCCGCGCTGCCCTTCCCGCAACTTGCAAAAACGCGGGCAAAGATCACATTGGATGCGGCCATCCTCAAGGGCATGCCAATAGCGGGCGCGCATTTTGCCGAAGGGTGGAGCGGGAGCCGCTGTTTCTGTTATGTTCATCTCGGTCAGGTGGAGATTTGACCCACGGATTCAAGGGCGGATGAGGTGATCGCGACAGATCGAGAGCAGGCCGTCAGGCGTGCGGCGGCGGCAGGCCTGTTTTATCCGGCCGATCCAGAAGAGCTTCGGACCGCCATCGAGCGTCTGCTGGCGAATTCCAGCTTCAAGCCCGGGGTCGGCCGCATCCGCGCCCTCATTGCGCCACATGCGGGCTACGTCTATTCGGGGCCGGTGGCCGCCGAAGCGTTCGCCGCGCTTCGCGCGGAAAAGCATGGTTTTACCCGAGTCGTCGTCATTGGCCCTGCACACAGGATGCCGGTCCGCGGCATTGCTGTTCCATCCGTCCGCGCCTTTGCGACCCCGCTGGGCAATGTTCCTGTCGACATCGCCGCGATCGAGGAGATCGCTGTCATGCCATTCGTGGTCATGCAGGATGAACCGCACGCCGACGAGCACGCCCTGGAAGTCGAGCTTCCATTCCTTCAAGCTGTTTTCGGTTCGATCGCAATCGTGCCGCTTTTGGTCGGCTCGGCGACGCCACAAGACGTTGCGAGAGTCCTGAGCCGCCTCTGGGATGATGACGCGCTCGTCGTCGTAAGCTCAGACCTGTCGCACTATTTGCGTTATGACGATGCGCGTCGCCGCGATTCGGCGACAGCGGGTGCGATCGAACGTCTCGATGAAGCTGCGATCGGCTTCGACGACGCTTGCGGCGCTCTCCCCATTCGTGGGCTGCTGATCGAGGCGAAGCATCGTGGCCTTTCGATAGAGCGCCTAGATTTGAGGAACTCCGGCGACACGGCGGGCGATCGGAACCGGGTCGTCGGTTATGGAGCTTGGGTTATGCGCTCCGGATCGTTCCCTTTTGCGCCGGCGCGGGCTTGATAACAGGCGTTCGCTTATCAGAATCGATGTTAACGAATTGTCGCGTCCGCGCCGGCAGCATCTCCCCCATGGCGTCCATGGCGTGGGCATGAGAATCCACGACTTTGACCAGCGCCGACCAAAGCGTTCGAGCAAGCGGCGCTCGTCGTGACTGCTGTTACGCCTGGCTTTGGGCTCGTCCGACTCGGTGGAGAAGGTGAGGGCCGGGGAGGGAAGCCAATGGACGAAATCGGCAATAGGAACCCGCCTCGTTGGGAGTGGCGCACGTTTGGCGCCAGGCTCTCGGATATCGAGGCGAAGGTCGGTTTGGCTGCGCAGGTTACTCCGCGGCAGAGCGACGAAATCTATTTGTTGAATTCCGTCACTCCGCACAGCGCAAAGATTCGTGGCGGTGTGCTTGAGGTCAAGCGGTTGCTGCTGGTCGATTCGAACGGGCTCGAGCAATGGAGTCCCGTGTTTAAGGCCCCCTTCCCGTTGTCGGCGCCGATGGTGCGGTCGGCTTTCGCCGCGCTGGAGCTTCGACCGCCTGACATTTTGCCGGGAGCTTACGGTTTAGGTGACTTTTTGGCTGAGGTGGCCTCAAAAGCGAAGATATTGCGACCCATCCAGGTGACGAAGGCGCGTCGTCAATTTGTGTTTTGCAACTGCGTCGCTGAATTTGTTCGCCTGCATATTGGCCCTGTTGCGCAGGAGAGTTTATGTATCGAGGATGAAAACCCGTCAAACGTTCTCGCCGCTCTGCGCGAACTGGGACTCGATCCTCGCGCCAATATTAGTTTTCCAAAAGGGATTGAACGAGCATTAGTCTCCCAGCATTAGCGCATCATCGACGAAAGCGTCGGCAAACGATGTCTTGATCGGGTCAAAGAACGGGAGTCATCAAAAGTCGCGCGGGCTTCCGTAGGCAGCCAAAAATCACCGAGGCGAATTACTTTCCTGCACGCATCAAAGCCCTGGGGGTCGACGCCGCCCCCCCTTTTTGAGCGGCTTTGGCGCTTTGACGGTCGATGATCGCAGCTGTCGGGCTCGCCTCCTCGCGTCCTGCCGCTTCGCGCGCGGCGACATAAGGCGCCTTGTGACCGCGATCCAACTTGCCGTCCCAATCCCACAGCACGAAATAATAATGCGCGGCGCTTTTGGGCGCCAGATCCGTGGGCAAGGCCTCCCATTGGCAGCTAGTCGCCAGAACAGTCGGGCGCTCCAATCGTCTGCAACGACGGCGTCACTATCGCCAAGAAGTTGGATCTTAAGTACAAGACAGCGATGCAGCGAGGAAGGACAGCGTGATGGACGTCACCCAAGCGATTTTCGGTCGACGGTCGGTGCGTGAATATACCGATGAGCCTGTCGACGAGAGCTTAATCGGCAGTCTGATCCATGCCGCCACGCATGCCCCAAGCGCGGTCAACGCGCAGCCATGGGCGTTTACGGTGGTGCGCGACCAAAAGGCGCTCCATCGCATTTCAGATCAGGCCAAGTCCCATATGCTCACGACATTGGGCGGCAATCCCCATGCCGATCATTTTCGCTCCCACCTCAGCGACCCGAATTTTCATGTCTTTTATCATGCGCCCGCGCTCATGCTGATTTCCGCGATCGCCCAGGGCCCATGGATCGTCGAGGATTGCGCGCTGGCCGCCGAAAACCTGATGCTTGCCGCTTACGCGGCCGGGCTTGGCTCCTGCTGGATCGGATTCGCGCAAAGCTATCTCAACACTTCCGACGGGAAGGCGGACCTCGGCCTTCCGGCGGAATGGGTTCCCGTGGCGCCGATCATAATCGGTCATCCGAAAAGCGCCGTCGCGCCAGTCCCGCGCAAATCGCCGGAAATTCGGTGGGTGGGCTGACAAACTGATTTGGCGCGCGACCGCGGCGCCGAAACCGCGCCGAGGCGCCCTTGCGACAGATCAATGAGTTTTGTGGAACATGCTGCCAGCATCCGGGGTTGCGGGCAGGCGCGAAGTTTTGCGAGGAAGGGCAAGACCATGCAAACGCCGACGGAAATCGCCTTTCAGCACTGCGAGCCATCCGAGACCATCCGCGCCGAGATCGACGAACAGACGCAGCGTCTCGAAAAATTCAGCTCGCGGATCACGAGTTGCCATGTCGTGGTGACCAAATCCGCCGCGCGACACAAGCAGGGCGACCTTTTCAAGATCGACCTGCGCATCGCCATGCCGGGACACAAAGATGTCATCGTCGACAGATCGCACGAGGACGCGCCGGAACACGAGCATGCGGCGGTGGCCATCCGCGACGCCTTCGATGCGGCGATCCGGCAGATCGAGGACGTCGTCCGCGATTTGCGCGAGGAGGTGAAACAGCATCCGGCGCCCGATCATGGCCGCGTGGCTCGGTTCTTGGCCGGCGAGGATTGCGGCTTCATCGAAACGCCCGACGGCCGCGAAATCTATTTTCATCGCAATTCGGTGCTCGACGGAGACTTCGACCGCCTAACCGTCGGCTCGGAAGTTCGTTTCGTCGAGGAGCCCGGCGAAAAAGGCGCGCAGGCGAGCACGGTGCGCATGATCGGCAAGCATCACCTCGATTAGCGCGGGCGCCTGGCGCAACGCGGCGCCCGCGGGGAATCTTCATCGGCTTGCGCGACATGGCTGGACAATGTGGTCGCCAGCGTCGAGCATAAGGTATGGCCCGGGCGCGACGCCCAATGCCGCGATGAAGACATGAGGGGGATGCCAGATGAGACTTTTTCT
>NZ_JBKQOU010000337.1:0-8280 GCF_052145335.1 Rhodoblastus sp.
AATTGGATCGCGCGCCGGACGGCGAACCCGGGTCAACTGCGCCCTATCCGCCACCTTCGCCGGAAAGGCAGGAATTGGATCGCGCGCCGGACGGCGAACCCGGGTCAACTGCGCCCTATCCGCCACCCTCGCCGGAAAGGCAGGACTATGGCGGCGCGCCGGAGGACGAACCTGGGTCAACTGCCCCCTATCCGCCGCCCTCGCCGGAAAGGCAGGAATATGGCGGCGCGCCGGAGGGCGAGCCGGGCTCAATCACGCCCTATCCGCCGCCTTCAACGGAGATGCAGGAAGAACATGCGCCAGAGAGCGAGCCTCATGGAGCCGCGCCTTCCTCAAACGATTAAGTCGGTTTGATCGCAAATCCAATAGCTCCAGCGTTACGGGCGGACGATAGGCGCCATGCGATCCGTCCTTCACATGTCCGAAAACCTTGCCAAACTGGCATTGGCCGCCGCCATCACCTCCTCAAAGCGCTCCGACATTAAAAACGCCAGCTCCGTTTCACGGGACTGCGTGACCGGATCGAGCCGCGCCAGTTCGTCGTCGACATGGCCGGGATGGCACATGATCAGCGGCCTTTCACCCGGCGCCCTCAGGAAAGTGCCAAAATCGGCGGCGTAGTCGCCTTGCGGGTCGAAATCGGAAAAGCCGGAAAAGCCGTCGTTGAGGGCAAAACCAGCCGCCTGCGCTTTTTTGCGAAAGCCGTGCGCCAGACCGGCGACGGTCAGCGCCTTGCCCCAATGTTTTCCGCGCGCAAAGATACGTCTTGGGCGGTCGGCGCTGTCACGCAGCCAGATTTTACCCGCCAGATTGCGGCGGGCCAGTTCCGCGATCAGGTCGTCGGCGATCCCCGGCAGGACATGGACATGCTGGTGGCCGTCGACGAAATCGGGCGGCGCGCCCTGGGCGGCCTCGAAAGCGTCGAGCTGGCGGCGCAACTCTTCCAGGATTTCCGTGCGGGGGAGTGCGTCGCGCCAGGCCGTGGGGACAATGGTGTTCATCGCCGGAAAGGCGCCGTCGGGGGCGAATTTCGGCATCTTGCCCAAAGGGCCGCCGAGGGTGAGATTGAAATGCAGGCCGAGATCGGCGCGGGGCGCCATAGCACGAAATTTGCGCGCGGCGTCCGGCCAGGAGGCTTGCGTGGTCATCGCGCAGGTCGCGGTCAGGCGCCCGGCGGCCAGGGCCTCGAGAATCCCTGCGCTCACCGCGGGCGAGAGGGCGAAATCGTCGGCGCAAAGCGCGAAGGAAGTTTTTTTCGAGGTTTTTTTCAACATGGAGCCTTTTCTTGCGCATTTTCGCGCCACGGCCTAGATGAGCGCCATGGGAAATCCCCAAACCTGTACTTAAAAGCTTGTTCGGCTTTTTCGAGAGGAATGGGACCTGCAACATAATGGCGCGCAAGTGGAAATGATCATGCCAATCGATACAGGCGCAGATGCGCCCGAGCTTTCGGTGATCGTGCCGGTTTTCAATGAATGCGAAAACCTGCGTCCGCTGCTCGACCGGCTGATCCCCGCGCTGGCCTGCGTTAAAAGTTTCGAAATCCTGTTCATCGACGACGGCTCGCACGATGCGACGCTGACGGTCCTTCGCGAAATCAATCGGGCTGACCCGAGGGTGCGAGCCCTGTCGTTTTCGCGCAATTTCGGCAAGGAAATCGCCATTGCCGCCGGAGTCGACGCGGCGCGTGGACGGGGCGCGGTGATCATGGACGCCGATCTTCAACATCCGCCGGAAGCCATCCTGGATTTCGTCCGCATGTGGCGCAACGGCTACCAGAATATTTACGGCGTCCGGCAAAGCCGCGACACCGATTCGGCGGCGCGCAAATGGCTGACCCATAAATTCTATCGGATGTTTCGGGTGCTCGGCGAAATCGAGCTGCCGGAAGGGGCCGGGGACTTTCGCCTGCTCGACCGTGTGGCGCTCGAAGCGCTGAGAGGCTTGCGCGAGCGGGCGCGTTTCAGCAAGGGTCTCTATGCCTGGATCGGCTTCAAATCGATCGGGGTGCCGTTCGACGTGGCGGAGCGCCATGCCGGCGAGTCGAAGTTTTCCTATCGGAAGCTCACCCGTTTCGCTTTCGACGGCATCGTCTCCTTCACCACCGTGCCGCTGAAAGCCTGGACCTATATCGGGACGATCATCGCGGCCTTCGCGCTGCTCAGCGCCGTCTACTTCCTGCTGGAGGCTCTGGTGATCGGGGTCTCCGTGCCGGGCTTCGCCTCCTTGATCGTTTCGATCATGTTTTTCGCCGGCGTGCAGATGATTTCGCTTGGCGTGCTCGGCGAATATATCGGCCGCGTCTTCGCCGAAGTGAAGGGAAGGCCGCTCTATCTCGTCGCGGAGAGGATCGGCGAGGCCCGGACGCCCGAAGCGGTCAGCGCGCCCGACTGCCAGATGCAGGCCGCGAGTACGGGCGAGATGGCGCTGAAAGAAGACCACCGCGCAAAGTCTTGACGCCCTGCCGGGACCATGCCTTAACCGGGACCGCTCCCTGGAGTCTTTTCCGATCCGATCCGATCGAATCGGATATTGGTTCTAGTTCCTTGATTTTGCGCGTTTTATTCACGCGAACCGATATCTGCTTCGCCTGAAAACGCTTTAACTATCGGCGCGCCATGTTCAAAAGTTTCCTCTCGGTCAGCGGTTTCACGCTGCTGTCGCGCCTGACCGGCTTTTTGCGCGATGTGATGCTAAGCGGCATGGTCGGGGCGGGCCTGCTCGGCGACGCCTTGGCCGTCGCCTTGCGCCTGCCCAATCATTTCCGCGCGATTTTCGGGGAGGGGGCGTTCAACGCCGCCTATGTCCCGACCTATCTGCGCGTCTATGAGCAATCCGATGTCTGGTCGGCGCGCCGCTTCGCCAATCAGATTTTCACCTTGCTTTTGATATCGCAGGTGATTCTTCTGGCGCTCGGCTGGCTGTTCATGCCTGTTTCGTCCATCTGATGGCGCCCGGTTTCGCCGCCGATCCGGAAAAATTCAGCCTCGCGGTCAGCCTGACGCGCATCACTTTCCCCTATCTGTTCTGCGTCACCCTGGTCACAATGCATTCGGCGACGCTCAACGCCCATGGCAAATTCGCCGTCGCCGCCTTCGCGCCAGTGCTGATGAACGTAGTCACCATGGCTTTTCTTGGCGTTTCCTTCCTTTTTCCCAACGCGGCCTATGCGGCGGCGGCGGGCGTGACGGTTTCCGGCCTCGCCCAGCTGGCTTTGCTGATGCTTTCCGCGCGGCGCTCGCGCCTGATGGAAAAGATCGTCCGGCCGCATTTCGGCGCCGACGTGCGCGCCTTTTTCCGCATGTTCGGCCCGGCGGTGATCGGCTCATCCGGCCTGCAGATCGCCATGTTCGCCGACACGATCATCGGCTCGCTGCTACAAACCGGCGGCATGTCGTCGATCTATTACGCCGAGCGGCTTTACCAGTTGCCGATAGGGCTGGTCGGCGTGGCGGCGGGCACGGTGCTGCTGCCGGCGATGAGCCGCTATTTCGCCCGCGAGGACTGGGAAGGCGCCTTTACCGCGCAGAATCGCACCATCGCCATGACGGCCGCCCTGACAGCGCCTTTCGTCGTCGCCTTCATGGTCATTCCAGAGGTGATCGTCGGGGCGCTGTTCCAGCATGGCGCCTTTCACGCCGGGGATACCCAGGCCACGGCGGCGGTTTTGCGCGCCTATGGCTCGGGCCTGCTGGCGATGGTGGCGATCAATGCGCTGCGCTCCGGCTTTCAGGCGATGGGCGACACCAAGACGCCGATGCTGGTGTCGCTAGGCGCGCTCGCGATCAACCTGCTGCTGAAAATCCTGCTCTACAAGCCGCTTGGCGCGGTCGGCATCGCGCTGGCGACGTCGGCCAACGCCTGGATCAATCTCGGCGCGTTGATCTTCCTCGGCCTGCGCCGCTATCTTTTCCAGCCGGACGAGACCTTGAAGAAGGTCCTGCTCGCGGCCGCGACGGCTGGCGTGGTCCTGACCAATATCGCCTTGTGGCTGCAAGCGCCGTTTGCCGCCCTGGCCGGGCGCCTCGGCTCTTTCGGCAGCCTGATCGCCCTGGCCTGTTTCGGCCTGACCGGATTGATCGTTTACGGCGGCGCCATGGTCGGCGGCTGCAAGGCGCTCGGCGTCGATCCGGAGAGGATGGGTTTGGGGCGGCTGTTTCGGCGCAAACTATCTAGCGCAAGTCCATGATGGCCCCCGGACGCCCGGCAAAATTCGGTCCGGGCTTGTCCACCTCAACCCGGCGGGCGGCGGTCGATTTCATCAGCGTTTCGATGGAGCCCAAAACTTCGGAGGATTTTTTCGACAATTGTTCGCGCCGGCGCGGCGCCTGTCCGCCCTCCGCCGTGGTCAATTGCACCACCGGCGCCGTTTCAGCCTCAAGCGACAGGCCCGGCAGAGGTTTGAGATCGACGCCGCTATGGGCGAATTGCATGATGTCGTGCCAGGTCATCGCCGGCAGCGTGCCGCCGGTCATCTTCACCATGGGCTCACCGCTGTCGTTGCCATACCAGACGACGCCGACGAAATTGCCGGTATAGCCGCAGAACCAGGCGTCCTTGAATGCGTTGGTGGTGCCGGTCTTGCCGGCGACCTTGATCCCCTCCAGCGCCGCGCGGCGGCCGGTGCCCTGCTCGACCACCTGGGTCATCATCCAGACGAGCTCGTTGACGAAGCGCGGTTCTACCACCTGCTGCGGCTGTTCGGCGTCGCGGTCGTGGCTGTAGATCAGGTCGCCGCGGCTGTTGAATATTTCGAGCGCCGCATAGGGTTTGATCCGCTTGCCGCCATTGGCGAAAGCCGAATAGCCGGTGGCCTGGTCCATCACGCTGACCTCGTCGGCGCCGAGCGGCAGCGACTGTGTGTCGGGCAAGGGCGCGGTGACGCCCAGGCGATGCGCGGTCGTGATGATGCTGGCGCGGCCGCGCTTCCAGTCGCCGTTGCCGATGGCCTGGGTCAGGCGTGCGGCCACCGTGTTCAGCGAATGGGCGAGGGCCTGCCACATCGGCATGGAGCCGCCATAGGAGTTGGCGTAATTTCTCGGACACCAGTTGTTGTCGCAGATCGGCCCGTCCACCACGGTCGTCGTCGGCGTGAATTTGCCGGTCGTCAGCGCGGTCAGATAGACATAGGGCTTGAAGGACGAACCGGGCTGGCGCTGGGCGTCGGTGGCGCGATTGAACTGGCTGACGCCGTAATCGCGCCCGCCGACCATGGCGCGCACTGCGCCGAGCGGCTCCAGGACGATCGCCGCGCCCTGGCTGGCGTGATAGCTCGGTCCGCTCTGCCGCAGCATGGTGTCGATGGTCGCCTCGGCCTGTTTCTGCACGCTGGAATCCAGCGCCGTGCGCACGGTGATGACCCGATCCGCGCCGAGCTTGCCGGAATCCGCCAGCGCCTTGATTTCATTGAAGGCCCAGTCGAGATACCAGTCGGGCGTGGTCGCCTCCGCGCCCCGATCGACCGGCGAGGCGGGATTGCGGCGGGCTTCGGCGATCTGGTTTTCGCGCAGATAACCGGCGACGACCATATTGTTCAAGACGTCGTTGGCGCGGGCGCGGGCGGCGGGAAGATTGACGTGGGGCGCGAATTTGGTCGGCGCCTTGAACAGGCCGGCCAGCATGGCCGCCTGCGCCAGGGTCACGTCCTTGACCGAACGGCCGAAGTAGAATTGCGCCGCCGCCTGGATGCCGAAGGCGCCGCCGCCCATATAGGCGCGGTCGAGATAAAGCTGGAGGATCTGCTTCTTGGTCAGGTGGGTTTCGAGCCAGAACGACAAAAAGGCTTCGTTGATCTTCCGCGTGATCGTGCGCTCGTTCGACAGGAACAGGTTTTTCGCCAATTGCTGGGTCAGCGTCGAGCCGCCCTGCACCACGCCGGAGTTGCGGGCGTTAACGCTCAGCGCCCGCGCCAGGCCGATCGGATCGACGCCCCAATGTTCGAAAAAGCGCCGGTCCTCGGTGGCGAGCACCGCCTGCACGACATAATCGGGATATTGGTCGAGGGTCACCGCATCGTCGTGCAAAATGCCGCGCCGTCCGACTTCGAGGCCATAGCGGTCCTGGAAGGTCACGGCGAGATCGGTTTTTTTCAGCCAGTCGCTGGCGCCGGTGAGGCGTATGGCGGGCTGGGCCAAAGCCACCATCAAGAGTCCGCCGAATACGCCGAGCGTCAGCGCCTCGCAGGCGAGTTCAACGGCGACGCGGGTGGCGCCGCGGACATGAAAACGCTCCATGAAGCCGGAAAAATCGCGCCAAAGCCCGCCCACGCCCGCGCCGGCGTTGTAAAGCGAGGAATCGATCCAGGAGTCGAACGCCAGCATGGCGTTGCGCAGGGCGCGAAACAGACGGGATTTGCGGAAATCAAAAGCCAAAACGCTGCTCCAGCTTGTTGGCCTGCGCGACGAGCGAATGGTTTAACATTGTTGGCGCCCTCTTGACGAGCAAGACCTGTCGGCGCATCCCCAAGCGGAAATTACCATTCCGGCCGCCCGTCGGCGGCGCAAGCGCGGCGCCAGCGGGTTTTGCGCCCATTCGGAACAGGCGCCTATGAAAGATAACGCAAAAACCCCTCCAGACAAGCCGAAGCCGCCTTTCTGGCGCGGCCGCAAGCTGGCGGAGTTTTCCAAAGCGGAATGGGAAAGCCTGTGCGACGGTTGCGGCCGCTGCTGCCTGGTCAAGCTGGAGGACGAGGACACCGGCGAAATCCACTTCACCGATGTCGGCTGCCGCCTGCTCGACGTCAAGGCCGCCCGCTGCGCCGATTACGGGCATCGCTCGCGCCGGGTCAAGGATTGCCTGCGCCTCGACCCTGAAAACGCCGGAGCGCTGAAATGGCTGCCGCCGACCTGCGCCTATCGCCTGATCGCCCGGGGCGAGGATCTGCCCCACTGGCATCCGCTGGTCAGCGGACGCCGGGAGAGCGTGGTCGAAGCCGGAATCTCCATTCTGGGAAGGGTCGGCCCGCTGGAGGACGAGGTGTCGATCGACGAGATCGTCGAGCATATCGTCGCCTGGCCGGGCAAGGTCCCGAAAGCGGCGAAGAAAACGGCGCGAAAAAAACAGCGTTAACGGTTTCCTGCCATGCGCCCTGGCGACCGGCCCAAAACGGGATTGCCGGACCGGGACGGGAATAGGACCGGAACGAATCGGCTTTTTGGGCTTTTGCCGCTTTGTTCCGTGGGGTCGTTCCCTCTCAACGGCGGCGTAGTTAACGACTTGCGCTGCTCGCCGGCGCCGCGGCGGCCAGAATCGGGAAACGCCGATCATTGGCGGATCAAAACCGGCACGAATCGCTTTTCGTCTCCGTCGCTTTCTGTTCCCAGCAACGCTCAAGCGCGCGTCGCGATCCAGATCATGTGCCGCGCGCCTTTCGACCGCCCCGCGCGGACGCGATTTTCCTCGACCTCGAACCTGGCCTTGCGCAATCTGCGGGTGAAATCCCCGTCGGGCCCGGAAGACCAGACCGCCAGAACTCCGCCGGGGTTCAACGATTTTCGCGCGGCGGCCAGGCCCGGGCCATCGTACAAACCGTCATTGGCCATGCGCGTCAGTCCGTCGGGTCCGTTGTCGACATCGAGCAGGATGGCGTCATAGGCGCCGGCGCTGGAGCGGATGATCCGGCCAACGTCGCCCTCCGTGATTTTTACGCGGGAATCTTCGAGGGAGCCGGCGTAAACCTCGGTCATCGGCCCGCGCGCCCAGGCGATGACTTCGGGGACGAGTTCGGCGACCTCGATGAGGGCCGAAGCTCCGAGCGTCTTCAGCGCGGCGCGCAGGGTGAAACCCATGCCCAGCCCGCCGATCAGCACATGGGGCGCCAGCCGATCGCCGATCTTCGCGGCGCTCAGCGTCGCCAGCGCCTCCTCCGAACCGGAAAGGCGCGAGTTCATCAGCTCGTTGTCGCCGAGCATGATCGAGAATTCGCTCCCCCGCCGCTTGAGCTTTAGCTCGCCGCCGCCGGGAATTCTTGCAGTGTCGAGGAGAACCCAGGGGAGCAAGGGGCGACCTTTGGTTTAAGCGAAGTCATCGGGGAGCGGGGCGCCTTCCACGCAGCCGTAATGGCGAGCAGCGAGGCGAGACGCGGCAATGACGGCGTGCGTGGTTAACTAATTGTTTTAATAGCCCAGTTGTTGGCGACCAAAATCGGGAATCCTCGACCAATGCGCGAACGAAACGGGCGCGAATCAGCTTTGCCGCTCGTTTCCGCCTTTGTTCGGCTCAAGCCGCCAGCGCCGCCAATATCCGCGCCCAGCTTCTCGCTCCCTTCTGGAAGGAGGAGAG
>NZ_JBKQOU010000338.1:0-9469 GCF_052145335.1 Rhodoblastus sp.
CCAGTCCTGCCGCGTCAGCAGCAGCAGCGAGGAGATCAATGTCCCGGCGTTGCCGATGCCGATCCACCAGACGTAATTGGCTATGGCGAAGCCCCAGACATTGGTCGTGTTGACGCCCCACGTGCCAACGCCCTCAACCGCCAGCGAAAGCAGGCCGGCAAGGGTCAGCGCCAGGAAGGGAAGGGTGAAGGCGACGGCGATCCACCAGCGCCGCCAGGATTTCCTGCCCAGCAGCGGCGCGGAAATGGCGTCGGTGATCTGCCGGTCGGTCGCGCCCAAGGGCAGCAGGCGGGATGGGGCCGAAGCCGGGGCAAGGCTCATTTTCCACCCCCTTCCATCTCTGGATTGGGGTTGCGGACGTCGGCGAGATAGGTGGTGCGTGGCTTGGTCCCTAGCTGGCCCAGCAAGGCAAAATGCCGAGGCTCTTGGCGCAGGCGCGAAACGGCGCTGTTCCTGTCGGCAAGATCGCAAAAATGGATGGCCCGTGTCGGGCAGGCGTCCTGGCACGCCGTCGTGACGTCGCCTTCGCGCAAGGGCCTTTGCTGCTTTTCGGCCTCGCGCCGTGCGCCGCTGATCCGCTGGACGCAATAGGTGCATTTTTCCATTACGCCGCGCGCCCGCACGGTCACGTCGGGATTGAAACGGGCGTGCATGATTTGGGCGCCGAGATCGGAAAAATCCTGGCCGTCGGCATAGCCGAAAAAATTGAACCGACGGACCTTGTAAGGGCAATTGGCCTGGCAAAAGCGCGTGCCGATGCAGCGATTGTAAACCTGCACATTGAGCCCCTCGCTGTCATGAACGGAGGCCTCGACGGGGCAGACCGGCTCGCAAGGCGCCTTCTCGCAATGCATGCAGGGCACCGGCTGGAAGCCGACCCGCCCGTCGGGCCCGCCCAATTCATAGGCGTCGATCCTCAGCCAGTGCATGTCGCGGTTGCGGGCGATTTCCTCCGGTCCGACGACAGGAACGTTGTTCTCGACCTGGCAGGCGACGACGCAGGCGTTGCAGCCGATGCAGGCGGCGGAGTCGATCACCATGGCCCAGCGCGCATCGGCCCGCGCGTAATCGTGCTCCGGATAAAGCGAGGGAGGGTCCGCCTGGCCAGCCGAGAGATCCGTGAATCGGTCGAGAGTTTCCGAGGGGAAAATATTTTCCCGGTCGCCATCGATCTCGAACTGTTTTTGCGTGGAAAGAAAGCCCGGTCCGCCGTCCTCCTTGCGCGCTTCGACGCCAGCGATGGACCACAGCGCCTCGGTGGAGCGCAGGGCGTAAGCGTTCGCTCCGATCCCGGTTCCGATATGGCCCGCCTGCGCTCGTCCGTGGCCGAGGTCGAGGCTCAGGACGCCCTCGGCGCAGCCGGAATCGATCCGCGCGGGCGCGACGATGGCGCGATCGCCCGTTGAAAGCCGAAGGCGGTCGCCGTTCGTAACGCCCACACGGTCGGCGTCGGCGGGGCTTATGCCAATCGAATTGCCCCAGACTTCCTTGGTCAGGGGTTTTGGGCATTCCTGCAGCCAGGCGTTATTGGCGAAGGAGCCGTCGTAAAGGTTCGGATCGGGCCGCACTCGCAGCGCGAAGCCGGAATCCGGCGGCGGCGGCTCGATTTTCGGCAAGGCGGGCTCGCCGGGATCGATCGCAACGGGCGCGCTTCCCGCGACGACGCCGTCGTGAAGGCCTTTGCGCCAGAACGCCTCGAAATCCGCGCCCTTCTCTGCGGACCAGGTTGCACGGACGAGATCGTAATCTTTTGCGTTGGCTTCTCCCGTGAACCACGCCAGCAACGCGCCGAGCGTGCGCGTGTCATAGAGCGGTTCGATCAGCGGCTGCGTGAAACTGGCCGTTCCCTCGACGCTGCGCAGGTCGCCCCAGGCTTCGAGCGGATGGGACTCGGGAACGTGCCAGCCGCAAAGGCTCGCGGTCTCGTCGAAATAAAGCCCGTGATGCAGGCTGAAGCGCGCCTTGCGGATCGCGTCGCGGATCGGGCTGTCGCCGGGCGCGTCATAGGCCGGGTTGCATCCACAAACCAGCAACGTGTCGACTTTGCCGGCGGCGAGATCGGCGGCCAGTTCCGCGAGGGTCGCCGCATCGCTCGATGGGTTGAAACAGGCGATAGGCGCCGCCAGCTTTTTGTTGATCCAATGCGTGAGCGCGTGAATGTCTGGCGGCTGGCTTGGCCCGGCCAGAACCAGCGCGTGGCCCGGATGGGCCGCAAGTTCGCGACCGATGGCGGCGATTTTCCGCTGGAGCGCGGCGGTTAGTTTTGGCTCGGGCAGCGGCGCCCCGAGGGCTCGCGCCAGCGCGACCGCCGCTGCCCCGACGTCTCCCGGCGAAAGGGTCACGACATGGTCGGCGTTGGCGCCTGTAAGGGTCGGCGCGGATTGCAGCGCATAAACCCGCGACATGCGCATCTCACCAGCCCGCATTCGCCGCCTTTGGGAAAATCCGCGCGCATGAAAAATCTGCGCGGGACCCGGACCCAGCGGGTCGGCGTCGAGCGTCGCCAATACCTCGACCTCGCCCAGTCGCGGCAGGAAGAAAAGAGGCTTGCCGAAAGCCAGCACCGATCCCTGGCGGGCGGCGCTATCTTCGAGCGGATCATGAATGTGCCAGCGAAAGTTTGAAGATTTCCGCCGCAATTCTTCGATCAGCCGCAGCAAGGTCGGCGAACTGATCGGACCCGTGAGCAGGCGAAACCCCGCTCCGCCCCGGATCGCATCGAGCCTCGGCCTGAGAGCGGCTTCGACCTCCTCCCAGGCGCAGAGGCCGCCATCCTGACGGCAGGCCTGCGAGCGGTCGGGATCGTAAAGCCCGAGCACGTCGGCTTCGGCGAAAACGTCGGTCGCGCCGAGGCTCGCCGGATGCAGGGGATTGCCGCTCACCTTGATCGGGCGTCCCTCCACGGAGCTGCACAGCACGCCGCGGCCATAGCCGCCAAGGGGCAAGGTCGTGGCGAATTGCAAGGGAACGCCCGGCGTCAGGCGCTCCGGCATGTGCACGTAAGGCAAAATATGTTCAGGCGGCTTGCCGCAACCGGCGACCAGAGCCGCCATGTTGGCGGCAAGAAGTTTCAGGGCGTTGCGGCGCGACAAGTCGGGGCTCATCGGTGGCACACCGAACAATCGGTCAGGTGATCGGTCGCGATCCCATATTGAGCCAGCAGTTCATGGCCGCGCTTCACCTGATCCGGGGGCGGCGCCCAGTTCAGGGCGAAGACTTCGGCTTGAGGACGCAAGTTCCCGGAGGGGTTGCGGTGGCAATCCAGGCACCAGCCCATCGTCAGCGGCGCGTGCTGGAGCATCAGCGGCATCCTGTCGACAGCGCCATGGCAGGTCGTGCAGCCCACGCCTTTGGCGATGTGGATGCTGTGATCGAAATAGACGTAATCGGGCAGAACGTGGACCCGACGCCACGAAACAGGCTTGTCGCTGACGAAGGACTCGCGCACGGGCGCCAACATCGACGCATTGGTCCAGATCTGTGAATGGCAAGTCATGCAGGTTTCGGTCGGGGGCAAGCCGGCAAAAGCGGCTTTTTCAACCCCGGTGTGGCAATAGCGGCAGTCTATGCCCAATTGCCCGGCGTGATGAGCGTGGCTGAAAGGCACAGGTTGTGTCACGACCTTGTCCTGGCCGGTCACGTAGGAGGATCTCACAAGGGCGTAGGCGAGGGCGACGAACAGAAACGGCGCAATCACCGCCGCGAGGAGCATTGAGCGGGTTATCGTGTCCCCTGCGGGCGAAAAAATTTGTGGCATTCTCGCTCCCGCCGCCTGAAGCCGCCGATACAGGAGACGAAAACGAATGAAAACAGAGACGGTTCCTCGCGGCCGCCAATGCGCGGGGTCCCCCTGGATCGAGGGAACGCGCGCTTACCCTTTCGCCACAAATATGCTTAGATTGACGCGGTGACTGGAATTTCGAAAATCGGCATGGATTCAGCGTATCGAATGCTCTTCGAGGCCGCGCCGCGCGCCTCGCTGGCCTTGCGCGCAGACGCCGGTTTCGAGGTGGTTTTCGTCAACCGGCGCTATTTGCAGGCGATCGGGGCGAAGCGCGAAAATCTGGTCGGGCGGCCGCTGTTCGAAGTTCTAAGCGAAAATCCCCGCGATCCGGCGGCAGGGGAGGCCGCCAATCTGCGCCTTTCGCTGGAGCGGGTCATGCGGAGCGCCTCGCCCGACGACATGGGGCTGCATGAAATTCGTGCGCCCGACGGCGACGGCGGCTATGAAACGCAGGTCTGGAAACGGGTCAATACGCCGGTGCTCGACGAAGATGGGCGATTGGCGTTCATCCTGCACGACATTGAAGACGTCACGGCGCTGGTTCCTCGCCGGGGCTCTGCTAGCTCGGCCCGTTCATTGGTGGCGATCGCCGACAGCGACGCTGCCTCGCGCGAAAAGCTTGACGTTCTGCTTCGCGAGGCGGGCTTCGACACAGTTCTGGCCGCCGACGCCGCCTCGGCCATGGAAGCCTGTCTCAACGCGTCGCCGGCCCTTCTTGTGATCGACGTGGCGGCGCCAGGGATCGGCGGACTCGAGATGACTCGCCGCTTGCGCGCCGATGAGCGCACGGCGACCTTGCCCATCATGCTTCTGGCCGAGCGCTCCAGCGAGAGCGTCCGCATCGATGGCTACGACGCCGGCGCCGACGAAATACTGGAAAAGCCCCATAGCGCTCGGGAGTTGATCGCCCGTATCGGCGCCTTAGTCAGGCTTTCGCGGGCTCGTGCGGAAATCGCCGGCCGGCAAAGGCGCATTGCCGTTCTGGCCCGGTTGGCGAGCGTCGTTGAAACCGCCATGGACGCGGTCATTTCCATCGACACGCAGCAAAAGATCACCTTGTTCAACGCCGCCGCCGAACAGATGTTTGGCTGCAAGGGGTTGGACGCCCTCGGCAAGCCGCTCGATATTTTCATCCCGCGGCGTTTTCGCTCCGCCCATGCGAACCATGTGGAAGCTTTTGCTCGAACGGGCGTGAGCGGCCGAACCATGGGTCGTTTGGGCGATCTGACGGCCCTTCGCGCTGATGGCCGGGAATTTCCGATCGAAGCCTCGATTTCGCAGGCGCGCGTCGATGGCGAAACTCTGTTCACCGTAATCCTGCGCGACATATCCGAGCGCAAGGCGGCGGCCGAGACCCAGCGCCTGCTGATTGGAGAACTCGACCACCGCGTCAAGAACACGCTCGCCATGGTGCAGGCTATCGCCAATCAGACCGCTAAAGCCTATTCCGATCCGCAAGTGTTCGTCGAAAATTTCAACGGGCGCGTCCGCGCCATGGCCGGCGCCCACACCTTGCTGACGCGCGCCGGATGGAAAGGCGCCGACCTCGGCGATCTGATTCGCGAACAATTGACCATGGGGCCGTTCGATTCCGATCAGCGCATCGTCTGCCAGGGGCCAGAAGTGTTTCTGTCGCCACAATTCGCCATGCACTTTGGCATGGTGCTCTATGAGCTTGGCGCCAACGCGCGCAAATATGGCGCACTGGCGAAGCCCGAGGGGCAGCTCGCCGTCCATTGGACCGTGTCACCCGCTGGCGCCGCCGAATTGCTGGAGTTCGAATGGGTCGAAAGCGGGGGACCGCCGATCGGCGAACCGATCCAAAAGCATTTTGGAACGCGACTGATCGAATCCAGTTTAACCCATTCCCTGCATGGGAAAGTCGAGCTTGATTTTGCTTCTGGAGGATTAGTCTGTAAAGTCAGCCTGCCCCTGCCTCAGAACGTTGCTTGACGGATCTTTTGGCGCCCGGAGGTGTGAATGTCGCGCATTCTGGTGATCGAAGATGAATTCCTTCTGGCCGCCCATATCGGCGGGATCCTGGAGGATGACGGTTTCGACGTGATCGGTCCCGTGGGGACGCTCGCCGAGGCGGTGAAGCTGGCGAAGGACGAGGAACTGCATGGCGCCCTGCTGGACGTGAACATCGTCGGCGGCCGGGTTGACGACGTCGCAGACATATTGGCCGATCGTGGCGTTCCGTTCGTTTTCGTCACCGGTTACGGCCGCGATCACCTGCCGCCCCATTTCCGCGACGCCTTCATCGTCAACAAGCCATTCGACGACAAGGATCTGCTCAGGCGTGTGCGCGGCTTCTCGGATCAGAAGCCCTGAGATTTTTGAAGAGCTTTCAAAGGACTTTTCGATGCGATTTGACCGATCCCGCCTCGCCGTCGCCGCGCTTTTCGGATTCGCTTCCGCCGCCATGATGGGATTGAGCGGCTCCGCTCGGGCCGAATCGCCCTGGCCGGCCAATGCGCGCGTCTATTTCATCGCGCCGTCCAATGGCGAGACCGTGACGGGAAAGGTGACCGTCAAGTTTGGTCTTTCGGGGATCGGGGTTGCCCCCGCGGGAGTTGAAAAGGCCAATACCGGCCATCATCACCTGCTGATCGACACGGATGCGCCAACCGGCGACAAATTGAACCTGCCCCTGCCGGTCGATGCGCATGTGCGTCATTTCGGCGGCGGCCAGACCGAGACGGTGCTGGAGCTTCCGCCTGGCCGCCACACTTTGCAACTCATCGTCGGCGACGCCAATCACGTTCCTCACGATCCGCCACTCGAATCGGACAAGATCGAAATCGACGTGAAATAGATTTCGGCGTCGCAGCTTGCGGCCGCTCAATTCGACGGCGGAGCCCAGGTTTGCGCGACGTTGATCAAATTCTGCGGCAGCACGCGGATCATGCCGCCTCGAGGGCTATCGATATCCGAGATCAGAAAAAAGGCGATGGATATCAGCAAGGGCGAAAACAGAAATAGCAGGGCGCCCGCCCGCCGGGCGTGAAAGCCGAGCAGCCAGTTGCAGCAGACCGCGACGGCCCCCATCAGAACCCACGCCGCCGCCGGGATGCGGTTCCACCACGCCGCCTGCGTATAGCCCTGGGCGTTGAGGACATCGTTCATGCCGGCGACGGCCAGGGCGAGCACGGGCGTCGGCTGCGCATTGGCGGCATTTTTGGCCACCGACCACAGGTCGGCCTGAAGGTTCGCGGTCTGGGCGTTTATTTGCGACAGCGGGTCCTTGTCGCGGGTCTCATAGAACAGGATTCGCTGATCGAGATATTCTTTGAGGAGGCCGCGCAGTTTTGCGGCGTCCGGCGCCGGCAGAAGGTCGGCGCGAACATATTCGGTGCCGATTGCATTGGCCTCAGCCTCTTCGTAACCCTTGCGCTGGTCGTATCGGGCGAGGGCCATGGAAAAGCTGAAGCCGATCAGCAGGCCCAGCAATGTGAGGCTGGCGGCGAGCACTTCTCCGAAATCTTCCCGTTCGTCGCCTTTCAGCACCCGAAACTTTTTATGCGCCAGATCGCCCAGATAGGCCGCGCTCCACAGCACGACGAAAGAGACAAGAAACACCATATAGGGGACATCGAACATTGCGATCACGCCGGGCGCATCATGGGCCAAGCTTCAGGATTAGCCCAAGTCTCCGGCCAAGCCAATGCGCCGGCGTGATTTCAGGCGAGATCCGAGGCCAGCGATTCGCTCGTTTCGTGCGAAAGCAGGACTTGCGCCTGATAGGACGGATGATCGACGCCGGCGCGGATCGGCGCCCCGGTCTGGGCGGCCGCGACCATTTCCGGCGTCAGTTCGAAGCGCAGAAAATGCACGGCGGAAGTTTTCACCTCGGTTTCCCGGTCGAGATCCTCATTGGCGATGGGGTGGATTTTGGTAAGCTCGCCGACCTGGATCCAGACCGCCTGTTCAAATCCCTTCAGCCGCGACAGAGCCAGCTTGCGCTCCTCTGCGTCGGGATATTCGATCATCAACGTGGCTTTCCAATTGGTCCCGTCCGGGATCAGCGGATTATAGACGTCGAGCTCTTCCTGTATTTTTTCCGGCTCGTACATCCGCTCCAGCCGAACCATTTCCTGCACCTGGTAACGCATGGTCAGTTCGTTCTCGAAATGCAGCGAGGCGTGGGCGCCGAGCGGCACGGTGCGGATTTTCTTCAAGGCGATCACCTTGGCGCGAAACGCCGGGCGCAGGCGGTGATATTCCTCCAGGCTGTAGAGTTTTTCCCGGGTCAGCATGGTCACACTCCATAGGCCTTGCGGAGCAGCGTGATCGGATGTTCCGGCTCCCCCTTGCCGCGCGCGCAGCCGATGTGATGGCCGGCCATGGCGCAGTCCGAGCCAAAATGGTCGGGATCGTTCTGGTTGACGCGGGCGACGACCGGCCTGACGATCTTCATCGCGAATTCATGGAACTCGGCCTTCACCGCATAGGTTCCGTCATGGCCCGAACAGCGCTCGATCAGGTCGATCTGCGTGTCGGGAACGAGCGACAGCGCCTCCTTGGTCTTAGGGCCGATGTTCTGCACGCGCTGGTGGCAGGCGGCGTGAAGTGAAACCTTGCCGAGCCCCTGTTTGAAATCGAGTTGCAGCTTGCCTTCCCGGTGGCGCAGCATCAGATATTCGAACGGATCGAAAAAGGCGTTTTTCACCTTCAGCACATCGGCGTCCCCGGGGAACATCAACGGCAGCTCCTGCTTGAACATCAGCACGCAGGAGGGGACGAGCGCGGTCAGATCCCAGCCCTCGTCGACGAGCTTGGCCAGCACCGGAATATTGAACTCCTTGGCGTGGCGCACGGCTTCCAGATCGCCCAGTTCGAGCTTGGGCATGCCGCAGCATTTTTCCTGTCGAGCGAGCGTGACCGGGATATTATTGTGCTGGAAGACGGCGACGAGATCCTCGCCCGGCCCCGGTTCGTTGCAATTCATGTAGCAGGTGGCGAACAGCGCCACCTTGCCCTTGGTCCGGCCGGCGGCTTCCCCTTGCGCCTCTCGCGGCAGATCGCGTAGCCGGCTGCGCAAGGTTTTCGAGGCATATTCAGGCAGCCAGGCGTCCGCGGCGATGCCGGCGACGTTCTCCATCGCCTGGCGCATCGGCTTGGACGAATTGATCGCGTTGACCACCGGCGCGATCACCGGCTTGGCGCAGAGGGCGCCCATCCTGTCGGTCGAGGTGAGCGCCTTGTCGCGCAGCTTGGTCTCGCCCTTCTGGAACGCGACGGCTTTTGCGCGCAGCATCAGGTGGGGGAAGTCGAGATTCCACTCGTGCGGCGGCGTATAGGGGCATTTGGTCATGTAGCAGAGGTCGCACAGATAGCACTGCTCGACGACTTTCGCGTAATCGGCCTTGGCGACGCCATCGACTTCCAGGCTTTCGGAATTATCGACCAGATCGAACAGGGCGGGAAAGGACTGGCACAGGCTGACGCAGCGCCGGCAGCCGTGGCAAATATCGAACACCCGCTCCATTTCCGTGTGGAGCGCCGTTTCGTCGTAAAATTGGGGATTAAGCCAGTCGAGCGGATGGCGCGTGGGCGCCTGCAGATTGCCTTCGCGAGGGGGAGGGGCCACGATCAACCCTTTCTACACCGAGCGATCTTGCCCGGAACCGGATCTTTAAGTTTTGCAAACCTTGTAGACTCGATCGCCGGCGCGGGCGCCGG
>NZ_JBKQOU010000339.1:0-3012 GCF_052145335.1 Rhodoblastus sp.
CTGGACTGAGCGCCAGAAACGCCGCCCTCAGGCTGCAGCATGCGCTGCCGTAGCGCGCTCGTCACATAGCGACTCAGGCGCTAGGCGCGTGATCCCGGCCAGCCATAATGCTTGTGAAGCCGCTTTGCGTATTCGTCGTTGAAAGCCAGCAGCGGGTCCCAGGGCGGGCTCGCCTTCACGAGTTCGCAAGACACATTGAGCTCAACGTGGCGGTCGAACCAATCGATCGTCTTGACGGCGGATGGCGAGATCAGCACGCGCTGCCCAAACCACCAATTGCGAGTGTCGACGATGAAATAGCGAACGCTCCAATCGGCGCCATCGAGCATGAGATTTTCGATATGACCGATTTCGCCGTCAACGGCATGAACGCGATATCCTATCACTTCGACGACGCTGCGCAGATGCGGATCGGCTTCGCGCAAAGCCGCGGCGCCGCCGCCGGCCTCGGTCTCATCGGCCGAACCAAAGCCCATATACGGCGGCCCCATCAGGGGCGACGCCATAGCGCCGGGGATCGCCGAGAGGTTGGCGCCGCCCCAGAGCGGGTCCCAACCGTAGTAGGTGTAGAGCTGATTCTCCATCTGCTGCGAGACCGGCTGATCTTCGGCCAGGGCGGGGCCGCCTTCGACCTGGGCCTTCGTCAGCGCCACAACGAAGTGTTGCCCCTCGAGGTCCTCTTGCGAAATGGCGGATGGATGGATGAGCGTCTTGCGCCCTCTCAGCCAGGTTCCGCAATCGATGACGAGCCAGCGCAGTTTCCAGGACACTTCGTCGAACAGGAAGTCGACGACCGTTCCAATCCTGCCGTCGCTCGCCTCGATCGAGAAGCCTTTCAGAGGGGATATGACCTGCAACATGGTTTGGCGCCTTTTGGCGACTTGGACGTGACTTAAGCGGCGACGGAAGCAGTTGCCGCCGTCTCTCGAAGCAGAACGATCCGCGTCAGACCAGCCTGTAATAGTCATTATAGCCGCCAAGCGACATTGCGGGAGATTCGGAAACTACTCACGCCGAGTGAGGCGCGGGGCAGGACGTCAAGCGCTTTCGGCCCCGCTTGCGCTTTAGCGCCGCCCCCTTTGTGTGCGCCGGCAAAGTCCGGGCGTACGCGTCGTCCCACCGGTCGGCTTGAGTAATTTCCGACGCTTGTGTCTTCGATGCTGCGGCCGTCCAAGTGAAAGCGGCCCAAGGACATGCCCCGAATTCGGGCTGGCGCGAAACTGAAGGCCATGGCGATCGGCCACGCAAAGGATAGACCCATGCACAAGAGAAACGGCGTCGTTTTGCGATCGGCTTTGTCGGCAGCCGCCGTTTGCGCGGTTCTCACGATGGCGGCTTCGAGCGGCGAGCATCGAGCCGGACCGCTATCGATCACGTTGGTTCCGGAAGCGGCGCCAATACTCGCGAAGTCGATTTCGACGATCAGGAAACCGAGCGTCGAAAAGGCGCGAGCCTCGCATGAACGCTTCGAAACGGCCCTTAACGAGACGCGGCTACGCAGCGTCCTTGCTATGCGGAACGGAGAATGATGATGGCAAACATCGAAATCAGGAAGGTCGAGGAACAGCTCAATCACCGACTCCTCTTTAGCGTGCAGGTGAGCGGGGACACAGACCGCATGGAATTTCCGGTCGGCATCCCGGATCAGGGATCGCCGGCTGCAAACGAAGCCGCCGTCCTTGCCTCCACGCTTGCCTTCGCCGAAGCGCTCAAGGCGGCGGCGCAGCTACGGGTAGATGCTGGAACGCATCGATAAGAGATCTCTGTTCGAACGAGCGAGCCGATCGATACCGCTCGGTGGAAGCGCACGTTTACCTTGCGCGCGCTTCGGCTGGCCGTCGCGGCGTCCATTCACGATGTCTTCGGGCCCTTCGAATGAGTAGTTTCCGAGGCTGCCGTCTCTTGAATGTCCCGCCTAACGTCCCAATGCAGGACGCAAACAGCGCAAGACCAAGCGCCGTGACGCATCTTCGCAAGACGCAAGGAGCGCCTGTCATGGACAAGAACAGAATCGAAGGTTCGATCAAGGAGATCAAAGGCGCCGCAAAAGAGGCCGTCGGCAAGGTGGTCGGCGACGCCAAGTTGCAGAGCGACGGCAAGGCCGACAAGGCCGTCGGCAAGATCCAGAACGCCGTCGGCGGCCTGAACGACGCGGTCAGCGACGCAGTGAAGAAGCCGTAAGGACAGCCGCTCCAGCCGCGACGAATATCTCCTGACCAGAGGTCGAAATACATGAGTACAATCCTCATCGTCATCATATTGATTCTAATTTTTGGCGGAGGCGGGGGGTATTACGCGCACGGTCGCTATGGCGGCGCCGGTCTCGGTGGCGTCCTTGGCGTTGTTCTGGTGGTTCTCGTCGTGTTGTGGCTCGTGGGCCGGCTAGGTTAGCGCGTCGCTCCTCGCGAGGAGCGGCGCTGCGCCGCGTGCGATTTCCCCTTGGAGACCGAGAGGGGAGGCGGTTCTTACAGGACTTATCGTATCGCTGATTGCGGTATCCGCGCCGAGCTGTCTGGAGCATCGATCTGGAGTTTCGCGATGTCGGAAGCCGACCTGCGGCCTGAGATTGAAGCGCCGGACGAATTATTGGCGGATATGCCGCTGCCGTCCGACGCGAAGACATTCTTTCTCGGCGGAATATTTGTTCTTGCAGCGTTGACAGCCGCCTACGTCGCGAGCGAAATCGTCCTGCCGATGATCTTCGCGATCATGCTCAATCTCTTGATGCAGCCCGCCTTGCGCGCCCTCGAAAGATTGCGTGTGCCCAGAGTGCTGGGATCGATTGTGCTCATTCTTGTCGTGTTCGCGACGATCGTCGGAATTGGCGCCGCGGTCTCCGGGCCAGCCGAGGTGTGGATCGCCAAGCTGCCTGGGGGCATTCCCCGAATACAGGAGCGGCTGCGCTTTCTCGACGCCCCGATCAAAACGCTTCAAACATTTCTGGCGGCGGCCAACAATTTCGGCGCAGCGGGCCTGCAGCCAAGCTCGCCCGGGCCTTGGGACGCCGGGGCG
>NZ_JBKQOU010000340.1:0-3880 GCF_052145335.1 Rhodoblastus sp.
GCTGCTCAAAAATATTTTATCTTTATTTATAAGTGTCTTGGTTTGTCATATTGGGGCTCAATCGGAATTCGGGTAACTTAGGGGTATCCGCGCGATGGTTTTTCGCACTTCGAACAAGGCTCCAAATTGCCAAAGGGATATCCAAAAGACGGTCAGAAGAGGCGGCACTCAACAAACCGCTGTGCGGTTTGCCGTCATCCTGAGCGCCCCCGTATTGAAGCGCTGCATTGCGCCGGCGCATCGCTGGACAAGCTTTCCGAACAGTTTGACCTTCATCGGGACGCCATATGGCGCCACATGGGCCGCCACGTCAGCGACGATAAAAAGGCCACGTATCTGATCGGCGCGGGCAAGCTGGCGAAGCTCGCCGAGCACGCAGCGGAGGAAAGCCAATCCGTCCTCGAATATTTCGCCATCCTTCGATCGGCGCTGTTCTACCAGCTGGACCGGCTCGCCGCCGCCGATGATCACTCTGGCGTGGCGGCCATGGCGGCGCAACTGACGACCGTCTTGAAGGAGATCGCCCGCATCACGGGCCAGGTAACGACGATCGCTAATTCGACCGTGATCAACGTCCAGAACAACGTTCACATTCTGAACAGCGCGCCGTTCGCGGACCTGCAAGCCGGGCTGCTCCAGGTTTGCGCTGCCCATCCTGCGGCGCGCGCCGACATTGTCGCGCTCTTCAAGAGCCTGAACGATCGTTACAGCGGCCACTCTCCGAAGCTGATCAATGTCACGACGGCGAAGGAGGCTGCCCGTGTTTGATGCCCATGATCAATCGATCTTTGAGCGTCTCGCCTCCGCCCTTCAAGACGATTGGGCGGCCAAGGCCCGTCCGGAACAATTGCCGCCGCCAGGTGATGATTGGACGACCTGGCTCATTCTGGCGGGCCGTGGGTTTGGCAAAACGCGCACCGGGGCCGAATGGGTCAGGTCTCTTGCTGAGGCCGCCACCGTCCATCGTATCGCCTTGGTTGGGCCGACCGCTGGCGACGTACGCGACACGATGGTTGAGGGCGAAAGCGGGCTTTTGTCGATCTGCCCGAACTGGAACAGGCCAGTCTATGAACCGTCAAAGCGTCGCCTGACCTGGCCGAACGGTTGCATTGCAACGATGTTTTCGAGCGAAGAGCCGGACCGTTTGCGCGGACCGCAGCACGGCGCGGCGTGGTGTGACGAGCTGGCGGCGTGGAACAACGTCGAAGACACGTGGTCGATGCTGCAATTCGGTTTGCGCCTTGGTGCCCGCCCTCGGCAGCTTGTCACGACGACGCCGAAGCCGGTCAAAATTCTAAAAGAACTGGTAAAGAATGAAGACGGCAGCGTCGTCATCGTTCGCGGATCAACCTACGACAATCGGGCCAACCTCGCGCCGACCTTCTTTAGCCAAATCGTTCGGAAATATGAGGGGACGCGTCTCGGCCGCCAGGAATTGAACGCCGAGCTTTTGGAGGATATCGAAGGCGCTCTGTGGTCGCGTGACGTGATCGAGCGCAGCCGCATTGCACAACGTGCACTCCCCGACTTGCAGCGCATTGTTGTCGCCATCGATCCGGCCATTTCCAACCATGAGGACAGCGACGAAACCGGGATCATCGTTGCAGGCGTCGGGACCGATGGCCGGGGCTATATCCTCGAAGATATTTCGGGCCGCTACTCTCCGACCGAATGGGCGAAGGTGGCGATCAGCGCCTACCGCCGCCATCGGGCCGACCGCATCATTGCTGAAAGCAATCAAGGCGGAGCGATGGTCGAAAGCACTCTCCGCGCTGTTGACGCTTCGGTCCCTGTCCGCCTCGTCCACGCCTCGCGCGGCAAGATCGTCCGGGCCGAGCCCATCAGCGCTCTTTATGAGCAACACCGCGTCTCGCATGTCGGCCTGTTCGACCAGCTCGAAGACCAATTATGCAGTTTTGCGCCGGGTTCCGCGAAGTCGCCGGACCGCCTAGACGCCCTCGTTTGGGCACTAACCGAATTGATGCTGGGTGAAGAATTCAGCGTCGAAGTGTGGATGCGTGCCTATGCGGGTGAAGGCATCTTAGCAGCGTATTTAGGTCAGCAGAATGCAGCAAATAACACGGAGGATTAAAAATTGTACACAATGGACGCTTCACTATTCGGGCGGGCAGCACCGAAACCGAAATACACCCTTTCGGTGAAGGACATGGCGACGCTCCGACGCATCGCGGGAACTCATCCAAACGCCAGGCGCAAGGTTGCGGACGCGGCGCCGATGTCGGCGGAAGAGGCCGAGGCCGCTCACAAGTCGGAAATGCAGCGGAAAAATTTGGCGAAGCTCCGCGAGCAGCGCGATGCTCAGCTCGCGCGTAGCCAGGCAATTGCTGACGGCCTGAAAGACGCAGTCCGCAAGATTTGGCCGAACGCTTGGAGGGGCAAATGAGCCAGGCCGAGCGCGAAAAACTTCAGGCTGCGATTGACGCCTATCATCATGGCGTCGATGACGTACAAAAAGCCGGTGAGACCTTGGAGCGGGCGAATGCCTTCCTCGCCGGCCTCAAGGCGCATGTTTCCGAGTTTAAAGACCTCGACGATGAGATTGCGACCTCGCGGGCCGCGAATATCGAAAACGCATTGGCTGCCGGCGAGACGCCGACGCTGGATGCCTCGCCGGAGTTGGTCGCAGCCGCGGCGAAGAAGGTCGACGCCGAAAACAAGCTGGCCGGCGCGAGGGCTGCCGTTTCCGCGATCGAAAAGAAACTCTCGGACCTCAACGAAAAAGTTGCTCGGCTAGATCTCGAAAAGGAATGGGCGGTCGAAGCGGTTCTTGCGGCCGAGGCGCATGGCGCCGCCGTCGCCTTTAATGAAAAACTCGCCGACATGCGCCGCGAATATTTCCGACTGTTCGCCATGGTGAACCAGTGGGTTCGTGTCGATCCGCAGACGCGGCCGGCGCCCGCCTACCCTGGCCAGCCCGTTCCGACAAAGCGTCCCATCGATGTCTCGCAGGACGTTAAGAACGCCATCGGCGAAATTGCCGTCCTTGGAAATCACGAAGAGCGCAACGGGCTGGCGATGCGCGATGAAGCCGCGAACGCCGTCAACGGGCTATTCTCGCTGCTGCAATACACCGCCGGCGCGACGATTGAGGATGCGATGCTTTGATGAATACCGCTGCGATTAGTACGCCGCAGCGGCGCGGCAAGTTGGCGAGTGCTGCGGTCAAAACAACCCCAACAGCTCGCGGAGGTCTCCAGCCTCGTGGCGAGCAATGCCGCCCCTCAGTTGTGTGCATCCGGCTGAGGGGCGGCTCCATTTTTTGGAAGGATTGAGAAATGTCACAGTCGGAAGTCCTGAAAGAATTATTCATCAAGCTCGGATACAAGATTGAGGGCGAGAGTCAGTTCAAGGCTGCGACGCGTCAGGCGGTTGTTGAGGCGAAAATTCTCGCCGACGTTTTGGAGGCGGGTGCGAAAGCCTTCGCCAATATGCTGGTCACAGCCGCGCGCGGCCTAGATCAGATGTTCTATGCGTCGTCACGCATAGGCGCCAGCGTCAAGAACATTCAGGCGGTGGAATATGCGGCCTCGCTGCTTGGATCGACTGTAGAGGCTTCGCATTCGAGCCTTGAGGCGTTCGGGAATTTCCTGCGCTCGCAGCCCGGCGCGAAAAAGTTCATTGAGAACCTTGGCGTCTCGCTCAAGGACGCCAATGGCCATATCAAGGACACGGCGGAACTTTTCCTCGGCGTCATCGATAAAATAAAATCCCAACCCTATGCGCAGCAGAAAAAATATTGGGAAATTTTCGGCATTGACGAAAACACTTGGCGGGCGCTGTCTGATCCGAATGCCAAGGGATTTCTGAACGAGAAGAATTCCATCTTTAAGCGCCTTGGCCTTGATCCGGATCAGGCAGC
>NZ_JBKQOU010000341.1:0-3746 GCF_052145335.1 Rhodoblastus sp.
GCGTCGACAGTAATGCTCGTGCGCGATGGAATGAAAAGCCTCGAAGTTTTCATGATGGTGCGAAACAAAAATATTGGCTTCGCGTCAGAAGCATTGGCTTTTCCAGGGGCACGTTGGAGCCTTGCGACGATGCGATCGCAGGAAATGAATTGCTCAGCGCAATGACACCAAGGCTAAGCATATCATCCCGCACTTTCCGCGTCGCGGCATTACGCGAGACTTTTGAAGAATGTGGCGTATTTCTGGCCCGTTCGCGTGATGGCGTTCTGGTCCAAGACGCAGGGGCAAGAATTCTGGCGTCAAAGGTTCATGAGTTCGGGTTTGCCAAAGCGCTTGCCGCCGAATGCATAACGCTCGCAATTGATTTGTTGGTCCCCTTTGCGCATTGGATCACACCGAAAAAAATGCCCAGGC
The DNA here is from genome assembly GCF_052145335.1 of Rhodoblastus sp. Classification (GTDB taxonomy): domain Bacteria; phylum Pseudomonadota; class Alphaproteobacteria; order Rhizobiales; family Beijerinckiaceae; genus Rhodoblastus. The sequence goes on from NZ_JBKQOU010000341.1 coordinate 415, forward strand.
GCTACGACACCCACTTCTTCATTGCTATTATTCCAAACGAACAGTCGGCGTTGCATGATGGGTTGGAAAACGTGGATTCGACTTGGATCACTCCGGCGCAAGCCTTGGAGGCTGGGGAAGAGGGGCGCTATACGATCATGCTTCCGACACGGCTTAACCTCTCGCTTTTGGCGAAGCATAGACTTGCTGCAGAGGCAATTGAGGCTGCCAAGGCGCAGAATATTGTAACCGTAACACCTGAAATTATAACAACGTCTGGCGCAAATAAACTACGTATTCCGCTTAGCGCCGGATATGGTGGCGAGTTGTTTTTGCCATAAGGCTGTTTCTAAGCTATTGTCTTCTATCAATACTACAAAAGGCGAGTTTTCATGAATAATTTCCTGGTTTACGAGCAGGTCGGCGCAATTGTGACGCTGACCATGAATCAACCCGCTTCCCGCAATCCGCTGACAGGCAATACGGCGGTCGAGGAATTCATTCGGGCTTGCGTTCGAATCTCCGCGGACGCCAGCGTCAAGGTCGTGGTGCTGACCGGCGCCGGCAGCGCCTTTTCGACCGGCGGCAATGTCAAGGACATGCGCCGCTTCTCCGGGCAGGACATCCCAGCCATCGACATCCGTGACGAATACAGGGGCGGCATCCAGCGCCTGCCGCTCGCCCTCTATAATCTCGAAGTTCCGACCATCGCCGCCGTCAACGGACCGGCGATCGGAGCGGGCTGCGATCTCGCCTGCATGTGCGATATCCGGATCGCCTCGAAGACCGCGAAATTCGCCGAAAGTTTCGTCAAGGTCGGCATCATTCCCGGCGACGGCGGGGCCTGGCTGCTGCCGCGCGTGGTCGGTCTGTCGAAAGCCGCCGAAATGGCCTTTACCGGCGAGGCGATCGACGCCGATGAAGCTTTGCGCTGTGGCCTCGTCAGCGCCGTGACCGAACCTGAAAACTTGAGCGAGGCCGCCTATGCGTTGGCCCGGCGCATCGCGGTCAATCCCGGCCCGACCTTGCGCCTGACGAAAAAGCTGATGCGCGAAGGCCAGCATATGCGGCTCGACAGCCTGCTCGAGCTTTCGGCGGCGTTTCAGGCGCTGGCTCACAAGACGCCGCAGCATGAGGAGGCTGTCGCCGCCTTTATCGAAAAAAGGCCGCCGCGTTTCGATTAGGACGAAGGCTTCACTCGCCGGGCCCAAATGTCGGGGGCGATTGCGGACGCGGCGACTTCGCCTGCTTGCGAAAGCCGCTTGGCGTTTCCCCCGTCCATTGATGAAAGGCGCGGGAAAAGCTCTTTTCATTGCCAAAGCCAAGAGCGAAAGCGACACGCTTGATGGATTGGGTTGTGCGCGTCAGCAAGTGTTTCGCGCGTTCGATTCGCGCCGATTCCTTGAGTTGCCGGAGAGAGGCGCCTTCTTTTTGCAATTGTCGATGCAGACTGCGCGTCGAGAGATTCAACGCCTCGGCCAAATCCTCCGCCACCGGAAAATGGCCGCCCGGCATACGCAGAACCTGCTCCACGCGCCCTGACAGATGCTCGTCCCGGCGATAGGGCAGCACAGTCAATGGCAAAGCGCGCTTCAACATTTTGTTGAGGGCGTTTTCATCGCGTTGCAGCGGCATGGACAAATAACGCGCGTCAAAGGAAATACTGGCGCGCGGAGCGCAAAAATTCAGGTTTTTTGCAAAAATCGACGGGTAGATGGCGCTGTGCCGCGGCGCGGCAAAGGGAAAATCAGCACTGCTCAAGCTGATTTTCATGTCGATGGCCCAGCAGGCGAAGCCGAGCACATAGCGAAGCAGGGTCACGATGCAGAATTCACGGTAATCGCCGAGATCGCTGCGCTCATTGATCGAAAAGCAAGCGACGCCGTCCGCCACGGTCAGGTCCAGCAAGACCTCGTCGACGAGGATGTGATGATGCCGTCGCCAGCGCTTCAAAGCGATTTCAAGCGTTGCCGAGGTCAGCGATGCGCGACACAACATCCCGTAGGCGCCCCAGCGAAGCTTGCGGGAAAACCATCCCAGCGCCTCGTCATCCAATTCGCGCATTGCGAACCAGGATAGAGCCTCGAATTGGGCGGCGGTGACGCGGCCATCCGGTTCGTACACCGCATCTGGCGATATATGCGCCATTTCGAGGGCTTCCCCCGGATCGACGCCATATTTGCGGTAGGCGAGCAGAATGGCGCGCACAAAAGCGGTCGGGACAAGGGCCCGTCCGGATTTCCGGGAAACAGGCGAGGATGCGATTGCGAGCATGGTGGGAGAGAACATCTCCCTCATTGGCGAAAATTGCAACTATTTTGGCGCCAATGGCTTCAAGGCCCAAGATATGATTCCCTGAATAAAAATCAGGATAGGGGGAGGAGCCTATGACAATTCCGAGCCTCGATTTCGATTGCGGCGATGATCTGACAATGTTGCGCGACAGTGTGCGCGCCTTTGCCAAGGCGGAGATTGCGCCCCGCGCCGCCCAGATCGATCGTGACAACGAATTCCCCGCGGAACTGTGGAAGAAATTCGGCGATCTCGGGCTGTTGGGCATGACCGCGCCGGAAGAATATGGCGGCGCGAATATGGGCTATCTCGCCCACATCATCGCACTGGAAGAGATTTCACGCGCCTCGGCCTCGGTTGGGCTGGCCTGAAAGCATGGGTTCCAAATAGAGAGCTTAACGAGACACCCTACCATTTAAGTTCGGGAGCTAAAATTTCTTCAGATGGCATCGTTCTTTGAGGCCGTCATTTGGGGCTCCCCGAAGGCCGCCAAATTTTGCGCATCAATCGAAGAACCGTTCACCGCGAATAAGAGTGCCGACGTCGTGAAATGAATAACATCCGTTCTGTAAAATCCAACGCTTCTGTCATCCGCTCTTTCGACGCTGCGGCGAGAACCTATGACACAGCGTCGGATGTCCAGCGGAAAGTTGCACGAGAATTGGTTTTGCGGGCTTCGCGTGAGCTGGTTCGCCCGCCGAAGACGATACTTGATCTCGGCTGCGGAGCAGGACATGTTACCGACGTCGCCCGGCAAATATGGCCGGAAGCCAAGATCACGGGTCTCGACGCGGCGCCGGGAATGCTTAAGACATTTCGAGACAAGTTTCCGGGCCTGACTACGCTTTGCGCCGACGCTGCAAATCTCGACACGATCGGTACCTTTGATTTGATCCTGTCAAGCATGATGCTGCACTGGCTGCCGGAACCAACTGCCGCCGTTGCGAAATGGCGGCAACTTCTTGCGCCGGGTGGAAAATTGAATGTCGCTGTTCCGGTCGAAGGAAGTCTAGTCGAATGGCGTGACTTCTTGCGAGCCGGTGGTATGAGCGACGGGTTAT
>NZ_JBKQOU010000342.1:0-3734 GCF_052145335.1 Rhodoblastus sp.
GGCGTGACGAATGCGGCTGCAAGCGAGTTCGACCAACCCCTTGGGGCGCTTCATCGAAGGCGGCAGCCGACGAAGCGTCTCGGTTTCGAGAGTGCGCAACGCCATCAACCGAGGATTGGTCGCCGCCGAGAGGTCGATGTCCGCGCGCCAGACTTTGTCGAGCGTGCTGACGGCGGCCCGCACCATGCCGGGAAGATCCTTGATGACGTCGAACTCGCCCAGGCTCGAGCCCGCCAGGGCCGCTTGAACCGCCTCCTGGAGCGTCTCCGCATCGATCGGCTGCAGGAACCCGCCTGCGAGACGGCTGGCCAACTGCCCCATGGTCATGACCTGCACGCCGTTGGCTCCGCTCCGGGCGGCGTCGACGCGGATCATGTGTCCGGACAATGTGGTGTGAACGACGATGGTGCTGCGTGCCGTCATTTTTGTTTCCTTGGAGACAATACACGACCGCAGATTCGCTTCTAGTCCCCTGCCCTGCTCAGCCAACCGCTTATTCTGGCCCCTCCCTTTCAGCCCACACGCCGCCCCCGCTGGGGTGCGGCGAGGGTGGCCGGGCCGCAAAAAAAGCCGCTGGCGGCGCGAGCCCTCCGGCGGCTGATTGTATTGCCCAAATGAACGCCACGCAACGACGGGCTGCCGACGTATTGTTAAGTTTACTTGCTCTTCTTTGGGTTCAGCGCATCCTTCAGCCCTTGGCCCGACTTGAAGCGGGCGTTCTTCGACGCTGGGATCGGGATTTCCTCGCCAGTCGCCGGATTGCGTCCCTTGCCGGCCGCACGCTCCTTGACCGAGAAAGTACCAAATCCCACAAGGCGCACTTCTTCGCCCTTTTTGAGTGCGTTCTCGATTTCTTGGATTATGGCGTCGACCATCACTGCCGCTGCCGCCTTCGTGTCGTCGGTTTTGTCCGCGACAAACTCCACCAATTCCGACTTGTTCATGGCCTTTCCCTTCTTAACAATGGGCTCCAGCCGATGATGCTTCCCTACTCGCTTTAAAAATACGCCATGGCATCGAATCGGCGGCTCCGAGTGTTCGAAGGTGTTGAGGCCGAATCGCCGCAAACGCAAGGGTTAGAAGGCGCCGTACACCAAAAATCGTTGGATAACCGGGCCAGACGGCTGTCGTGCGTTGCTGAAAAGGTAGGCGAGAGGATAGACGAGGCGCGGCGGTTGAAGAAGAACCGTCGGTAAACCCAAACCTCCCATGCGCGGGGCCGGCTGCGCATGGGGGGTGAATTCTGATGCGCATTGCAATCACAACGGCTTAAATCGCGTAGGGTAATCGAATCATGCCGATTCACAGGCTTCGGAAGGCCTTTCTGACAGGCCGGCATGACGCTTCACGTTTTAAATCGAAGGAGGAACCGCCGTGCCCAAGGAAACCGACAGCCAAGACATCGCCAAGATCTCCTACCACGCGCACTGGACGGAGGAATCTGTTCGCTACAACGACACGGGCCGCCAGGGACACGTCAATAACGCCATCTTCGTCACGTTTCTTGAAGCGGGGAGGGTCTCCCTTCTATACAATCCGGAAGAGCGGGCTCTGACGCCCGAGGGAACTTCGTTTGTGCTTGCCAACCTTGTGTTAAATTTTCGGGCGGAAATCTTTTGGCCGAGCGAAGTTCGGATTGGGACGACGGTTTCTCGCATAGGCAACAGTTCCGTGACTTTTAGCCAGGCCCTGTTCGTCGGCGACAATTGTGCCGCGACAGCGCAAACCGTCTTGGTTCTCATGGACGACGCAACGCGCAAGTCGCGGTCCCTACCTGATCAAACGCGGCAGGAGTTGAAAAAGTGGCGGCATCGGGACTGCAGCTCGGAGAATGTTGGAACGAGCGACTCGTGATCAAAATCTTGCCGCCACATCCAACTTTTCGTAGCAGAAATTTCCTTTCGGAACCAGTCGAACTCCCATCGCTTTCGCGCCACAAGCCCCTACCACGCATGTTCGTCAAGAAACCGGCGACACGCATCGAAATCCTGTTGATAGCGTTCGGGCAAAGTCAATTTCTTGCCGCGCGCCAAGCTTTGCGCGTAGGCGACCATCTTGGCTGTCGGCGCCTGCGAACGAGCGGACCCCTCATCATAGGCGCCGGCGGCTGGCGCGGCAGGTTTCCTTGTCGACGACTGCGCCGTCTTCTTTCCGCGACGGGTGCGAGCGGGCTTAGAGTCTTCCGGTTTGGCGCGGTTGCCTGCCTGCCCGGAAATGCGTCGCCGCCCTGATCGACGCGCCGGCGCGGAGGTCGTCAGATCGACTGTTCCGCTCGATCGTCTGAGCAATGCGTCGATCAGATCATGTGCGGCGGCGGCAATGCCGTCGATCACCGCGCGAAAGTCGGCCTTCCCGGTGACAACCTCGTCGAGACGCATCTCCCATAGAGCCGTTGTCCCGGGGTCGACGAGCGCCGGCGCCGCGCCGCGCAAAAGCTCAAACAGTTGCAGTCCCGCCGGGGTCGGGAGCACCAGCTTGCCGTCCGCGGCCAACAAATTCTGCCGCTTCAGGCCCTTGATGATTTCGGCCCGGGTCGCAGGCGTGCCGATGCCCTTGGCTTCCTTCAATCGTTCGCGCAGGGCGGGATCTTCAACGAAGCGCCAAGCGTTCTGCATGGCGTCCACCAGCGTGCCCTCGTTATAGCGGGGTGGCGGCTGGGTTCTCTTAGCCTCGACCCGCGCGTCGGACAGCATCGCATTGTCGCCATCGTTGAGCGATGGCAGCGTTTGCTCGGCCTCCGCCTCGGCGTCCGGATCGACCGCCTGATAAACCGCCTTCCAGCCGAGCCGCAACGGAATGCGCCCAACGGCGCGGAACTCCGCCGCGGCGACGCCCGGAACCGAAACCGACGCGGTGACGACGGTCTGCCTATATTCGTAATCGGGCATCACGGCGGCCAGATAGGAGCGGCAGATCAGCGCGAACTGCCGCTTTTCATCCTCGTTCAGGCGCGCCAAGCGGGTTTCCAAGTCGTCAAGGACGTTGACGTTAGGCACGACGGCATGATGCGAAACGCCCTCCAGAGCCTTGTCGCAGAAATGGCCGGACCTGCCTCGGCGGATCACCGGCGGGGCGATTTCGAGATGGGCGAAGCCACGCAGGCGCGTCAGCGCGGCGACGATCGCCGGCGCGTCGGCGATCTGATTTTCAGTCAGGTAACGGGCTTCCGCGCGCGGATAGGTGATCAGTTTCTTGCCTTCGCCGTCATACAGCTCCTGCGCCACGGACAGCGTCTTGTCGGCGGTCCACCCCCATCGCTGGCCGCAGGTCTTCTGCAACGACGGGAGATCGAACAGGCGGGGCGGCGCCTGCCGCTTTTCCTCGATGGAGACGCCGAGCGGTCCATTATGCCCGGCCGCGGCATTCGCTATCGCCTCGGCGCGAACCTGTTTGGCGCATCTGGCGCGCGACACGGCCTTTGCGCTGGAGCATGGATCGGACGATCTGCCCCTGCGGTTCAAGCTGTGGTTTGGCAAAGCCTTCGATCTGGCCAGAGAGATCGCCAGTTTCAAAGCCTCGACGATCGCCAGCAAAAAGCGCGAGCTTGAAAAGCAACTCGCGGCCCTTCTTGCCGCGGCGACAGGATGCGACCTCGCACGCCAGTTGCAGGCCAAAATCGGTCGGGCGCAAGAGCAGCTTCTGATCTTTTGCGACTATCCTGGCGAGGTCGAGGCCACCAACAACGGCTCGGAGCGAAAGCTGCGGCCCTGCGTGATCCAGCGAAAAGTCACAAA
>NZ_JBKQOU010000343.1:0-2831 GCF_052145335.1 Rhodoblastus sp.
GGAAAGACGGCAGTCGCGTGCCGGTGCTGGTTGGAGGAGCAACGTTTGATGAACGAGCCGGCGTCGATCTAACCGACCGCGAGCGTGCGGACGCAGCCGCGAGCGAAAGTGAACGGCGCTACCACGAGCTTCATAAAGAATTGGCTCAGGCTAACGTGGAAATTGTTCGCCGACCTGGTCGTCGGACTATTTGCTGACTGGCTTTTCCAGGTGGCCGCCAAACTCGTAGCGCATCGCCGACAAAAGCTTGTTCTGGAAATCAGCGTCGCCGCGGGAGCTGAACCGTTCGTAGAGCGCGGTCGTCAATACCGGGGCCGGCGTGCCCTCATCGATGGCCGCCTGGATCGTCCAGCGGCCTTCGCCGGAATCGGACACGCGGCCAGCAAACTTGGCCAGCGCCGGGTCCGCCTGCAGAGCGGTCGCGGTCAGGTCAAGGAGCCATGAAGCAATCACGCTTCCGCGTCGCCAAACATCGGCGATGTCAGGCAGGCTGAGATCGTACTGGTAGTGCTCGGGATTGCGCAGCGGCGTCGTCTCGGCGTCGATCGCATGCGATTCCTTGCCGACATTCGCGGCACGTAAAATGTCAAGTCCCTCGGCGTACGCCGCCATGATTCCGTACTCGATGCCATTGTGCACCATCTTGACAAAATGGCCGGCGCCGCTTGGCCCGCAATGAAGGTAACCGAGCTCGGATGTGCCGCCTCGCTTATCTTTTCCAGGGGTCGGCGGAATGTCGCCTGCGCCAGGGGCTAGCGCCTTGAAAATCGGGTCGAGGCGCTGCACGGCTTGATCGGGTCCGCCGATCATCATGCAATAGCCGCGTTCGAGGCCCCAGACGCCGCCGCTCGTGCCGACATCGACGTAGTCGACGCCCCTTGGGGCCAATTGCTTGCCGCGCCGAATATCGTCAATGTAGTAGGAATTGCCGCCATCGATCAGGGTGTCCCCCCGCTCGAGCGTCGGCAGCACGTCGGCGATGGTCGTGTCGACGACAGCCGCCGGGACCATCAGCCAGACGGCCCGTGGTCTTTCGAGCGCCTTGACAAGCTCAGCCAGCGAACCGCTGCCGATCGCCTTTTCCTTGACCAGATCTTCGACCGTTTTCGTAGACATGTCGAAGACCACGCACTCGTGGCCCTGCTTGATGAGCCTGCGCGTCATATTGGCGCCCATTCGGCCCAGACCGACCATTCCAAGTTGCATGCTGGCCTCCTTCAGACGAGTGCGTGATCCAATCGCGCCAAAGTTCGTGTAACAACGCCTCTCATCTTCCTGCCCCTTGGCTTGCGCTGCCTACAAGAGGCCGTTTGCAGCCTCAACAATGTGGCGTGCAGAAATGCCAAATGCATCAACAAGCTCATCCTGTTTACCGGAATGCGGCAGGCCGTTCACAGCCAGCAGTTTGAATTTTGCCGGCGCCGCTCCCGCAGCAGCCAAGGCATGCATCACAGCCTCGCCTAATCCACCCTCCGGCCAATGATCTTCGACGGTCACCAGCCGCCCGCCCGTTGCGCCGACCTCAGCGGCCAGCGCTTCGCCATCCAGAGGCTTTACGCAGTAGAGATCGATCACGCGAATCGCAACTCCCGTCGGTTTCAGTTGATCCGCCGCCTTCAGCGCTTCGTGCAGGGTCACGCCGGCACCGACCACGGTCGCCTTGTCTTCCGCGCTCTTCCGCAGCACTTTGAAACCAGGAATCGGGAATTTTTCATCGTTCGAATACAGAATGGGCATTTTCGGCCGCGACGTGCGCAAGTAGTTGATGCCCGCGCGCCGGGCCATCGCCTCCGTCAGACGCTCGGTGGAGACCGCATCGCTAGGATAGAAAACAGCCGAGCCATGCACCGCACGGAACATGGCGATATCCTCGAGCGCCATCTGCGACGGACCGTCCTCGCCTATTGAGACGCCGCAATGCGACCCGCACAGATTGATGTTCGCGCGGCTGATGGCCGCCATACGCACATTGTCATAGGCGCGCGAAAGAAAGCAGGCGAACGTGTCGGCAAAGGGCGCCTTGCCGCGCGCCTGCAATCCCACAGCGACGCTCACCATGTTCTGCTCGGCGATATATCCGTGCCAAAAATGGTCGGGGTATGCGTCGCCGAATACCTGCGAAAACGTCGAGATTTTTACGTCGCCGGATATGGCGACCACATGGGGGTTCGCAGCTCCAAGCCGCCTCAGCGCGAGGCCGTAGGCTTCGCGCGTCGCAACCTTCGCATCCTTGGCGTAGTCCGGCGGGGCGGGAGAGGCCAGTTCCGGCGGTTTCGGCAGTGATGTTCGCTCGAACGATTTTCCCGGATCGGGCGGGACCGTCGGTCCACCGCCTTTTTCCTGAATGGCAGCGGCAAGCTGTTCCTTCGAGAACGGCTTGCCGTGCCAGTTCAGTTTGTCGGCGACTAGGCTGAAGCCGTGGCCTTTGGTCGTTCGCGCCACAATGGCCTGCGGCCGCCCTCTCACGGTCCTGGCGCGATCCAGCGCCGCGACCACCGCAGCGACGTCATGTCCGTCAATCACTTGCGTATCGAAACCCTCCGACTCGAATTTCAGCCGGTAGCGTTCCATGTCGTGCTGGTACATCGTCGGCTCGCTCTGGCCGAGCCGGTTGATGTCAGCAATCACTGTCAGATTATCGAGATTGTAATGCGCGGCGAATGCCGCGGCTTCCCATATCTGTCCTTCCGCCAATTCGCCATCGCCCGTAAGCACGTAGACCCGCGTCGGGCTCTTATCCATCCGCGCGCCGATCGCAAGGCCCGACCCCACCGAAAGTCCTTGGCCCAACGACCCTGTCGCGGCATCCACGCCATGAATCCGGGGCGTCG
>NZ_JBKQOU010000344.1:0-49126 GCF_052145335.1 Rhodoblastus sp.
ATGTTGAAAGAAAGCTTCAAAAGGCGTAGTTATGACGTTAATTCTGCGCGCCAGAATTGGGACAGCATCAAAGATGGGCCGCTCTCGAATGTTGCAATAGCGGAATACACAATGGGTATCTGCATAGATTCGGCGCGTGATCGTGGCTGAGCAACCCATAATTGATCAAAATTGAATAACTCGATCAATTCGTCTCCCTAACGCACAAAACCCGCCTACTTGGCGGGTTTTTTCATCTCTGGCTTTTTGGCTGGAGGCGGATCGCTCGCCGGCCTATGCGCACCCACTTTCTTTAGGGCCGCATCAAAGCTAGTCTCCGATTCGTCACAGCCTAATTGACGCGCAGCGTCAATAAACGTTGCAAGTTGCGCGTCGATGTTTGTCCGTTTTGGCGATCTCGTCATGACCGAACACTCTATCGCAAACTGAGCGCTTTTTCTCATGAAATTTCGCCTTTATATCGACGAGGTGGGGAACGGCGACCTAAAAGGAGCCGCAAAAGACCCAAACGTTCGATTTCTTTCGCTTACCGGCGTCCTCACCCGGACAGATATTCATGAGAAAGTTATCCAACCAGAAATCGACAGCCTAAAACATAGATTATTTGGCCACACTCCTCAAATTCCCGTTGTTCTTCATAGAAGGGAGATAATGAGGAAAGAAGGGCCGTTTTCTGTTTTGCATAAGAATAGTGTTCTTGATGAATTCAATTATGAGTTATTCGCTTCTTTAGAGAAATTTAGCTATCGTGTTATTACCATTCAAATTGACAAGCAAGCACATTTAGAAAATTATAATATATGGCATTTCGACCCATATCATTATTGCTTAAGGTGCATGATTGAAAGATATGCTCTTTATCTTCAATATAACAAGTTAAAAGGTGACGTTATGATTGAAGCAAGGAATAAAAATTCCGATAAAAAGCTTAAAGCCTCATTTGCAAATATTTACGAAACCGGCACAGAAAATATGAATGGGAGATCGATCCGTCGCGTTCTCCTGTCGAAAGACATTATGATGAAACCGAAAACAGCGAATATCGCAGGTCTTCAAATCGCTGACTTACTTGCGCATCCTAGCGCACGGCATATGCGCTTTGAACGAGAAGGGGTGCCTCATCCAGAGGACTTCGGCACTAAGATTGCCAAGATGCTGATTGATAAAAAATACAGGCGAGACCCGAGAACCTTCAGAATTGACGGCTACGGCCTAAAATGGCTCCCATAAACGAAGACGGGGGCCTAAAGCCCCCGGCGATCGCGCATTTACGATCTCCCTTCTCATGATTCGCCACTGGCTTATCAATCGAATTAAGCTGATTCTACCCGAATCGGTCGATTCTTTCAAGAGTCAAGGAGATTTTTTATTGTGCACAAGGTGACTGGCAATATTTAAGACGCTTGCCTTTCACTCCACCCAGCGCGCGGGAGGTGCGTTCGCCATCTTCGCAACCGAGCGCAGACCGGTTCGAATACCGGAAGTCGAACTCAGCCAGATAACGGTGAAGGTGCTTTTCTCCGCAGTGCTGATAGACGCCCTTCATGCCGCGCTTGAAGATCGAGAAAAAGCCCTCCACCGTATTGGTAGTAATGACCTTTTCACCTTCGCGGCGGACATATTCGTCTTTGATATGGTTCACGGTGTCGTGGCTGGCGAAGTGACCTTCTTTATTCATGTTTTTATAGGTGCTGGCGGTGTCGGTCATGATCGCCGTTTCGCGGACGATGTTCTCTTTCACAACCGGGATAATGTCGGCAATGGACGTGCTATCGACATGGAAAGAGCGAGCCGAACCGCCGCGCTCCACCAGCGTCAAGACAATGTTCTTGTGCGCGCCGCCGGAACGCTGCTTCGGAACGCCCTCGACGCGGCCAATGTAGGTTTCGTCAACCTCAACCGTGCCGCCAAGGCTGCCTAAAGGGGACAGATCGCCCGAGCGCATGGCTTCGCGGATGCGATGGGCCAGGAACCAAGCCGACTTGTACGTGACCTCCAGAACGCGGTGAAGCTGGTGCGCGCTGATGCCCTTCTTGGAGGAAGTCATCAGATACACAGCCTGAAGCATCTTGTTCAGCGGGATATGCGCCGATTCGAAAACCGTTCCGACCTTGACGGTGAACTGCTTGCGGCAGTCCGAGCACTTGCGAAGGCCAAGGCGGGTTTTGCGCAGATCGTAATGCTTGCCGCTCACGCTGCCACAATGGGGGCAAACCGGACCTTCCGGCCACAAAACGCCTTCAAGGTGGGCGAAGGCTGCGGCTTCATCGTGAAAATAGGGCTTCGACAGGACAGACATGGGCTTAACTCCATGTCATAACTCTAGCTCAAGCCATGTGGTTTGTAAAGTACATAATTGCCCAAGGTTAGCGCCGTTCAATAAGCTCAAGCCTACGCTCGGGAGAGGGAAAATGGTCGTACGCGTATCGACGGTGGCTTTCGAGGGAGTAGAAGCGCGGCCCGTCGATGTGCAAGTGCAGATTTCCAACGGCACCGTAGTATTCAATGTTGTCGGCTTAGGCGACAAGGCGGTCGCCGAATCACGCGAGCGGGTTCGCTCGGCGCTGGTGGCATCCGGCCTGGCTCTTCCCCCCAAACGCATTACCGTCAATCTTGCGCCGGCAGATCTGCCGAAGGAAGGCAGTCATTACGATTTGCCTATTGCCTTGGGGGTGATGGCGGCGATCGGCGCGATACCTTTCGATGCTCTGGATGGCTTCACGGTGCTTGGCGAACTGGCGCTGGATGGAACTCTCAGTCCGGTGGCGGGCGTGCTACCCGCGGCCGTTGCGGCGAATGCGCGTGGACGCGGCCTTATTTGTCCCGCCGAATGCGGACCCGAAGCCGCCTGGGCATCGAGCGATATTCCGATTCTGGCGCCGCGATCACTGATTCAGCTGGCCAACCACTTCCACGGCACGCAGGTTCTTTCGCGTCCCGCGCCAGCCATTCGCGCTGCAAGCCGAGAACTGACGGATCTGCGCGACATCAAGGGCCAGGAAAGCGCCAAGCGTGCCCTCGAAATTGCGGCGGCAGGCGGGCACAATCTGCTTTTCAACGGGCCGCCCGGCGCCGGAAAGAGCATGTTAGCGGCCCGCCTTCCCTCAATTTTGCCACCGCTGACGCCGCGGGAATTGTTGGAAGTCTCAATGATTTATTCCGTTGCCGGGGCTTTGGCGGGCGGAGAACTCACGGACCGGCGTCCTTTCCGGGCGCCGCATCATTCCGCCTCGATGCCCGCCCTAGTGGGAGGAGGCTCGCGCGCACGGCCCGGCGAAATTTCATTGGCGCATAACGGCGTTTTATTTCTTGACGAACTGCCAGAATTTCAGGCGCAGGCGCTTGATGCGCTTCGTCAACCTCTGGAAACTGGCGAGGTCGCTATCGCCCGCGCAAACCACCGATGTGTCTATCCAGCGCGGTTCCAATTGATCGCCGCGATGAATCCCTGCCGCTGCGGCCACGCGCAAGAGTCAGGATATTCCTGTCGCCGGGGCGACCCGAAAAGTTGCGAGCAGGCTTATCAGACGCGACTATCCGGTCCGTTGCTCGACCGGATCGACCTTCATCTTGAAGTCGCCGCCATCCGCGCTTCGGACCTCATCCTGCCCGCGCCCTCGGAAGGATCGGAGGAAGTGGCGGCGCGGGTCGCTGCGGCGCGGGAGATTCAGCGCGATCGTTATCATCGCCTTGGCCAGCCAAATATCTCATGCAATGCCGCTGCTTCTGCCGCTCTGGTCGAACAGGTTGTTCAACTGGACGATGCAGGTCGTAATCTTGTACGCGACGCGTCGGACCGGCTGCGCCTTTCTGCGCGGGGCTTTCACCGCATTCTCAAGCTGGCCCGCACCATCGCGGATTTGCAGGCCGCGCCACATGTCTTGCGGCCGCATCTGGCTGAAGCTCTATCCTACCGCCCCGCTTCCGATCGCAATAACAGGGCAGCCTGAAGCAACGAAACGTTCAGCGATCGGCATTAGGATGGAATGAAGTCGCCATACGGCGAGGCCTCGGATTTACGTCCATCTTTCAAGCAATCGTTGTATTTTCCATGTCGTTGATGACAACGGTCAGCTTCCTCCTAGCGGTCATCATGTTTGGCGCAGTCGGCTTGTCGGCTTTTCTTATTCATAAAGCCCGTCGGGAGCAGAAACACGCGGAAGCGGAGCAAGAGCGTCTGCTTGACGAAATTCGGAAATTGAAGTCCGCGACGACGATCGCACTGGACAAGGCGGAAGCGGCCAGCGAAGCAAAATCGCGTTTTCTTGCGACGGTCAGCCATGAGTTTCGCACGCCTTTGAACGGCATTTTGGGCATGACCGAAGTTCTTTCCTCGACACCTCTGACCGCCGAGCAATCATACTATCTCGAAACTATCCGTGCTTCAGGCGCGTCGCTCTCGTTGTTGATCAACGAAATTCTTGATTTTTCCAAGATCGAGGCCGGCAAGCTCGAACTAGGATCGGCGCCATTCGATTTGCCGGCTTTGGTCGAAGGCGTTGCCGAACTTTTGGCGCCACGCGCCCAGGGCAAGGGAATTGAGATCGCGAGTTGGGTCGATCCGGAGGCGCCACGCATGGTGGTCGGCGATTCCGTTCGCCTGGGCCAGGTTCTCCTCAATTTGGCAGGCAACGCCGTCAAATTCACGCAAAGCGGTGGCGTTGGCTTGCGCGTAGAATTTCGCGCCGCGGCAGGGCTTCTATTTTCGGTCTCCGACACAGGCCCCGGTGTTCCGCTCGAACAACGACAGTCTATTTTTCAGGAATTCGAACAGGCCGACGGGTCGCTGTCGCGGCAACATGAGGGCACGGGCCTTGGTCTGACAATTTCGCGTCGCCTCGTCGCATTGATGGGCGGCGACTTGCGGCTGGAACGGGCGGAGCAGGACGGGTGCATTTTTGCTTTCACGATCGACCTGCCCTGCGCGCCTGACGATCAAATCCGCGATTTTAAAAATGACCTGCGTGGCAAGTCCGCGCTCGTTATCGCCGCGTCGCCGTTCGGCGCTCCCTATTTGAGTCGGCGTCTGGTCGAACTTGGCGCTAAAGTCGCGCGCGAAGAGGACGAGGCCGAAGCAATCAAAGCGTTAAGTCGAACAGCCCCAGATCTGGTTATAGTCGATTGCGCCTTCGGCGAAGCGGCCACCCAACGTCTCGCAGTCGCCGCACGCGCAGCGGGCGCCGGAAAAAGTCTCGCGCTTTTTTCCCCTTTCGAGCGGCGCGCGTTTGGCGAAGCCATCGTCCATAATTTCGACGGGTGGCTGGTTAAGCCGGTTCGGCTCGAATCCCTCCACACAAGACTCTATTTGAAACCTATGGCCTTGCGCCAAGGCGGGGAGGCTTCTCCGATCATCTCGGCCGGGAGCCGCCTTGAGGGGCGCCGAATTCTGCTGGCGGAAGACAATGACGTGAATGCGCTTTTGGTAGAGCGACATCTGCGCCGCTTGGGTGCTGAAATGGTGCGCGCTCATGATGGCGTCGAGGCCGTAACATTGGCTGGCGAGGCGATCCGAGGCAAAGGCGGCCGGTTCGACGCGGTCTTGATGGATATACGAATGCCGAGGCTAGATGGCTTGGCGGCGGCGCGGCTTGTGCGTGCCGCCGAGGCGAGGGAAGGAACGTCGCCGACGCGCATGATCGCCATGACCGCCAATGCTTTCGACGAGGATAGACAGGCGGCGCTCGACGCGGGTCTGAACCATTTTTTGACCAAGCCGGTGGATCTCGACGCAATGGTCGACGCCATCATTCCGAAGGATCGATTCGCGGCCAAGTAAATATTTCTGCAAATGACTTTGTCATATTTTCGTATCGAGATTGCTTTATTTCTGCAAAACGCCCTTTTACAGGGACGCCTCCGGCTTGGAGGACGATTCGGCGTTATGCGAGAATGAATGCCGAGGCTACCGTCATTCGAGGAAGTGTTGCATGAGCGGATTGGCCGTCATTGCGGGTCTGTCGTCGAAAATTCACTGGCTGCCCAAGAGAAGCCGACAGAACATTCCGCACGGAATACGGCCTTTCGGCGGCTGGGCGCCCAAATTTTCGCATTCCGGCCTTGGCCCCTCGTTGGGTCGGTCCGGTTCGCTCGAACTCCGTCTTGCGACGAAAAAATCCGAAATCCGCAAGGCGCAGAAATTACGCTTTCATGTTTTTTTTGAGGAAGGCGGCGCCACGCCGGATGGCGCGACCGCGCTCGTTCGGCGCGATATTTGCCGCTTCGACAAAGTCTGCGACCATCTGCTGGTCATCGACCATGCCGCGCGAAATCGTTTCGGCAAGATCAAACCCCGTGTTGTTGGCGCGTACCGATTATTGCGACAGGAAGTGGCACAGGCCAATTTCGGCTTTTACAGCGCGCAGGAATTCGATATCGGACCGTTGCTCGCCCAGCACCCGAAGTCACGTTTCCTTGAACTGGGCCGCTCGTGCGTTCTAGCAGATTATCGCGGCAAGCGAACCATTGAAATGCTTTGGCGCGGCATCTGGACTTATGTCAAACACTACCGCATCGATGCGATGATCGGTTGCGCCAGTCTGGAAGGGATCGATCCCGTCAAACTGGCGCCACAACTGAGTTTTCTCTTTCATCACGCCAAAGCCGACGCGCAGTGGCGGGTGCGGCCGTTGCCGAACAAATTCACCTCTATGGACCGGATGGCTGCGAACGAGGTCGACGTCAAGCGCGCCCTGGCCTCTCTGCCGCCTCTCGTTAAAGGCTATATGCGCGTTGGCGCCAAATTTGGCGAAGGCGCGGTGATCGATCGTCAATTTGGGGTGACGGACGTGTTCGTCGTCATGCCGATCAACGAAATCGAAGGGCGCTACATCGAGTATTTTGGCAGCCCGGACGATTTAGCCCGCAAAGTGGCCTGAGCATTCCGAGCTAAAATAAAAAAAAACCCGCGGCAAGGCGGGTTTTTTTGCTGATCTGAAAATCTTCAGGATAGATGTTGAGGCTGGGTCGCCTGGGCTTGCTGCATGCGCTGCGTATAGAGAGCCGCGAAATCGATGGGATCGAGATAAAGCGGTGGGAAGCCACCATTTCGCACGGCGTCCGCGACGATCTGGCGAGCGAAGGGGAATAGCAAGCGTGGGCATTCGATCATCACCACCGGGTGACTCTGTTCCTCCGGGATGTTCACTAACCGGAACACGCCCGAATAAGTCAGCTCGAATTTGAAAAGAACATTGGCGCCCTCTCCGGCCGAGCCTTCGAGAAGCACTTCCACCTCGAAGTCTTTTTCCGCAAGCTGTTTGGCGTTGACATTAACCTGGATGGAAATGTTCGGGCCTCCTTCCTGGGGGCCGAGCGAGCGCGGCGCATTGGGATTTTCGAACGAAAGATCCTTGCAATATTGCACCAGGCAGTTCAGCGCCGGCGCGCCGCTGTTCTGTCCGCCGTTGGCATCAGTCATCAAAATCTCCTGCGAATTCTTGGGATGGCGGACTGAAAGACCACCTAGGCTTTGTCAAATATGGCGACGCCCAAAGCTTCGACTTGCGGGGAAAGTGCAAGCCGAAGCCATGTCCGACCCGAACAAAACCCCGCTGCCCGGTAGCACGAAACGCCAGCAAAAAACAAGCAACGAGAAAGGTTTTCCGCGTCCAACGGCTTGCCGAAATCACCGTCGCACTGGATCATGGGAAACCCATTCTCCAGGCGCGAGTTCGACAATCTCAGGGCGCCCCCGGCGATGAACGGAAGCAGTGGCGCCCCAAGAGGCTCCGAACCGACGCGCCAATATTTGCCGGACGGATGGAGCGGCGAGGGCAAGACCGACCAAGTCTGAAACGAAGCCCGGAAGAATGAGTAAAATGGCGGCAAGTGCGCGAATCAGGCCGTCGACGATGTCGCCCTGCGGGCTCCCCGCGCCGGAAATGGAGGAACGCAAATGTTCCCAAGCTCCCCGACCGGTTTGGCGCATCAACGCGAATCCGGCGAGCGACGTCGCGAGGCCGAGCAGCAAGGCGCCGCTGAAGCCAATATTTTGAACTACGGCGATGAAAGCAGCGAATTCCAATCCCAGCCAGGCGCAAAATCCGAAAATAAAGTGAGCCGGAAGGATCATCTAGCGGTTCCTATCCGATACCATCAGCTGAAGAGGCGTCCTTGCTGGCGCCGCGCGTCGATGTTACCCATCGACGCGAACAATATGGTCGGACGGGCTCCCCTGCGCAATAGCGGTCCCGAACGACATTTCGAGGCGACGCCATGCAACTTGACCCGGCGATGATCATTTTTGCCTTTCTGGCGCTTTTCGTCCTGTGGAGGCTCCGTTCGGTCCTGGGTGAACGGAGCGGATTTGAGAACAAGCGCAACGATGGCCCAGCTCCGTTTCCGGCGGCGCCGCCGCAACCGTCCGGGGCCAATGATGAACGTTGGGCGGATTTCGCCGAGCGCGGAAGTCAGGCATGGACAGGGCTCGACGATATTGCGCGCGCGCAGCCTGGCTTTGCGCCTCGTCCCTTTCTGGACGGCGCCTCCTCCGCCTATGAAATGGTGGTGCAAGCATTTTCGCGCGGCGACGAAGCCGCGCTGCATTCCCTGACCAGCGACGAAGTTTTCGCCAGCTTCAAGGGCGCATTGGAAGAGCGCAGCCGCAGCGGAGAAACTTTGGAGACGACTTTTGTGGGTTTCAACTCGGTCAAGATCGTCGAGGCGCGGGTTGAGCGCGGCAGTGGCCTGATCGCCGTCCGATTCGATTCACAATTCATCACCGTCACACACGACAAGAATGGCGCTGTGATCGAAGGCGACCCAACAAGGCCGTCCAACATCGTCGACGTCTGGACCTTCGCCCGGCGCAACGACGCGAGCGGACCGAATTGGACCTTGGTTGCAACTTCTCCCGCTCAATGATCACGCACCCGCGCCTAGCTGCCATAAAGACCGCTCGTATTCTCACAAGCTGCGTTATGTTCGGCTACGTCTGCGCAAGCTTTGTAGTGCGCTGCCGAGCGGACGAGCCGCCTTACCGACTTGAAGCTGTCAGCTTTGGCGAATTGCCTGGATTTGCAGCCGACAAGCACGGCGAAGCTTTGCGACTTTTTCTGACATCCTGCGCCACTCCGCCGCACTCGCCAGCAACGGTTTCGGCGCTCAGGTCGAGCGCCCTCAAAAAAGCCTGCGTGGCGGGTATGTCCGAAGAAAGCGCAAAAAACCCCCGCGCGTTCTTTGAACGACAATTTCAACCGTTCAGAATTATCGCCGAAAAAACGCCTGATGCATTTTTTACCGGCTATTACCAGCCGGAAATTTCCGGTTCGCTTTCCCAAAGCGCGGATTTTCCAACGCCGGTCTACGCTCCGCCCCCGGATTTGACCGCGCTGCCAGTGAAGGATCGCACTGGCGTTCTCGCCGAATTGACCGCCGCGCGACGGCGATCGGACGGAAGTCTGTCGCCCTATCCCGATCGCGGCGCTATCGAGGACGGAGCGCTGGACAAGGTTCCAGGCGTCAGGAAGGTGGTCTATCTCAAAGACAAGGCGGATCTCTTCCTCGCGCAGGTTCAAGGCTCGGCGCGGGTTCGGCTGCCAGACGGGCGGATTCTCCGTTTGGCTTTTGCCGGTCGCAATGGTCAGCCTTATACGGCGCTGGCCCGCGTTTTGGTTCAGCGCGGCGTGGCGCCTCCAGCCGAAATGACTATGCGCCGTTTGATCGATTGGCTGCGCCAGAATGGCCTCGGAACTGGGCAGGCTGGCGATGAATTGCTACGCCTCAATCGGTCCTACGTTTTTTTCAGCGCGAGCATCGACAAGGACGCGGGCAAACAACCTCTGGGCGGCGGCGGCGTCGCGCTGTCGCCGCTGCGCTCTATCGCCATCGATTCGCATATCTGGCCCTATGGCCTGCCGTTCTATATCGATGCGCGTTTGCCCTGGCGCGGCGCCGAGCTTGAATCCTTCCAACGGCTAATGATTGCGCAAGATACCGGTTCGGCTATCGTGGGGCCTGCGCGCGCGGACATATTTTACGGCCTGGGCGACGCCGCCGGAGTGCGTGCGGGCGAAACACGCCATCATGGCCAATTCTTCCTGCTTTTGCCCAAGGAATGAAAGCCAGCACGACGCCATGGAATTTCGGCGATGAAAAGCGGCGTTGAAAAGAAACGCACCTTACGCATGCGGCTCCCTTCGCAGGAGGAGATGGTCTTGTGGCGCCACGCCACAGCCGATGTGAAACCGCGGGTAAAAAAACCACTGCCCAAGTCCGAGTCGCCTTCTCCGCCGCCAATGTCCGAATTAGTTCCAGCCAAAAAAAACCCTTTGGAGCAATCGGGCGCTTCAGCGGCGCTACAGCGGACCAAATCGCCGCTCAACCCGGCCCTCACGCCGCTCGCGCCCCTGGATCGCCGGCTGAAAAGGCGTTTGTCTTCCGGCAGGGCGGATGTCGACGACGTGATCGATCTGCATGGCCTTACTCAGGCGCAGGCGCATCAGGCGCTTGAGTCCTTCCTTTGGCGGGCTGCCGGATCTGGCGCGAAAATCGTGCTGGTCGTCACCGGCAAGGGCAATCCGCAGAGTGACGCTGGCGCCGGCGAGAGAGGCGTGCTTCGTCGCTACGCGCCGCAATGGCTGCGTGCGTCGTCGCTTCGCTCCATCGTTCTTAGCGTGGAGGAGGCGGCGCGGCCGCATGGCGGATCGGGCGCGCTTTATGTCCGATTGCGCCGACGTTTGCCTGGTTGAGGAAAGGCTTGACTGGACAATGTCGTGCGGGCATGTGGCGGATCGGAGAATTCTCGGGAGATCCCATGGCTACGCATCGATTCGACGTTCTTGGCCTCGGCAATGCGATTGTCGATGTGATCGCGCCGGTGGACGACGATTTTCTGATCAAGGCTCAGCTCCGCAAGGGTGCGATGCAACTGGTCGACGAAGCGCAGGCGCAATCACTTTATGATGCGATGGGCGCGACGACGATCGTTTCCGGGGGCTCTGCGGCCAATACGATCGCCGGATTGGCCAGTTTCGGCGGAAAAGGGGCATTTGTCGGCAAGGTTCGGGCTGACGAAGCAGGTCATGCCTTTGCCCATGACATCAAAGCGGCGGGCGTCCATTTCTCGACGCCGCCGGCGTCGGCGGGCCCTGCGACCGCGCGCTGTCTCGTCCTGGTGACGCCCGATGGGCAAAGGACTATGAATACTTTTCTTGGCGCGTGCCAGAATTTGACCTGCGACGACATCGACGCCGACGACGTCTCGGCGTCGAAAATCCTTTATCTCGAAGGCTACCTGTGGGACCCGCCAGCGGCGAAAAAAGCCTTCATCGAGGCGGCGCGCATCGCCCATGACGCTGGACGCCGGGTCGCGCTGACCCTTTCCGACGTATTCTGCGTCGATCGCCATCAACAGGAATTTTTGCGCCTGATCCGCGAAGGCGTCGTCGATATTCTGTTCGCCAATGAATCGGAATTGCACGCCCTTTATGAAACCGCGGATTTCGACGCGGCGCTCGTCGCCCTGCGCCAGGAGAAAATTCTGGCGGCGGTAACGAGATCGGAAAAAGGCGCGATCGTTGTCAAAGGGCAGGAAACCCATGAGGTTCCCGCGGCCCCTATCGACAAGCTGATCGATACAACCGGAGCCGGCGACCTTTTCGCCGCCGGTTTTCTGACCGGCTTTACACAGGGCCAAGCGCTTGATCGCTGCGCGCGCCTTGGCGCCTTGGCCGCAAGCGAAATCATCCAGCATTTCGGCGCTCGACCGGAGATCCGGCTAGCCCAACTCGCTGAGCAGAGCGACTACCTCCAGATGCTTTGAAAGCAAAGGGACTCGACCCCGGAGACATGACGGATCGGTCGCGCCAATCCGTCGCCAATCGTCGGGGCATTAGTGGCGAAAGTGGCGGTGTCCCGTCATGACCATAGCCAGACCGGCCTCGTCGGCAGCCTTGATCACTTCGTCATCGCGCATGGAGCCGCCCGGCTGGATGATGGCGGTGGCGCCCGCCTCGGCGGCGGCGAGCAGACCGTCGGCAAACGGAAAAAAGGCGTCAGAGGCGACGACGGAACCCTTGGCCCAGCTTTCGGCCGCGCCCGCCGCTTTCGCAGCCTCGGCCGCTTTCCAGGCAGCGATCCGCGACGAATCGACGCGGCTCATCTGACCGGCGCCGATACCCACCGTTGCGCCATCCTTGACATAGACGATGGCGTTGGACTTGACATGTTTGGCCACGCGGAAGGCGAATTTCAGATCGGCCAGCTCCTGTTCGGTGGGCGCGCGCCGGGTGACGACTTTCAAGGTCATATCGTCAACGACAGCGTTGTCGCGCGATTGAAACAGCAGGCCGCCGGCAACCGAGCGAACGCCGACACCCGCAGAGCGAGGATCAGGCAAGCCGCCGGTCAGCAAGAGGCGAAGATTTTTCTTTGCGGCGACGAGCGCGATCGCCTCTTCGTCGGCGTCAGGGGCGATGATGACCTCGGTGAAGATTTTCACGATTTCAGCTGCCGCGGCTACGTCAAGTTTGCGGTTCAGGGCGACAATCCCGCCAAAAGCTGAAATGGGATCGCAGGACTGCGCGCGCAGATAGGCTTCCACCAGCGTTGCGCCTTCGGCGACGCCGCAAGGATTGGCGTGTTTGACGATCGCCACGGCGGCCGTTCGCGCAGGGTCGAACTCGCCGACGAGTTCGAACGCGGCGTCGGTGTCGTTGACATTATTATAGGACAGCTGTTTGCCCTGAATTTGCCTCGCGGTGGCGACGCCTGGCCGCTCGTCGCCGGTCTTGTAAAATCCGGCCGTCTGATGCGGATTTTCGCCATAGCGCATCGGTTCGGCCAGCCGACCGCCAACCGCGCGGAATTCCGGGGCCTGCTCGCCAAGAGCCCGGGCGAGCCAATTCGATATGGTCGCATCGTAAACGGCGGTGCGCGCATAGGCTTTTTGCGCGAGTTTTTGGCGCAGCCCAAGGTCGAGAGCGCCGGCTTTCGCGTCCATCGTGCTCAAGATCATCGAATAATCCGCTATATCGACGACGACGGCCACGTCGTGATGATTTTTTGCCGCGGCGCGTATCATTGCGGGGCCGCCGATATCGATATTTTCGATGGCTTCGTCCCAGTCCGCGCCTTTCGCGATCGTCGCCTCGAAGGGGTAAAGATTGACGACGAGGAGATCGATCGGCTCGATTCCATGCGCCAGCATCGCCGCCTCATGTTCGGGGTTTTCGCGGATCGCCAGAAGGCCGCCATGCACTTTCGGATGCAGTGTCTTGACCCTCCCGTCCATCATTTCGGGAAAACCGGTCAGGTCGGTTACGTCGAGGACTGGCAGCCCGGCCTCGGCGAGGGCCTTGCGCGTGCCGCCGGTCGAAATGAGCTCGACGCCGCGCTTGGACAAAGCTTGGGCGAAATCGATCAGTCCCGTCTTGTCGGAAACAGAAAGCAGCGCACGTTTGATGGCGCGGATGTCGGACATGGGGTTACTCTTCAAGTCTTTTGGTTTTGCCCTGGAAAAAAGCTAGCCTTCGCCAAGGGGCAGCGCGGATCGGGGATGGCCGGAGAACTGGCCAAGGCGTGTTTCTACGCGCGGCGCTTAGCATGTTTCAAGGCAAACGGAAATGCGTCGATGACGCCCGCTCTCAACGAACCTTGTGCTCGCTCTGCTCGGGGGCGACCTGCGGCGCCTGAAGCGCAAAGGACCAGGAGATTTCATCGATATCGGCGGCATTCCCATAGACGACGATCTGTTGGCAGGCGCGGGCGCCCTCGGGCGCCGCGAAAAAAATGCTCTCTTCCACATCGATTGGCAAACCACCGGCCTCGTAAGCCAGAACGGCGCCTCGCGAGGTTTGCAGCAACACCCCCAGGCCATCCCAGATAGGGACAAGGGTGACGGAGGGGTGGATATGGAAGCGGATGGCGTAATTCACGTCCTTCCTTTCAACGCCGGGAAAGGGGATCAGCCGATCGCGGCCTTTTAAGCGCGCTCCGTCGGCTTGAAGCATCAGGGTTCTTTCGTGAATCAAGCCGAAGCGGCGTTGATAGCCGTCGTGCGACGCGCGGACCGTCGTACCTTCGTCGCTATCTTCCCGGGTGACCGGGACGGCGTTGGGGCCTGACAGGATTTCGTCGGCGAACCAGCTTTGGACGCCGGACCGGGCACTGAAGAGACAAGATGAGACATCGTTGACGGTCACGGTCGAATGCGCCGCTGTGGTGCGAGCACTGGCGCGAAGATCGGGGCGTCGCCGACCCGGATTGCCGCAGTTGACCACAATCCTCTCCATACTTAGCGAAAACTCGAAGGAGAGACAGCCCGCATGAGCGTCGCGGGAAAACAGGGGCGGCGGCGGGGCGCCTGTATCGACGATGACCAGTGCGTTCGAAGCTTCGAGCCGCTGATAGCCCGCATAACGGGCATTGAAAATCGGCCTGCCGCGCGTGTCGTCATAAGACAGCGCAATAGCGATGCGGTCAGGCGCGGTCACGCCCATGCCGTTGAACAGCGCAAGGGCTCCATCATGATGACGGAACATCCGCAAGGCGGGGGTGATCCGGTCAATGGCGTTAAGCAATTCCGGCGGCGGCGACATTCCGCGCGCAGCGAAAGCTTGACGCAAAGGCAAAAGATCGAAGAGGAGATCGACCAGCGTTTGCGGATTGCGGCCGATCGGGCCGCCATCGAGCAGGATCTGCTCGCGCAATTGTTCGTTCAAGGCAGCAACCGCGCCTTTCAACAAAGGCGTCCCACCTTGCACGCAAAGCGCGAACGCGGTCATGGCGAGGGCGGCGGTCAACTGGAACTCTGCCGCCAGTTCGTCGTGAACATGGCGACGTAGTAGCCAGTAGCCGCGGGAAAGCACACGGATGAAGCGCCGGTAATCGTCATAGTTGACGCCCTCCAGTAACATGGGCGACTGGCTAAGCCAGGAGAGGGTGCGCCGCGCCACGACGCCTGGATCCCAGGCCGGGTGAGCGCCGGTCTTGCCCGACGTCGTGATGAATTCCTTTACTAGGGATCGGGCGTTGGCGCGAGCCAGGGCGGTGTTGGCCGCGCGCAAATGACGCAACCAGCCGAAACCGTTCAGGATTCGCGCCCATTCCGGCGAGGGGGGATCGAGCGAGAAAGGCGAGCGGCCATGCGCGTTGACGATTTTTCCTGCAAAACAGTAGTAGCCGGCATAAATTTCGGCCGCGATGGTGGGGTCGCCTGTGCGAACATCTTGCGGAGCGATCAGTAGCCTTTCAGGCTGGCGTGACCGCCACTGGCCGAAAATCGAAAATGAACCGGTTATTTCTGCGCGTAATTTAAGGGCGCCGCGCGCGATCAGCAGACCAAAGATGTGCAGACGTTCGAAAAAAGGCGATGCGCTCGAAATCGTCAAAGGCGATCCAATCTCCGCTGCGCCGAGTTGTTTGGCGCACTGGCGACCCTTACGTCGGAGATTGGCTGAATTATTAATTAACAGCTAATTAACCCGCTTTAGACGCGCGATGAAAAATCCGTCGAGTCCGCGCTGGCGGGAGTCTTCGTGCGGCAGGAAATAGGGAAGAATGCGAAGGTCGCCCTCCGGGGTTGCCGCCTCGTCGGGCAATCCGAATAAGCCGGGGTCGATCTTGTCGCGGATGATGTCGGGGTTTCGCCGCAGCATTGCGGCGATTTGCGCCTCGCCTTCTTCAGGTTCCAGGGAGCAGGTGCAATAGACAAGAAGCCCCCCCGGTTTGAGCAGGCTCAACGCGCGGTCTAGAATTCGGGTCTGGATAGCGGCGAGCGCGGTGATATCGCCGGGCTTTTTGGTCCACACGACATCGGGGCAGCGCCGCGCGGTGCCGGTCGCGGAACAGGGCGCATCTACCAGGATGGCGTCGAAAGGTTCTGCCTTGAAACTTGCCGCGTCGCCAACGGCGATGACGGCTTCCAGGCGCAGCCGCGAAAGATTGGCCGAAAGCACCTTCAGCCGTTCGGCCGAGCGGTCGAGCGCGGTCACGTGGGCGCCGGTCAAAGCAAGTTGGGCGGTCTTGCCGCCGGGGGCGGCGCAAAGGTCGAGGACGCGCTGGCCGGGGCCCGTTTCGAGCAGACGGGCGGGCAACGCTGCAGCGGCGTCTTGCACCCACCAAGCGCCCTCTTCATAGCCCTCCAGTTCACGGATTGGAGCGTGTGTCTGCAGGCGCACTGAACCGGTCGGCAGTACGCGCCCCCCGAGTTTTTCCGCCCAGACTGATGGATCAGCCTTGACGGTAAGGTCGAGCGTCGGCTCGTCCATATTGGCTCCGGCGACGCAATGGGCGCGGTCCCCGCCGTAGATTCGCCGCCAGCGTGTAGAGAGCCAATGCGGCGTGTCGTCTTCCAGAGGGTCGGACTGGTTTAGAAATTCTTCTCGGCGCCGTATCAGATTGCGCAACACGCCATTGACCAGATTTGCGAAGGGGGCGCTTTTGGGGTCGAGGCGGGTTGCTCGGACAGCTAGATCGACTGCGGCGTGGTCGGGTGTATCGAGAAACAGGATTTGCGCGCTGGCCGCGATGAGAATCCATTCGAGCGGCCCGCAATTGCGCGGCAGGCCCTTTTCGACCAACTGGCTCAATGACAGACGTATCGTGCCCAATCGGCGCAGGGCGACGGTGGCGATCGAGCGCGCTAGACCACGATCGCGCTCATCGAGACCATTTACTCGCGACGGAGTGGCTTCGGCGGCAAAACGTTCATCCAGCGCATGACCGCCCTGAACGACGTCGCAAATGACCGCGGCGGCCGCGACTCGCACGGCAAGGCCAGGATGGGCCAAGGCTTCGCTTGCCGCATGTTCCTGCTGATGAGGCCTTGCTGCCGTCTTGTCCTTTGCCGAGCCGCTCTTGCCGACGCGGCCGAAAGGCTTGCCGAAGTTTTGGGTCATTCGCCCCGTGATCAGGTCGGAGTTGCGTGCGTGCGGGTTTCGTTTATGAATCCGCCTAGGATATTTTTATCATAGGGGCGCCTGGTTTGCCATGCGCGTCCTTTGCACTAATTCCCAGGCGACGCCGCAAGCGCCTCGGACAAAGCAATGACCGAAAGGCTCCGGCATGTCGGAATCAGATCGCCTTGATCGCCAACATGATGTTCAGGATAAGGACAAGGCCTTGAGCCCGCAGGCCAAACGCGCGTTGGCGGAGGCGGAGGCGCGCCGCCGGCAGGCAGCACTTGAGCCGGCCTTGCCACCGGAGATCAACGGTCCCAAAGGCCCGGAGCCGATCCGATACGGCGACTGGGAGCGCAAGGGCATAGCCAGCGATTTTTGAAGCATGACGCTGGAAAACGCCAGCCTCGCGCCAACGCCGGATCGGCCGGTTTGCCGGTTCGCGCCATCGCCCAATGGCTACCTCCATCTCGGTCACGCCTATTCGGCCTTGCTCAACCAGCTTTTTGCCGAGAAAAGCGGCGGGAGGCTGTTGCTGCGCATCGAGGATATCGATCCCGAACGTTCGCGCCGCCACTTCGAGACAGCGCTGCTCGAGGATCTGGGCTGGCTTGGCCTGGTCTGGGAGGATCCCCCGCGCCGCCAGTCGGCGCATATGTCCGATTATCGCGCGGCGCTGGACGAATTGTCGCGACGCGGCTTAGCCTATCCCTGTTTCTGCTCCCGAGCGGAGATTGTTCAAGCCTGGGGTCAACGAACCGAATGGCCGCGGGATCCCGACGGCACTGCGCTTTATCCCGGAACCTGTCGCGATCTGTCGCCGGCGGAGCGAGTCTCGCGAATTACCCGCGGCGCGCGGTTCTCCTTGCGGCTTGACATGACGAAAGCTTTGGCGGAGACCAAAACGCAGCTGAACTATCGGGAATTTCATGAAAGCGACGATGGCGTGGTTGTCGTTGCGGAACCCGTACTCTGGGGAGACGCGCTGATCGGTCGTCGCGACGTGCCTGCCTCCTATCATATCGCCTGTATTGTCGACGACGATATCCAGGGGGTGACGGATGTCGTGCGCGGCGTCGATCTCGAGGCAGCGACCGGACTGCAGCGGCTTTTGCAGGCGCTGCTTGGTCTAAAGACGCCCGTTTATCGCCATCACCGTCTGGTGACGGACGAACAGGGGCGCAAATTATCGAAAAGCAAGTCGGCGATCTCTTTGCGGGATTTTCGCACGCGAGGCGCAACGCCGGACAACTTGCGTCAAAAACTCGCGCGAAGGATGGGCCGGACTTTATAAAGATTTCGAAGAAGAATGGCGGACAAATCGTATCGAGGCCGAGGAAATCTGCCCGCTTAAACAGCGAAGTATCGTTTGTCTCAGGGCTGCATGACGACCGGCGTGCCAACGCTGACGCGACCGAAAAGGTCGGAAACATCTTCGTTGAGCATCCGGATGCAGCCGTAGGACGCGCGGGTCCCGATCGAACCGCGCATCGTCGGCGAAGTGCCATGGATGGCGATCTGGTCGCGATCCAACGTCATGGCGGCGACACCCATCGGATTGCGCGACGAGCCCCCTTTGATCAGATTGGGCAATCCCGGATGATCGTGCTTGACGACGGCGGGAGGGGTCCAGTCGGGATGAAAATATTTTCCCTGAATCCGCGCGGAACCCAGCCATTCCTTGCCCGGCTTGGCGACGGCGACCGGATATTGGATCGCCGTGCCATCATTGAGAATATAATAAAGCTTACGCTGGCTCATGCTGATGACGATCGTCCCGGCATCATAAGAGGAGCGGAAGGTAACGACGTGGGTATTGGCCTGAGCGGGGCCCGTGGGCGCGGACAGTCCGAATAGGCACGCGCCAATCAGCGCGGCGGCGTGAAAGTTCTTGTGCTGACGCATCGACAACTAACTCCGACAGGGAACGTCGCCATAGGACGGCGATCATTCAAAACTGCCGGCAAGAACTTTCGAAACTAGCGTAACGGCCCCGCAGCCTGCCCAAAATTTGCCGGACTGGTAAAATTGTCGTTACCCAGACTGAATCGCAGCAAAAAAGCCGGGCGATTTTTCGCCCGGCTTCCAAAGTTCACAAGATACGACGACGATTTAGCCGCGATTCTGGATCAGGTCATCGACCACCGTCGGATCGGCGAGGGTCGAAGTGTCACCCAGCGAACCGAAATCGTTTTCGGCGATCTTGCGCAGGATACGGCGCATGATCTTGCCCGACCGGGTCTTTGGCAGACCGGGCGAGAACTGGATCACGTCGGGTGAGGCGATGGGGCCGATTTCCTTGCGCACCCAAGCCACCAATTCCTTGCGCAGTTCCTCGGTGGGCTCGATGCCTTCCATCACCGTCACATAGGCGTAAATGCCCTGGCCCTTGAGGTCGTGCGGATAGCCGACAACGGCGGCTTCCGAGACAGCCGCGTGAGCGACCAGCGCGCTTTCGACTTCCGCGGTGCCCATGCGGTGACCGGAAACATTGATGACGTCATCAACGCGTCCAGTGATCCAATAATAGCCGTCGGTGTCGCGGCGGCAGCCGTCACCGGTAAAATATTTCCCGGGATAGGTCGAAAAATAAGTCTGCTGGAAGCGCTCGTGGTCGCCGTAAACCGTGCGCATCATGCCCGGCCAGGAATCGGCGATGACGAGATTGCCCTCGCAGGCGCCTTCGATCTCGTTGCCGGACGCGTCCACGACCTGGGGCTGCACGCCGAAGAACGGCGTGGTCGCAGAACCGGGTTTCAGCGCTGTCGCGCCGGGCAGCGGCGAGATGAGAATGCCGCCGGTTTCCGTCTGCCACCAGGTGTCGACGATCGGGCAACGCTCTTCGCCGACCACGCGGTGATACCATTCCCAGGCTTCCGGATTGATCGGCTCACCGACCGAGCCAAGCAGCCGCAGGCTTTTGCGCGAAGTCTTCTTCACCGGATCTTCGCCGGCGCCCATCAGCGAGCGGATCGCGGTCGGGGCGGTATAGAAAATATTGACCTGATGCTTGTCCACGACGTCCCAGAAGCGGGAGATCGACGGATAATTCGGGATGCCTTCAAACATCAGGGTCGTCGCGCCATTGGCGAGCGGGCCATAGACGATATAGCTGTGGCCGGTCACCCAACCCACGTCAGCGGTACACCAATAAATGTCGCCTTCGTGGTAGTCGAAAATATATTGATGGGTCATCGACGCATAGACGAGGTAGCCGCCCGTGCAATGCACGACGCCCTTGGGAGCGCCGGTCGAGCCAGAAGTGTAAAGGATGAACAGCGGATCTTCTGCGTTCATCTCGGTGGGCGGGCAATCGGGCGAGGCTTTAGCCACTTCTTCATGCCACCAGCAGTCGCGGCCCTCTTTCCAGGCGACGTTGCCGCCGGTGCGCTTGACCACGATCTGGGTCTCGATGATGTCGCCGGTCTTGTCGATGGCGAGATCCGCGTTGACTTTCAACGGCACCTTGCGGCCGCCGCGCAGACCCTCGTCAGCGGTGACGATGACTTTGGATTTGCAGCCCTCGATGCGTCCGGCGACCGAGTCGGGTGAGAAGCCGCCAAAAACGATGGAGTGGACAGCGCCGATGCGGGCGCAGGCAAGCATGGCGTAAGCCGCTTCAGGTATCATTGGCAGATAAAGAGTTACCGTGTCGCCCTTTCCGACGCCTTTCGACTTCAGCACATTGGCGAAGCGGCACACTTCCTCGTGCAACTGCTTGTACGTGATGTTCTTGGATTCGGAAGGGTTGTCGCCTTCCCAGATGATCGCGACCTGATCGCCGCGCGTGGCCAGATGCCGGTCTACGCAGTTCATCGAGACGTTGGTCGTGCCGTCCTCGAACCATTTGATCGAGACGTTATGTGGATCAAACGAGGTATGCTTGACCTTGGAAAAAGGTTTGATCCAGTCGATGCGTTTGCCGTGTTCTGCCCAAAAACCTTCCGGATCGGAAATGGAGCGCGCATACATTTCCTTATATTTGGCGTTGTTGATAAAGGCGCGGTTTTCCCACTCCGTCGGAACGGGATAAATTTTCTCCGACATTACTTCCTCCCAGCCAAAAACCCACGCCGCTGCTTCGCCGCAGCGCGCGCCGTCTGATCGGGGCGCATTATGGCCTATCGGCTCAAAGCCTCACAAGCCGGGATCGTGTCACACTTTGGTCCTGCGACCTTGGGGGAAGCCTGAGTAATCGCTTCCATACCTAAATTCTGATTGGCTTAAGCCAGGTATCGGTGGAGAAAGCCTAGTGCCGCGTCCGCGTCACTGACATTCCTTGCGCACCTTGTCCAAAGCTTGGGAAAGTCCGGCAAGCGGATAGGTGTCGGTCGTGATCTTGCCTTTGGTCGAAGAGGCTTTCACGATCAATTTCGAGCCTTTTTTCATTGCGTCGATGAACCGGCTTTCTTCCGCGGGATTCTTAATCCAGGCGTTCGAACCCTTGGCGATCAAACCAAATTCGTCGTCGCCAATCGAGGCCTGTGCTTCGCCGCCGTCCTTCATGGCGAAGCCCATGATGATCGATATTTCGTTTTTGACGTTTTCCGCGGGGCGGTATGATATGAAAATATAGGCGGCGTCGCGCTTTATCTTGCTGGGTTCGCGGGTTTTCGGCTGGGCGAGGGCGTAGCAGGTTTTCGACTTGCCTTGGGTTTCATAGGCGCCCCATTCGCCAAAGGTTCCGATCGACGCAGCCTTGCCGGAATCTTTCCCCGCTTTGGAGTCCTGGGGCTTGGTGTCGCGCCCTTTTTTCTTGTCTGCTTTGGTTTGGGAGGGTTTGGCGCCGCTGTCCTGGGCCGGGGCGGCGCCCGCGGGCTCGAGTGTCAGGGCGAGGGCCATCGCGACGCCGGTCAGCACGGTGCGCAGACGATGAGAAGAAGTTAGATTCATGAAGCAACCGTGGGCTGGATGGACAGGAAACGAATCAATTCAGCCGGATAATAGCGCTAATCCGCGTGATGCTGGAATGGCGGCCTGGAATGCGGCGACGCGGGCCATTAAGCGGAGAAACAGGCGAAAATCGGACCGCTGACAACACGGGCGTCTACAGCCTATAGTCGCCACGACGGACGGTTGCCTGCTCAAACGGAAAAACTCAATGATCGCTGCGCTTTGTGAAAAATACGGTCCGCCCGAAAACCTCGTTCTGCGTGAAATGCCCGATCCCGCGCCGAGCTCAGGAGAAGTTCTCATTGCGCCGGCAAGGGTCGCGCTGAATTTTTTCGACACTTTAATTATCGAAAACAAATACCAGCTCAAACCAGTGCTGCCCTTTTCGCCCGGCGGCGAATTTTGCGGCCGGGTCGTCGCGTTGGGCGCGGGGGTAAAGGATTTCGTGATCGGCCAAAGGGTCGCGGGCTATTGCTCTTATGGCGCCGCTTGCTCTCGTCTGGTTCTGCCGGCAGCCAACTTGATTGCTGTTCCAGATAATGTGAGCGATGATCAGGCCGCCGGCCTTTTCGTCACCTATGGCACGACCCTTCATGCCTTGCGCCAGCGGGCGGATTTGCGGAAGGGCGAAACCCTCGCCGTCCTCGGGGCCTCGGGCGGCGTCGGTCTGGCGGCGGTGGAGATTGGCGCGGCAATGGGCGCGCACGTCATCGCTTGCGCCTCCTCGCCCGAAAAACTGCGCTTCGCGCAGGATTTCGGGGCCCATGACGGGCTTGATTATTCTGTTGAAGATATCAAGGAAGGGCTTAAAAAACGCACTGCAGGAAAAGGCGTCGATTGCATTTATGACGCGATCGGCGGCGCTTACAGTGAAGCCGCCCTGCGCGCCATGGCGTGGAAGGGGCGTTTTCTTGTTGTCGGCTTTGCATCGGGAGAGATTCCGAAAATTCCGCTCAATCTGACTTTGCTCAAAGGCTGCGCGATCGTCGGCGTCTACTGGGGAGAATTTGTCAAGCGCGAGCCGCAGGCGCATCTCGACAATATGATCCAAATTCTCGATTGGACCGCCCGAAAAGTTCTGTCTGCTCATGTCCATTCCGTCTATCCTTTGGCCGAGATCGCGGAGGCGCTTAACGTGTTGAAGAGGCGACAGGCTCAGGGCAAGATTCTACTTTCCGTCCGGCAATAGTGTTTTTGCTCTGGCTTAGCGGCCAAAGCTTTCGTAGGTTAGTCTTCATTGTAGCGCGTATGTCGCGCTGCGTCCGGAACCCTTTATCTGAGGATGCGCTGCAATGGCTTTCTCGAACCGCCTGCGAAATTTCATCGCCGTCGCCCTGCTCGGACTGAGCCTTTCGGCATGCGGCTACAATACCATCCCCACGGCTGAGGAGACCGCCAAGGCGCGCTGGGCGGACGTTGAGAACAATTACCAGCGCCGCGCGGACCTCATTCCCAATCTTGTGGCGACGGTCCAGGGATACGCCAAACAGGAAAAAGACGTGCTGACCGGCGTTGTCGAGGCCAGGGCCAAGGCGACCCAGGTTCATGTTGACGCATCGCAGCTCACCGATCCCGATAAAATCAAGCAGTTCCAGGACGCGCAGGCCCAACTTTCCGGCGCGCTTGGCCGGCTGCTGGCGGTCAGCGAAAACTATCCCGACCTGAAATCAAACCAGAATTTTCTTGCCCTGCAATCGCAGCTTGAGGGAACCGAAAACCGTATCACCGTGGCGCGGCGCGATTACATCGCCGCGGTGCGTGAATATAACCTGACTCTGCAGACTTTCCCATCCATGCTCTGGGCGATGACCGTGTTCCGCAGCAAGAAGCCCATGGCGTCATTTACCGCCAGCGAAGGCGCACAGACGCCGCCGACCGTCAAGTTCTGAAAGGTTTGCGGGCGCGCCAATGGCTCAAGCCCAGCTCCACGGTCGTTTCGCAGCCGGCGCCTTGAGGCGCTGGCTGCCTTTTTTCTGTTTTTTTCTGGCTCTCATCGTCTCGGGCGCCGCCTTCGCCCAGGCTATGACTTTTCCGGCCCTCACGGGACATGTCGTCGATCAGGCTAATCTCCTGCCCGCCGACACGCGCCAGGCGCTGGAGCAAAAACTCGCGGCGCTGGAAGAAAAGTCCGGCATTCAGTTCGTTGTCGCCACGCTTTCTTCCCTTCAGGATCAAGAGATCGAGCCTTATTCCAACGAATTGTTCCGTCATTGGGCTTTGGGCGAAAAGACCAAGAACAATGGCGTGCTGCTCGTCGTCGCGCCCAAGGAAAAAAAGGTGCGCATCGAGGTCGGCTACGGCCTCGAGGGCACGCTGACCGACGCCTTGTCGAAAGTGGTGATCGCCAACGCCATGGCGCCGCGCTTCAAGGCGGGCGATTTTCCGGGCGGCATAAACCGTGGCGTCGATGACGTCATCACCATTTTGACCACCGATTCCAATGAATGGACGAAAAAGCCCCAGGTTCGTGCGGACGATCAGGACGCTGTCCTTGATGCGATTCTTCCTTTTCTGATCGTCGCTCTGGTCATTTTCCTGATCTGGAGCAACCGCGGCGGCGGCGGCCGGGGCGGCCGCGGCGGCGGCCCGTTCATTTTCCTGCCCGGCCCAGGCTCCTACGGCGGCGGCGGTTTTTCCAGCGGCGGCGGGTTTGGGGGCGGCTTTTCCGGCGGCGGCGGCTTTTCCGGCGGCGGCGGCTCGTCCGGCGGCGGCGGCGCGTCGGGGGGATGGTGATGCGGGAATATGCGGATGAAGCTGCGATCGTCGCGGCGGTGCGGGCGGCGGAAACGCGGACCAGCGGACAGATCGTCTGCGTTCTCGCGCGCCGGTCCTGCGACACTAGCGCCCATGCAACGCTCTACTCGGCAACTCTGGCTTTGCTCGCGCCCTGGCCCCTGCTCGCCTTCACGCAGTTGTCGGCGCAGCACATCTTCGCGGTGCAAGCAGCGGTTTTCATCGCCGCCTTGCTCCTTCTGAACTGGACAAGGCTCGGTTTGGCGCTGACTCCGCGCGGTCAGCAAAGGCGGCAGGCATTCCGCGCCGCCGCCGAGCAGTTTTTCACGCTGGGAATGACGCGAACCCGAAATCGCACCGGCGTGCTGATCTTCGTGTCGCTGGCCGAGCATTATGCCAGGATCGTCGCTGACGAAGGCCTGAACGGCAAAATCACCGAGGTCGAGTGGCGGGCGGTGATCGACGATCTGGTCAGGCGCTTGCGGGAGGGCCGCGTCACCGAAGCTTTCGTCGTTGCTGTCGGCCAAACGGGCGAGCTGCTGGCGCGCGTTGCGCCGCCGGATGGCGGAAACAATGATCTGCCCGATCGGCTCGTGCGAATAAACTAATCTTTAATTTCCGCCCCGCAGCGCGGCGAGCAGTTTCTTGCCGGCGCGGCCGTCGCGTTTCATGCCGTTTTTCTGTTCGTAATCGGCGACGGCCTCGCGGGTTTTTGTCCCCATTACGCCGTCATGCTTGCCGCCGACGTCATATCCGCGCTGCTCCAGCAGAACCTGCACTTCGCGGCGTTCGGATCGCGAAAGGCCAGGATCGTCGGTCGGCCATGGCGTGACGATGCCCTCCCCGCCCTTCAGCCGGTCCGAGAGCACGCCGATGGCAAGCGCATAAGACTCGGCGGCGTTATAAGAATAGAAGGCGTCGAAATTGCGCGAGACGAGAAAAGCTGGGCCATGAGGCCCCGCAGGCAGCAACAGGCCGAAAGAGCCCGGTCCGGACAGGGGCTCGCCGTTGATTCGGGTGAGGCCGCGGCCAGCCCAGACCGATAGGGTCTGCTTGCCCCCACGACCCGACGGTCCGTGGTAGCTGGTCGGCAGTTTCACCTCGTATCCCCAGGGCAGGCCCGTAATCCAGCCAGCCTTGTGCAGGAAATTGGCGGTCGAGCCGAGTGCGTCGGGAACCGAACCAACGACATCGCGGCGGCCGTCACCATCCATATCGACGGCGAGGCTCAAAAAGGTCGATGGCATGAACTGTGTGTTGCCAAAGGCGCCCGCCCAGGAACCCTTGAAATCCTCGAGTCCGATATCGCCGTGATCAACGATCTTCAGCGCCGCCATCAGCTCGCGCCGAAAATAGTCCGAGCGACGGTTGGGAGTGCAGGCCAACGTTGTCAGCGATTGAATGACCGGCCGCGCGCCATAAGTTTTGCCGAAATCCGATTCAACGCCCCACACCGCCACGACCGCGGCGGCGTCGACGCCAAAGCGGTGCTGCGCCGCCAGGGCCGCCTGCCTATATTCAGCGAAACGCTGCTTGCCGTCGCGTACCCGTTCGTCATCGACCAGTCCGGTAATATAGTCCCAGATAGGGGTCGAAAATTCGGGCTGGACGCCCAGAAAGCTCGTTGCGTCATTGGGCTGGAGCCCGTCCAGAGCGCGTGAAAGCGTCGTGGGCGAAATGCCGCTAGCGGCGGCCTGAGCCTTGATTTGCTCCTTGCAGGAGTTGAAATCGGCTCGCGCGCCCTGATTAAGGGCGACAACAGCAGAGAGAGCGAGAATCCAAGGCTTCATGGCCAGAGTCTACCGTGATTCTCGCGTCGAAAGAATTGAAAAAGCGTCCGCTGCTAGATCCACGGCCGCTCATTGGCGATCCTGGACTCGAACTCGGCGATCTTCGGAGCCTTGACGAGGGTTTGGCCGATATCATCGAGGCCCTCAAGCAGGCATTGTTTCCGATGCGGATCGACGTCGAATTTAACCACGCCCCCATCGGGACCGCGAATTTCCTGGGCTTCCAGATCGATAGTCAGAGTAGCGTTTGCGCCGCGATTGGCGTCGTCCATCAGCTTGGCAAGATCGGCCTTAGAAACTTTGATCGGCAGAATGCCATTTTTGAAGCAATTATTGTAGAAAATGTCGGCGAAACTGGTCGAGATAACCGCGCGCACGCCGAAATCGAGCAGGGCCCAGGGCGCGTGTTCGCGTGACGAGCCGCAGCCGAAATTATCTTCCGCCACCAGAATCCGGGCGTTGCGATAGGCGGCCCTGTTCAGCACGAAATCGGGATTTTCCGAGCCGTCGTCATTGTAGCGCAGTTCGGAAAAAAGTCCCTTGCCCAGGCCGGTGCGGGCGATTGTCTTCAGATATTGTTTGGGAATGATCATGTCGGTGTCGATATTGGTGATCGGCAACGGCGCGGCGACGCCAGTCAATTTGATGAATTTTTCCATTTTTCAGGCCCAGATAAGTACGCCGGTTCGGCGGATTGGTTGGGAATTGACTTGGGATTTAGCAAAGGGGGGCGACGACGGCAATGGAATGCTGCGACATCGGCGTTCTCAATGCGCCTCCTCCTCGAGGCGCTCCATATCCTCATCGGAAAGGCCAAAATGATGCCCGATTTCGTGCACCAGCACATGCCTGACCAGATCGCCGAGCGAATCGTCGCCCTCGGCCCAAACATCGAGTATCGGACGGCGATAAAGATGCACCATATTAGGCAATTGGCCGGTGGCCACGCTTTCCCTATGCGCCAAATCACGGCCGCGAAACAGGCCGAGCAGTTCGAATTCTGATTCGGCGTCGAACTCCAGCAATATGTCGTCTTCGGGAAAATCTTCGACGCGGATGACCAGATCTTCGCAGTAACGTCGAAACTTCCTGGGCAGGTGGCGAAAAGCCGCCTCGGCCATAATCTCGAATTCTTCCAGCGACGGCGCCCTTCGCGCTGTCCAGTCGAGCGCCGGCGGTCTTGCGCTTGCCATCCTCGCTCCTTGTAGTCAGTGGCTCGCGATCATTTCCCAGTCTTGACGGTCAAGGCGATTTTCGGCGGTTTGGCCAGGGTCTGGAAAACTACGCAATAGCGTTCGGTCAGTTTCGTGAGCGCGTCGATCCGCTCCTGCGGTTCGTCGCTGTCGAGGTCGAAATAGAGCCTGATGTCGGTGAAGCCGACGGCGGCGTCCTTGGCTACGCCAAGCGTGCCGCGAAAGTCGAGATCCCCTTCCGCCCGCACAGCGCCGCCCGACAAGCGGAAATCGATCGACGTCGCAACGGCCTTCAGGGTGACGCCCGCGCAGGCGACCAACGCTTCCAGCAGCATGTCGCCGGAACAGGCCTGCATGCCGCTGCCGCCGGTCGCCGGATGCAGTCCGGCCTCGATCAGCGCTCGCGAGGTCGAAACCTTGCATGCCAGCCCCTCGCCGGACAGATCGCCCTGCGCCTTGAGTGTGACCACGGCGGATTGGCTGTCCGCCTTGTATTTTTCCTTCAACGGCGCTTGCAGTGCGCGCAGGGATTCGGCATCCATCAGCGTCACCATCGTTTGGTCAGTGGAAGTGGCGCAGATCAACGAAATGACCGGCGATCGCCGCCGCCGCCGCCATGGCGGGCGAGACGAGATGCGTGCGGCCTTTGAAACCCTGGCGGCCCTCGAAATTGCGGTTCGAGGTCGAAGCGCAGCGTTCGCCCGGCGCCAGACGGTCGGGATTCATCGCCAGACACATCGAACAGCCTGGCTCGCGCCATTCGAAACCGGCGGCGAGGAAAATTTTGTCCAGACCTTCCGCCTCCGCCTGCTCCTTGACCAGACCGGAGCCGGGAACGACCATGGCGTTGACATGGCCAGAGACCTTACGGCCCTCGGCAATTTTAGCGGCTTCGCGTAAATCCTCGATGCGGCCGTTGGTGCAGGAGCCGATGAAGACGCGGTCGATATGGATGTCGGTCGGCTTTTCGCCGCCTTTGAGACCCATGTAATCCAGCGCGCGTTGGATCTTGGCGCGCAAGGCCTCGCTCTGACCAGCCTCGACGCTTGGCACGATTCCGTCGATCGCCACCACGTCTTCGGGGCTCGTTCCCCAAGTCAGCAGTGGCGGCAAATTGCCGGCGTCGAGTTCGACAATGGCGTCGTAATGCGCGCCCGCATCGCTTTTCAGCTGAGACCAATAATGGATCGCTCGCTCCCAAGCCTCGCCTTCCGGCGCCTTGGGACGGCCCTTGAGGTAAGCGAAGGTCTTTTCGTCCGGCGCGATCAGGCCGGCCCGCGCTCCGCCTTCGATCGACATGTTGCAGACCGTCATCCGGCCTTCCATCGACAGCGATTCAATGGCTTCGCCGGCATATTCGATGACATAGCCGGTGCCGCCCGCCGTGCCGATCTTGCCGATGATCGCCAGAGTGATGTCCTTGGCGCTGACGCCCTCGCCGAGCTTGCCATTGACCTTGACCAGCATGTTCCTGGCCTTGGACTGGATCAAAGTCTGGGTGGCAAGCACGTGCTCGACTTCCGACGTGCCAATGCCATGCGCCAAGGCGCCGAAAGCGCCGTGGGTGGATGTGTGGCTGTCGCCGCAGACGATGGTGGCGCCGGGCAGAGTGAAACCTTGTTCCGGGCCGATGATGTGCACGACACCCTGGCGACGATCGTGTTCGTCGAAATATTCGACGCCGAAATCGCGGGCGTTGATCGCCAACTGCTCGATCTGCGCTTTGCTTTCGGGATCCTGGATCGGCAGCGACCGGTCGGTGGTAGGCACATTGTGATCGACCACGGCCAAGGTCTTTTGCGGGGAATGAACCTTGCGATTGGCGAGGCGCAGCCC
The DNA here is from genome assembly GCF_052145335.1 of Rhodoblastus sp. Classification (GTDB taxonomy): domain Bacteria; phylum Pseudomonadota; class Alphaproteobacteria; order Rhizobiales; family Beijerinckiaceae; genus Rhodoblastus. The sequence continues at coordinate 29,284 of NZ_JBKQOU010000344.1, forward strand.
TTCGAAAGCCTGTGGGCTGGTCACTTCATGGACCAGATGGCGGTCGATATAGAGCAGGGCCGTACCGTCCGGCTGGATGTCGACGACGTGATCGTCCCAAATCTTGTCATAGAGGGTGCGCGGCTTGCCGGAGGTCTCAACCATAATTCTTCATCCCCGTCGCGATTTTGGCGCGGCATTCCTGCGCCAGAACAGTTGTTTACGACATAGAATAGAGAGCGGCCGCGCCCGGACAAGGCCGGAGGCCGCATTTTCTGCGTTCAAACGCGAAAAGGCCGGCGCAGTGGCCAGCCTTCGCGAGAAATCAGCGCGAATGAGGCCTGTTCAGGCTTTCGGCGCCGCTTTGGCGGCCTTGGCCTTGGTGTCCGAACGTTCGGCGATGCGCGCGGATTTGCCGCGACGGTCGCGCAGATAATAGAGCTTGGCGCGGCGCACCTTGCCCCGACGCACGACCTTGATAGAATCGATCAGCGGACCATAGACCGGGAATACGCGCTCCACGCCCTCGCCGTAGGAAATCTTGCGCACGGTGAAGCTTTCGTTGAGGCCGCCGCCATTGCGAGCGATCACCACGCCTTCATAAGCCTGCACGCGGGTGCGCTCGCCTTCCTTCACCTTGACATTGACGATAACCGTGTCGCCCGGGGCGAATTCCGGAATGGTCTTGTTCGCCGAAAGTTTGGCGACCTGCTCGGCGTCGAGCTGTTCTATAATGCTGGGCATAATTTCTCCGTTCCGCCTTGCGGCGAGCGTTTCGGAACGCTGTTGTGAATTGGCGCCGCGGACCCGAGCCGAGCGCAATTTTTGATTCTCCAACCAAATTCCAGGAATTTGAGTTGGAGGCGGCCCTATACAGAATTTTGCGCCTTTTGTCGAGCGATCGCGCGAGGAATCGCTAAATCCTAGAAAGGGCGGGCTTCCACAGGTTCGCGCTTGGGTCCAGGATCGTCCGGCGGCGTTGGCAGCGGAAAAATGACGGGCTGCGGAGTGGTGGGGCGCGACGAGGCTTGCGGCGCCGGTTCCGTTCTGGCCGGCGCGTCCGCCGCTGGCGGAAGGATTTCGACTTCGGCGGGCACAGCTTGCGGGTATTGCGTGGCTTCGAGCGCCGTGAGCTCTGCCGGCTCGTAGGAGGGCGGCGGTTCCTCGATCGGGCCGGACAATACCTCCTTGGGCTGGAGCCAGCGATAGGCGTCAAGCTTGCCGGTCAGGGGCGAAACCGGGGCCCATTTTTTTGACCAGTGGCCGTCAGCGACCCAAACAGCGTCGCGCGGGGCGCGTGAGCCGCGCGACAGCCATTCGCGCACCAAACCCTGCGCGTCGTGCTCTCGCTGTTCAAGTTCGGCCATGATCAGGCACATGCGGGCTGTGGGCCGCTGGCCTTCCGCGATCAAAGGGGTCATGGCGGCGCGCGCTGTGACGAAATCGCGGGCGCCCAGGGCCGCCTGCGCGATCATCATCGCGCTTTCGGGGTCATCGGGCGCGCATCTGGCGAGAGTTTTCGCGCGACTGAGCCGGTCGCCGGACGAATCGCCGGGCCGCATATCGACATAAGCCTGGGCGAGATCGGGATGCGGGCTTTTGGCATAGGCGGTTTCGATCAGCTTCGAGCCAGCGCGCAATTCGCCTTTCCGCGACAACAGCCGCCCCAGCAAAGCCGTGGCGGGAACAAGATCCGGCGCCTTTTTCACGGCTGCGCGCAATAGTTTAATGGCGCGTTCGGGATCGGTGAGTTCGCATTCGATCGCCAAGGCGGTGTCGAGCACAGCTTTCTGCCGGTTGGCGGCGAAGGGATCAACGATTTTGGCGCGAATATTCTGTTCAACACAAAGTCGCGCCGCCTCCCAGTCGTTTTGCGCCGTATAACGGTCGAATACGGCCTGGCCCGACCAGGCGAGCGGGGTGAGCTTCTGCGCTTCGAGGGCGATCTGATGGGCGGTGTCGTGATCGCCCTGGCGCAGGCTTTCGGCGTGCAGGCCGCGCAACCCGAGTAATTTGGTGTCCGGGCGCTCGGTCATGGCGTGGAAAACACGTTCGGCGCTCGTCCGGTCGCCGGCGAGTTGCGCGGCCTGCGCTTCCAGCAGCAGCGTCAGCGGCTCATGCGGAAGCAGTTTTTTGGCTTCCAGGCTGGCCCGCTGAGCCTTGCGCGTGTCGCCAACGCCGGCGGCAAGAATTCCGCGTGTAAGCGCCTCATGACCTCGTGCGCGTTTGCGCGCGCGGGCGGTCAGGGAAACGAACCCTGGGATGCTGAACAGGAAGCGCACAAGGCTCCAGATCGCAATGGCGCAAAGCGCGACCACGCTCAACCCCACGACCGGGGATGTATCGATGTGATAGCCAAACCAAGTCAATGATAGCGAACCCGGCTGTTCGAGCAGGATTCCCAAGCTCAAGGCGGCGACGGCGATCACGAACAGGAAGATCAGAATGCGGACCATAGGCGGCTCTCGATCGGATTTGCGGCGCTGATTTTTTAGGCCGGCGGCCGTGGGGCGCCAGGAAAAACGCCTTTTTAGGATTTTCTCTTGCTCAAACCTTGCAGCGCCGCGTCCAGTTCGGCCTTGGCGGCCATTTCGGCGTCGAGACGCGTTTGCGCGGCGGCGGCCCAATCCGCCGTGAGGGCGAGGGCCGGCGCGCCAAATTGCGACCGCTCCGTCAAGGCGCCGGCGAGATTTCCGCGCGCAAGATCGTTTTCGATCCGCTCGATCCGGGCGGCGGTTGCGTCGCCGTTCGGCGCGCCAGCAGGACGAATTCGCACCAGTTTCGCGGCGTGGCTTTCCAAGAAGGCGAGGATGGCTTCGCCGAAATTTTGCGGCGCCTTGGCTTGTGCTTCGGGCGCGGGCGGAGCAGCGGCGGCGATAATTTTTGGCGCCAGAGCGGTGAAATCTTTTGCCAGTTGGACCGCGGTGGGCGCGCTTAGGCCGGCGCGAAGGCGCGCGAGGCGATTGGAATCGCCGCCGAAGTTTTGCAGCGCCGCCAGCATGGGCGCGTAATCGTCGCCTTGCCGTATCGCGGACAACATGCTTTGCGCCGCAACTATCCTCGCTGAAACATCGCCCGTGTTGGAGGGGCCGGCCTCGCGCGCCTCAAGTTCGGCGCGCGATTCGGTTTTCGGTTCGGCCAACCGACCTTCGACCGCCTGCAATCTTTTGGTCAGTTGCTCCAGCTTAGCCTCGGTCGAGGCGAACCGCGCGGTCATTTCTGTCACTGCCTTTTCGGCGGCAGGTTCGATCGGCGCCTCAGCGGGTTTGGTCTCGACGACGTCGCCCTTCGCTGGCGCCACAGGTTCCGGTTCAACGGGGGCTTGAGCTCTTTTCGGCTCCTCTGCAGGGGAAGACGGCGGTGCTGGGGGCGCCTCGACAGGGGGGGCAAGGACCGCGGGCGGCGCAGCTTTTTCCACAGACGCCTCGACATTTTCCTCGATTTTCGGTCGAGTGTCCAAGGCTTTGGGCGTCATAGCGACGGCAGGCATGGATTTTGAGGGCGGCGGCGAGGCCCATTCGGTCCAGCCGTAGTAGCCCGCGACGCCAATAGCGCAAGCGGCCGCAGTGGCTACAAGCGGACGCCAGTTGAAATCCTTTCGCTGTGTCTCGACAGCGATCGCGTCGGGCTCTTCGGGCGGCGATTCTTTCGAGGGTTCAACTTTCGGTAGTTCAGCGCTCGCTGCTTCCGTATCTGCGGAGCTCGAAACCTCGATGGCTTCGCCCCGTATTACCGGCGCGGAGCGAGTGCTTCCTGAAAGAGCGTCGGGCAAAGATTCAGGCTTCGCGCCTTTTTCGCTTTGCCCGCCCTGCTGGTCGCTCATGCCATACCCCTGTCCTTCGGCGTCATTATAGCTGTTGCGTGTGGCGAGGAAACCCGCAATTGGCGGAGCGGCAAGTTCAAGCGTTCGTTGCGATCGCCTCGGCGATGGCGACGGTGCGCCGCGCCATATCGGCATGAAGCCTTTCGACCATTTTGCCGTCGATCTGCAGCGCGCCCTTGGTGGCGTTTTCCGGCAAGTCGAAAACCTCGATGATTTTGCGGGCGAAGCTGATTTCCGCAACGGCGGGAGCGAAAACTTCGTTGCAGATTGCAACTTGATTGGGATGGATCAGAGTCTTTCCGTCCATTCCCAGATCCCGGCCTTGCTCGCATTCGGCGCGGAAACCGGCTTCGTTGGAGAAGTCATTGTAAACGCCGTCGACGATTTCCACGTCATGCGCCCGGGCGGCGGCGACGCAGATCGACAAATAGGCCAGCATCGAGGGTCGGCCAGGGGTCAGGCGCGCCCGCGTTTCCTTGGCGATGTCGTTGGTTCCCATAACCAGAACCGCCAGTCGCGAGGCGGGATCGAGCGCCGTGCGCACGATCGAATCGGCGTTGAGAATAGCGACCGGCGTCTCCATCATCGCCCAGAGACGGGTATGGTCTGGCGCGCCGGCATCTCGGATCGCTTTCGCAGTCATCATGATGTCGCCCGGCGAAGAGACTTTTGGCACGAGAATGGCGTCGGGACCGGCGTGGGCGGCGGCGGCCAGGTCAGCGGTGCCCCAGGGGGTGGCGGAGCCATTGACGCGAATGACCACTTCGCGGCGGCCGAAACCGCCCGCCTTGACGGCGGCGACGACCTGATCGCGCGCCATTTCCTTGGCGTCGGGGGCGACGGCGTCTTCCAGGTCGAGGATGAGGGCGTCGGCGGCGATGCTCTTGGCCTTTTCCAGCGCGCGGGCGTTCGAACCGGGCATATATAGGACGCTGCGTCGGGGGCGAAGGCTGCTCATGTCATCTCCGGTTTTTGACCATTCTGGATTTGTCGCGCGGCACCATAATGTCTTCGCCAGATTCACGCCATTGTCATTTTGAAAATTGGAGAAGGCCTTTTGGCGAGGATTGCCCATCGCACGGCATTGCGGCAAAAGAGAACCGGGTTTCGGGAAAAGCTGCGCTTCGCCAGTTTTTCAGTCCGATGCGGTCGCGGGCTTAACGCGATAGCCTTCGACCCGGAAGGCATTGGGAACGCGGACGAAATGAGCGAAGCGAATTTTCCGAAACGGCTCACCGAAGGTTACGAGAGTTTTCTCGGCGGCCGCTTCGGCCGTGAACGCCAAAGATTCGAGGAACTGGCCGAAAGAGGCCAGAACCCGCAAATCCTGTTGGTCGGCTGTTGCGATTCGCGGGTTTCCCCGGAATTGATCTTCGACGCCGGACCCGGTGAAATGTTCGTGCTGCGGAATGTCGCCAATCTGGTGCCGCCCTATCAGCCCAACGACGATTACCATGGCACTTCGGCGGCGATCGAATTCGCGGTCATGGCTCTGAAAGTCAAACATATCGTCGTCATGGGCCACGCCCATTGCGGCGGCGTCAAAGCCTATGCGGAATTGCAGAACGACCCCTACATGCGGCCGCTGGCGCCGGGCGATTTCATCGGCGGCTGGATCAAATTAATGGCGCCCGCAGCGGAAAGCCTGGGTCCGCCGACCGAGCCGCTGCGGGAATGGTCAGAGCGTCTGGCGCTGGAATCAGTCAAGCTGAGCCTGCAAAATTTGCGCACCTTTCCTTATGTAGGCACTTTGGAGGCGCGCGGCTGGCTCACCTTGCACGGCGCCTATTTTGGTGTCGCCGGCGGGGAATTGTTGGCCCTGGACGAATCCGACGGGGTATTCCGGCAGGTGGCGCCGGAAGCCCATCAAGACGCATTGGGAAGGGCGCCGCGTTTTTAGTTTTGAGTTAGCAAGCCGGATGCGGCGGGGGCTGGCGCCTTTGCAGAAATTAAAACGCCGGGGAAATCCCCGGCGTTTGTCTAAGCTTTCAGGCCGCTTTTTGCTTCGGAACCAGCAATTTGCGGTTGATCAGCGCCTCCGCGATCTGCACTGCATTGAGCGCCGCGCCCTTGCGGAGATTGTCGGAGACGCACCAGAAGGCGAGCCCGTTCTCGACGGTGGCGTCTTCGCGAATGCGCGAAATATAGGTGGCGTCCTCGCCCGCCGCTTCGTGCGGGGTGATGTAGCCGCCCGGTTCGCGCCGGTCGATCACCAATATGCCAGGCGCCTCGCGCAAAATCTTTCGCGCTTCCTCCGCCGTAATTGGCTTTTCGCATTCGATATTGACGCTTTCCGAGTGCGAGATGAACACCGGCACACGTACGCAAGTGGCGGTCAGCTTGATCTTGGGGTCGAGAATTTTCTTGGTCTCGGCCATCATCTTCCACTCTTCCTTGGTAAAGCCGTCTTCCATGAAGACGTCGATATGTGGGATGAGATTGAAGGCGATGCGCTTGGGGAATTTCTTGCTCTCGACCTGATCGGAGACAAAAACTGCACGGGTCTGGGCGAAAAGCTCGTCCATTCCCTCCTTGCCGGCGCCTGAGACGGATTGATAGGTAGAGACGACGACCCGCTTGATTCCGAAATGATCGTGAAGCGGCTTCAGCGCCACGACGAGTTGGGCGGTCGAGCAATTCGGATTGGCGATGATGTTGCGCCTGCGGAAATCCTTCAGCGCATCGGCGTTCACTTCCGGCACGATCAGCGGCACTTCGGAATCATAGCGCCAGGCCGATGAATTATCGATCACCACGCAATTTTTCGCGGCGATGCGCGGCGACCATTCCTTGGAAATGGCGCCGCCGGCCGACATCAGGGCGATGTCGCAATCGGAGAAATCATATGTGTCGAGGTGCCGGCATTTGAGAATTTTGTCGCCATAGGACACTTCTGTGCCGATCGAGCGCGACGAAGCTAGCGCCACGACCTCGTCCGCCGGGAACTGGCGTTCGGCAAGAATATCCAGCATTTCGCGGCCCACGTTACCCGTGGCGCCGACGACAGCGACCTTGAAACCCATGCTGCTCTCCACAATTTGAGGGCGAATGCCTACAGCAAGCTTGCGCTTTGGGCAATGCGCCTTCTGCGCCGCATCGCTCGGTTAACTTTCGATTTTGGCCTGGGCTTCGCCTTTCAGCTGCGCTTCCTCGCGTTGCCGCCGCGCCGAGATCACGTCGTGATCCAGCCGTTCGGTCCAGCCGCAAGCAGCGAGCAAAGTGCGCATGTGTGGCGGAACGCAGGCCTCGACCTCGATCGGCGGCTTGTTTTTCGACAGCGGAATGGTGATCGCCCGCGCGTGCAGGTGCAGTGTTTCGTCCGGCGCGCGGCACGAGCCATAGATGGGATCGCCGTGAATGGGAAAGTCCAGAGCCGCGCAATGGACCCGCAATTGATGCGTCCGCCCAGTGAGCGGCTCAAGCGCCAGCCAGGTTATTTCCGCGCCATTGGCGTCGCGCCCCCGGCCAAGCACTCGCCAGCGCGTTTGCGATGGCTGGCCCTTGGAATCGACTTTCATCCACCAGCCGCGCGTGGCGTCGAGCCGGCCCAGCGGAAGGTCGATCAGTCCTTCGTCTTCAGTGGGGCCGCCTTCGACAACGGCCCAATAGGTCTTGTCGATGCGGCCCTGCTTGAAAAGCAGCATCAGCTTTTCCAGCGCCTTGCGATGGCGCCCCAGCACCAGGCATCCGGAGGTGTCCTTGTCCAGCCGATGCGCCAGCGAAGGGCTGCGGGGCAGGCCAAAACGCAGATGGTCGAATGAATCTTCAAAGCTTTCGCCGCCCTTGGGTCCGCGATGCACGGCAAGGCCAGGGGGCTTGTCGAGCACCAGCATCAGACCGTCGCGATAAAGCAGACGCGCACAAATCTCTTCCGGCGTCATGCGGGAAAGGCTATCGAGGGGCGGAATGGATTTTCGGCGAAAGGCGGCATGGCTGCTTATCGCAAAATCCCGAGCTTATGAGAAGGGCGTCTTGCCCGATCACAAAAAGCGGATTTTTGGCGAATGAACGCAGAATCGAAAGACAAGGCGGAAAAAGCCGGATTCATGGCCCGCTTGTTCAAGCTTCGCCATGCCGAAGAGGAGTTTTGGGAGCCCAAGCCGGAAGTCCAGCTGGAGGCCAAGCCTCAAGCGGCGCCGCTGGAGCGGGAAATCGCGCCGGCGCCGGTCGAGCCGCCTCCTCCTGTCGTTGAAGCGCCGCCCCCGGTCGAGTTGACGGTTGGGCCTCCGGCGCCGGAGCCTCAACTGGAGCCGCCGGAGGCAAGGCCAAGCTGGTGGTCGCGCCTGCGGCAGGGGCTTGCCCGCTCGTCTTCCTCCATCGGTCAGGGCGTCGCGGATATCTTCACCAAGCGCAAATTGTCCGCCGACATGCTGGAGGATTTGGAGGATGTGCTGGTGCGCGCGGATCTCGGCGTCACCGCCGCGACGCGGATCGCCGCGCTTGTCGGCAAGGGCCGCTATGACAAGCAGATCGCGCCGGAAGAAGTGCGCGCCATTCTGGCTGAGGAAGTCGAACGCGTTCTGACCCCGGTGGCCATGCCGCTCGAAGTGAATGGCGGCAAAAAGCCCTTTGTCATTCTGGTCGTGGGGGTCAATGGCTCTGGGAAGACCACCACCATCGGCAAGCTGACGGCGAAATTCACCGCTGAGGGCAAAAGTCTGATGCTCGCCGCCGGCGACACTTTTCGCGCCGCCGCCGTTGAACAGCTGCGCATCTGGGGCGGCCGCATGAACGTCCCGGTGATCGCCCGCGAACCCGGCGCCGACGCCGCCGGACTCGCTTTCGACGCGATCAAGGCGGCGCAGGAGCAAAACATCGACATCTTGCTGATGGATACGGCGGGCCGGCTGCAAAATCGCAGCGAACTCATGGCCGAACTGGAAAAAATCGTCCGGGTGATGAAAAAGATCGATGCGGAGGCGCCTCATTCGGTGCTGCTGGTGCTCGACGCCACGGTCGGCCAGAACGCCTTGAACCAGGTCGAGATCTTTGGCAAGGTCGCCGGCGTCACCGGCCTGGTCATGACCAAGCTCGACGGCACCGCGCGCGGCGGCATATTGGTCGCCATCGCCGAAAAATTCGGCCTGCCGGTCCATTTCATCGGCGTCGGCGAACAGGCCGACGATCTCGAGCCTTTCACCGCCCGCGATTTCGCCCGCGCCATCGCCGGTTTCGACGACGAAACCGCCTGACAGGAATTTTTCATGACTCCGGACAACGGACGCAAAAAAGTCAATCCGCTGCTGAAACTGGTGCTGGAAATGGGGCCGTTGGTCCTGTTTTTCCTCGCCAATTCCAAACCCGCTTTGTTCAATTGGCTGGTCGGGGGCTTTTTGCCGGAAAACCTGCCGCCGGAAAAAGTCACCATGCTGACCGCGACGGCGGTGCTGATGGCCGCCGTGGTCGTCGCTCTGGCGGCCTCATGGCTGCTGACCAAACATTTGCCGATCATGCCGGTGGTTACGGCGATCGCCGTGCTCTTCTTTGGCGGCCTGACCTTCGTGTTTCAGGACAAGACCTTTATTCAGCTCAAGCCGACCATCGTGAACTGCCTCTTCGGCGCGACTCTGCTCGGCGGGCTGGCTTTCGGCAAACTGCTGCTGCCAGTGGCGCTGGACAGCGTCATGCATCTCGACGAGGAGGGCTGGCGAAAGCTGACTTTTCGATGGGGCCTGTTCTTCTTTGTCCTGGCGGGTCTCAACGAATTCGTGCGGCTGACGCAAAGCTGGGATTTCTGGGCCGGCTTCAAAAGCTTTGGCATCATGCCGCTGACGGTGATTTTCGCTCTTTCGCAGACGCCGCTGATCTTGAAACATGAGATCAAGCCGGAGGCGGAAGGGGAGCATTTTTGAGAGCGAATCCTCTCCTCGCGTCGGAAAGGGCGGATTTCCGGCAGGTGAAAAAGTGAAAATGGCGTGGTGGAGCTGCAGTTCGTCGGATAGGCGACATTCTCGTTATGTTTCACGTGTGGACTGACACAAAACAAGAACAACGGTTCGACCTGCCCATTTTCGCCGGCAATGCATCTTTCACATCGACCGTTTTCAGGGCCGATGGCTCATTGGCCCTCGCGCGCCTTCCATAAATCCGGGCGGCGCTCTTTTGTCAGCGCTTCCGCCTGTTCGCGGCGCCAGCGCGCGATTTTGGCGTGATCGCCTGAAAGCAGCATGTCGGGGATTGGCCTGCCTTCCCATTCGCGCGGGCGGGTGTAATGCGGATATTCCAGCAGGCCGCCTTCGAAACTCTCGTCGTCGCCGGATTCGTGCTTGCCCATCACCCCGGGCAGCAGTCGCACGCAGGCGTCGAGCAGGGTCAGGGCGGCGATTTCGCCGCCGGACAGGATATAGTCGCCGATTGAAATTTCGCGCAATCCGCGCCCTTCGATGACCCGCTCGTCCACGCCCTCGAAACGGCCGCACAGGATGACCAGTCCCGGCCCGCTCGCAAATTCGCGCGCCATTTCCTGCGTCAAGGGTTTTCCGCGCGGCGACATCAGGAGGCGAGGGCGCGGATCGCCCAGTGGCGTGGCGGCGTCAAGGCTGGCGGCCAGAACGTCTGCGCGTAAAACCATGCCGGGGCCGCCGCCCGCCGGGGTATCATCCACGGCGCGATGGCGGCCGAGGCCGTGATCGCGGATGTTGTGCGTCTTTAGCGCCCATAGCCCGTTGGTCAGCGCCGTTCCCGCCATGGAGGCGCCGAGCGGTCCGGGAAACATTTCCGGATAAAGGGTGAAAACGCTCGCCGCCCACATGGCTCAGGCTTCCGGCTGTTCAGGCTCGGACGGGCTTTCGTCGTCGACGACGAACGGCGGCTCGACTATCACTATTCCCGCCTCCAGGTCGACGCGCGGCACGACGGCGCGCGTGAAGGGAAACAGCAGGGTTTCGCCGGCCGGCGGCGCCACTTCCAATATGTCGCCGGCGCCGTAATTGAGCACGTCGAGGATGGTTCCCAGCAATTGGCCTTCGCCGGTTTCGGCGCGCAGGCCGATCAGGTCGCGGCAATAATACTCGTCATCGTCGGGCGGCGGCAGTTTTTCGCGCGAAAGGTACAGTTGGACATTGGTGAGTTTTTGCGCGGCGTCGCGATCGGCGACGCCCTTGACCCGCACGACCAGCAGGTCGTCTTTCAACGGGCGGGCGGCGGCGAGGATAAATTCGCGGCCAGCCGAATCGTGCAAGGCCCCGTAAGAGGCGATGCTCATTGGCTCCTGCATGTAAGACTTCACCCGCATTTCACCGCGAACGCCGTGCGGCGCGCCAAAAACCCCGACCAGAACCTCGTCGTCCACCGGCGTCTCCCAAAAGCGAAAAGCGCCGCCGCGTCACAAAGGAGCGGCGGCGCGCAATTTTTCCGTTCCGAGGCGCTTATTCGGCGGCGGCGGCTTTCTCGGCGGCGGCGGCGGCCGCGGCGGTGCGTTCCTGCGCCTTCTTCTTCGGCAGCGCCTTTTCCGGATTATTGCGCGGCTCGCGCTTCATCGCGCCGACGCCGTCGAGCAGGCGAGCGACACGATCGGTCGGCTGCGCGCCCTTGGTCAGCCATTCCTTGGCCTTTTCCACGTCGAGGACGAGGCGGGTCTCGCAATCCTTCGGGGCGAGCGGATCGAACGTCCCGAGCTTTTCGATGAAGCGGCCATCGCGCGGGGAACGGGCGTCGGCGACGACCACGCGGTAGAACGGGCGCTTCTTGGCGCCGCCGCGCGACAGGCGAATCTTTAACGACATGTTCTCTTCCTTTTTGCTTTCCCTTGCGGGAGTTTTACGCCGAGGGGCGGGCACTGTTTCGATGATCAAACGGCCGGCCCCTCTTCCGGCTGTCCCAAACCCCGCCGCAACGACGACGGAGCGAAAAACTCATTTCTTCTTGCCGAATGGATTCAGCCCCGACAGTCCGCCGCCAAGACCTGGCAAGCCCCCCGGCAGACCGCCTGGGAAGCCGGGCAATCCGCCCGCCTTGCCGGACCCGAGCCCGGGCAGGCCAGGAAGTTCGGGTTTCTTGACCGGAAAGGCGCCCGCCGGCGGATTTTGCGGAATCCCCAGGCCCATTCCGGCGCCACCGCCGAATTTCTTCTGCAATTCGGCGATTTCCTCCGGCGAAGGCTGCGGCATGCCGCCGCCAAGACCAAAGGCCTGGGCCATTTGCGCCATGGGGCCGCGTTTGGCGCCGCCCATCGCCTTCATCATGTCGGCGGTGGTGCGGTGCTGCTTGAGCAGCCGGTTGACCTCTTCCACCTTGGTCCCCGAACCCGAGGCGATGCGCTTTTTGCGCGACGCCTTGAGAATGTCCGGGTTGCGCCGCTCGGCCGGCGTCATCGACAAGATGATCGCGCGCTGGCGCTTGATCATGTTGTTGTCGATCTTGGCGGCGGCCATCTGTTCCTTGATCTTGCCCATGCCGGGCAGCAGGCCCATGATGCCGCCGAGGCCGCCCATGGTTTCGACCTGCGCCAGCTGATCGGCCATGTCCTGAAGGTCGAACTTGCCCTTGCGCATCTTGTCGGCGATGCGCATGGCCTTTTCGGCGTCGATGGTTTCTGCCGCCTTTTCGACCAGGGCGACAATGTCGCCCATGCCGAGAATGCGGTTGGCGATACGCTGGGGGTGGAAATCGTCTAGCGCGTCCATTTTTTCGCCGGTGCCGATCAATTTGATCGGCTTTCCCGTCACAGCGCGCATCGACAGGGCGGCGCCGCCGCGACCGTCGCCGTCGACGCGGGTGAGGACGATGCCGGTGATGCCAACGCGGTCGTCGAAATTCTTGGCCAGGTTGACCGCGTCCTGACCGGTCAGGGCGTCGGCGACGAGCAGGATTTCATGCGGCTTGGCGGCGGCCTTGATCTCGGCCATCTCCAACATCAGCGGCTCGTCGATATGGGTGCGGCCCGCGGTATCGAACAGCACGACGTCATAGCCTTGCAGACGCGCAGCCTCTTCGGCGCGGCGGGAGATCTGCACCGGGGTCTGCCCGGCGACGATCGGCAAAGTGTCGACGCCGACCTGGCGGCCGAGCACCGCAAGCTGTTCCTGCGCCGCCGGACGCTTCACGTCGAGCGAGGCCATCAGCACCCGCTTGTTGAAACGATCCTTCAGGCGCTTGGCTATTTTCGCCGAGGTCGTGGTCTTGCCCGCGCCCTGCAGGCCGACCATCATGATCGCCACCGGCGAGGCGGCGTTGAGGTCGATCGGCTCGGCGTCGGAGCCGAGGGTCTCGATCAGCACGTCATTGACGATCTTCACGACCATCTGGCCGGGCTTGATCGACTTCACCACTTCTGCGCCGACGGCGCGGGCGCGCGCCTTGTCGACGAAGGAGCGCACCACGTCGAGGGCGACGTCCGCTTCGAGCAGGGCGCGGCGCACTTCGCGCATGGCGGCGTTGACGTCCTCCTCGCTGAGGGCGCCGCGACGCGTCAGGCCGTCGAATATGCCGGAGAGCTTTTCGGAAAGGCCCTCGAACATGAAAAAATCCTTCTTTGTTTTCGCAGACCACGAAGTCGTGGTCTGCGAGTTCCTCGCATCAGCTCGGCGTCGCGTTCGCTCCTAGGCCGCCCCTTTCGGGTACGGGCAGGTTTCCGAAGCCGCCAGTGAAACGCGGCCTCTCGCAAAGCGATCCTGCAAAGCAAAACGCGCCCGGGGGCGCATCGCGCTGCCGGGCGTTGGCCTCCCGCATTCGGCGCGGGTCAGCTTTCGCAGAAATTCGTCTCTAACGAGAGTGGGCGCTTTTAGCCCTCCAGCCGCCTGGAGTCAATTCGTTTGAATTCAGTCGCCCAGAGCCAGACGCGCCAGAATATTGATCAGGACTCCAAGAAACAGCACTACCACAGCCAAGCCTTGAACCGTAAAGCCCAAGCTACGCTTTTGCGGCGCCTCCTCATAGCCGCGCTTGTAAAGGTAGCGCCCGACGATCCACACCAAGCCGATGGCGGCGGCGCCGGCGTCGGAGACGAAATACGCGAACAGCCAGAGACAGGGCAGATAGATCGCCATCCATTCCAAGGTATTCATCTGGATGCGATAAATACACTCGAACGCCGGATCGCCGGTTGTCGCCGGCGCAGCGATCCTGTATTGGCCGCGCGCCTTTGCGACGCTCAACCCAAGCCAGGAATAGAAAAACACCGAGGCCAAAGTGACCAGCGCGGTATAATAATACATGGGGACTCCTCGTCGGACGAGACGCTTTGAACCAACGCCCGCCTGGATCGTTACGGACAAGCCAAGCTTTCGCCGTGGTCGGCGGCGCCGTCAAGCAGGATGAACTTGCCAAGGATTGATATCAAAGTTTATATGTGAACCAATAACAGGCCAAAAGGCCGATGGCGGGAGGAAAGAATGAACGTTTCGGATCAGGTTCAAGCTGCGCGGCCGTGGATCGCCCATTATCCTCCCGGCGTGCCGGCTGAAATCGAGCCGCAAAATAATTCGACACTGGTCGATCTCTGGCGCCGCAGCCGCGATCTCTATGGCTCCCGCGTCGCACTGGTAAGTTTTGGCGTGCGCATGACCTATGCCGAACTTGGCGCGGCGGCGGATCGCGTCACCGCCTGGCTGCAGAACAATGGTTTCGCCAAGGGCGACCGCGCGGCGATCATGGCGCCCAATGTCATGGCCTATCCCGCCATCCTGCTCGGTATTCTACAGGCGGGCGGCATAGCGGTGAACATCAATCCGCTCTACACGTCGCGCGAACTCGAGGGCCAGATCCTCGATGCGACACCGCGTTTTCTGTTCGTGCTGGAAAATTTCGCCGCCACAGTCGCGGCCGTACGCGAAAAACTGCAGCTCGAGCGCGTCATTCTTGTTGCGCCGGGCGACCTGCTTGGACCCAAGGGTCTGCTCATCAATTTCGTCTCGCGCCATATCAAAAAGGCGGTTCCGAAGGCCGATCTTCCGGGCGCCCTGACTTTCGCGGCAATGAGGCGGCAGGCCAAGGCCCTGAAGCCCCGGCCCGTGGCGATATCCGGTGACGACTTGGCGGTGCTGCAATATACCGGCGGCACAACCGGCACGGCCAAGGGCGCCGTTTTGCTTCATCGTAACATCGCAGCCAATGCCGAGCAGAACATCGCCTGGTTCGCGCCGACGCTCAAGTCGGACCAACCCTCGGTCTCGGTGACCGCCCTGCCGCTCTATCACATCTACGCCATGACCGCCTGCCTGTGGTTCCAGCTGCGGATGGGCGGATCCTGCCTGCTGATCGCCAATCCGCGCGATATCGACGGACTGGTCAAGACATTGCAGAAAAGCCACTTCACTTTCTTCAACGGGGTGAACACGCTTTACAACGCACTGGTCGATCATCCCGGCATGAGAACCATCGATTACGGCCCCGTCGCCATCTTCGCCGCCGGGGGCATGGCGGTGCAGCCCGCGGTGGCGCGCAAATGGCGGCAATTGACCGGCAAGCCGATTATCGAAGGCTATGGCCTTTCCGAAACCTCGCCGGTGCTTTGCGTCAATCGCCCGGACATCGAGGAATTCACCGGCACAGTGGGCTATCCGGTTTCCTCGACCGAGATTTCGATCCGCGACCCCTCCGGCGCGGCGGTTCCAATGGGCGAGCCCGGTGAGATCTGCGCACGGGGGCCGCAGGTCATGGCCGGTTATTGGGACCGTCCAATGGCGACCGAGGCGGCGATGACCGCCGACGGTTTCTTCCGCACCGGCGACGCTGGTGTGATGCTGCCGGACGGGCAGATCAAGATTGTCGACCGGCTGAAGGACATGATCATCGTGTCTGGCTTCAAAGTCTATCCCAACGAAATCGAGGAAATTCTCGTCGAACACCCCAAGGTTCGGGAGGCGGCGGTGATTGGCCGGCCCTTCGCGGCGACCGGCGAGGAAGTCGTGGCCTTCATCGTGCCGCGCGAGCAAGATCTTGCCGAACACGACTTGCGCGCCTTTTGCCGCGAAAGGCTGACCGGCTATAAAATGCCGCGCGAATTCATTTTCCGCGACGAATTGCCCAAATCCAATGTCGGCAAAATCTTGCGCCGGAGCTTGAAGGATAGTCTTTCTTCGTGAACGAAATACTGGACCGGGCCGGTTTCATCCGCGCCGAGACGCGGCTTCTGGCGGTTCCGCACGCGCCTGAAATTTCGCTGCATCTCGCCGACGAGGCGACTGAACTATGGCAGAAGACCGAGGACGAACTCGGCGAAATCGGCCTGCCCCCGCCTTTCTGGGCCTTCGCCTGGGCCGGCGGCCAGGCGCTCGCCCGCTATATTCTCGATCATCCGCATCTCGTCGCCGGCCGCAACGTGCTCGATTTCGCCTCGGGCTCCGGCCTCGTCGCCATAGCCGCCGCCAAGGCGGGCGCGGCGAGGGTCGAGGCCTGCGACATCGACGATTTTTCCGGCGCCGCCATGGTTCTGAACGCCGAGGCTAATGGCGTCGTTCTGGCGCCGCGAATGGAAAACCTCATCGGCCACGACGAAGGCTGGGACGTGGTGCTGGCGGGCGATGTCTCCTATGAGCGCGACATGGCGCAGGACGTGACCGGCTGGCTGCAAACCCTGGCGCGACGGGGCGCGCTGGTGCTGATCGGCGATCCCGGCCGTGCTTATCTGGCGCGCGAAAAACTGGAATCGCTCGCTGAATATCGCATCGCCGTCACCCGTTCGCTGGAAGATTGCGAGATCAAGAAAAGCCAGGTCTGGCGGTTCTTGGGCGAAGGTTAAACCAACGCCTCCCGCAGATCGAGCGTCGCCCGCACTCCGACATCGTTGAAATGCGCGTCGAGAAATTTTTGCGCCGCGCGGCGGCCGATGTCGCGCAATTGTACGAAGAAATCATAATCCGACCGCATCCGGCTGGCCGCGCCGAATTTGTTGAGTTCGTCCTGCGCTTCGATGACGTGCAGGCGAATGCATTTGTAGTTCGTGCCCTCGAGGCGACCTTCGGCGATCAGCCGCGCCACGAAATCGATGGCGCGAAATTCCTGCAACAAGGACGAATTGAACGTGATTTCGTCGATCCGTCCCAAAATTTCGGCGACCGATTCAGGCGTGCCCTTGCGCTCGATCGGATTGATCTGGACGAGGACGACGTCGGTCGTCTCGGTTTCGTAGAAGAAGGGAAAGAGTACCGGATTGCCCATAAAGCCGCCGTCCCAATAGGGAACGCCGTCAATCATCACCGCCCGGAAAACCGTCGGCAGGCAGGCGGAAGCCACGACCATGTCGATGGTCAGTTCCGGGCGGTGGAACACCCGCACTTTTCCCGATTCGACATTGGTGGCGGCGATGAACAGTTTCAGATGATCGCTGGCGCGCAGGGCGGCGAAATCGACCTGGGCGGCGAGAACATTTCGCAGCGGATTGATATTGAGCGGATTCATTTCGTAGGGCGAGAGCATGCCCGCCGCCTGCTGGAAGATGGTGGCGATCGGCGTCGCGTTCCAAAAATTCAGCACGCCTTCCATGATATCGCGCTGCACCGGCGCAAATCCGCCGTCGAGACTGGCCGCGCGCCAGAATTTTGCGAGCTGGTCGCGGGCGCCCTCGACCCCTTCCTTGCGCATCCCCTCGGCCAGACTGACCGCATTCATCGCCCCGGCGCTGGTCCCGCTCACTCCGTCCAACTGAAGGCGTCCGTCCTCCAGCAACTTGTCGAGCACGCCCCAGGTGAAGGCGCCGTGCGCGCCGCCGCCCTGAAGCGCCAGATTGATCTTCTTGTGCGGCGTCTCTTTTGCGGCGGGCATGGCGTTCCTCAAGCGGCGCGCAAAAAACCGGGTCCGATTCTTTCGCGCGCCGCGAGCCTGATCTTAGAGCAGATCAGGCTGCGGTCCAGCCGCCGTCCATCGAAATATTGGCGCCGGTGATCTGCTTGGCGGAGTCGGAAGCCAGGAACACGGCCAGAGCCGCGAGTTCGTCCACGGTGACGAATTGCTTGGTCGGCTGGGCGGCGAGCAGAACGTCATTCATGACCTGCTCCTTGGTCATGTTGCGCGCCTTCATCGTGTCGGGAATCTGCTTTTCGACCAACGGCGTCCAGACATAGCCGGGCGAGATGCAATTGGCGGTGATGCCGAAAGTGGCGAGTTCCAGCGCCACCGTCTTGGTCAGCCCGGCCAGCCCGTGCTTGGCGGTGACATAGGCCGACTTGAACGGCGAGGCGACCAGCGAATGGGCCGAGGCGGTATTGATGATCCGGCCCCATTTGCGCGCCTTCATCCCGGGAACGGCGGCGCGGATGGTATAGAAGGCCGAGGCGAGGTTGATGGCGATGATCTGCTCGAATTTTTCCGGCGGAAAATCCTCGATCGGCGAAACGAACTGCACGCCTGCATTGTTGACCAGAAGGTCGACGGAGCCGAAGGTCTTTTCAGCGTTGGCGATCATGGCGGTGATTTCGGCCGGCTTGGACATGTCGGCGCCGTCATAGATCGCCTTGACGCCGAAATCCTTTTCGATGCCGGCGCGCTCGGCTTCGATGGCGGCGGCGTCGCCAAAGCCATTGATCACGATGTTGGCGCCTTCCTTGGCGAAAGCACGGGCGATGGCAAGGCCTATGCCCGAAGTGGAACCGGTGACGACGGCGGTTTTGGCGGCGAGCGACATGATCATCTCCTGATTGAAGGCATAAGCGAGCTTCGGCGGGACTATAGAGCGCGGAGGAGAAATTGCAGCTCGGCAATAGGAGTAAGTTGGAGCGGCAACAAATTCGCGTCTGCAAAATTCCTCTGATATAAGAGCCCGAATTTATGACATTTATGGGAAAAGGTCGATGACCGAACTTGGCTTTCCGCCGCTTTGCGACACCGAAATCGCCGCCGCGCCGCGATTGAGGCGCGAAAGCATCGGCGTTCGCGTCGGCGAAGGTTTTGGCGCCGTGACCGTCGGCGGCGACGCGCCGGTCGTCGTGCAGAGCATGACCAACACCGACACCGCCGATGTCGAAGCGACGGTGCAGCAAGTCGCGGCCCTCGCCCAGGCCGGTTCGGAACTGGTGCGCATCACCGTGGACCGCGACGAGGCCGCTGCCGCCGTGCCGAAAATCCGCGAAAAGCTCGATAATGTGGGCATTTTCACGCCGCTGGTCGGCGATTTTCATTATATCGGCCACAAATTGCTGGCCGATCATCCCGCCTGCGCCGAAGCCTTGGCGAAATATCGCATCAACCCCGGCAATGTCGGTTTCAAGGAAAAGAAGGACAAGCAGTTCGGCGCCATCGTCGAACTGGCGATCAAGCATAACAAGGCGGTGCGCATCGGCGCCAATTGGGGCTCGCTCGACCAGGAAATGCTGACCGTCCTGATGGACGAAAACGCCAGGGCGGCGCATCCGGTGGACGCCCGCGCCGTGACGCGCGAGGCTCTGGTCCGCTCGGCGCTTCTCTCCGCCGAAAGGGCCGAGGAAATCGGCCTGCAGCGCGACCGCATTATCCTCTCCGCCAAGGTTTCCGGCGTGCAGGACCTGATTTCGGTCTATCGCATGGTGGCGCGGCGCTCCGATTACGCACTCCATCTCGGCCTGACCGAGGCCGGGATGGGTTCGAAAGGCATCGTCGCCTCCTCCGCCGCGCTCGGGATCTTGCTGCAGGAAGGCATCGGCGACACCATTCGCGTCTCGCTAACGCCAGAACCCGGCGGCGACCGCACCGTGGAAGTCCAGGTGGCGCAGGAAATCCTGCAGACCATGGGCTTCCGCACTTTCGTGCCGCTGGTCGCCGCCTGCCCCGGCTGCGGCCGCACCACTTCCACCGTCTTTCAGGAGCTGGCCCGCGATATTCAGGGACTGATCCGCGAACGGATGCCGGATTGGAAAAAGATCTATCCGGGCGTCGAGACGCTGAACGTCGCGGTGATGGGCTGCATCGTCAACGGTCCCGGCGAATCGAAACATGCCGATATCGGCATTTCCCTGCCGGGAACCGGCGAAACGCCGGCCGCCCCGGTGTTCATCGACGGCAATAAGGCGATGACGCTTCGCGGCGAGGGCATCGCCAAGGAATTCGAGAAGATCGTCGAGGATTATGTCGCCCAGCGCTTTGGCGGCAAGAACGCCAGCGCCGCGGAGTGAGCGACGAGCTTATCCTCCT
>NZ_JBKQOU010000345.1:0-4710 GCF_052145335.1 Rhodoblastus sp.
TGTCGTCGCGCCGCTTCGGCAGGTTCTGAAACAGACCGATCGCTGCCGCTTCGTTATGGGGCGGGTGCAAGGCGTGGACTGGGATCGCCATGAAGTCATCTGCGATTCGCTTTCGGGCGAACGTCGATTCCCGTTCGATCACCTTGTGCTCGCGTTTGGCTCACGAGCGCGAACCGATTTCGTTCCCGGCCTCGCCGACCATGCGCTGCCACTAAAAACCATTGGCGATGCGCTGGAAATCCGCAATACGACGTTGCGGCGCATCGCGCGGATGGAACTGGAGGCCGACCGGGACGCGCGCGCGCTTCTGGGCAGTTTCATCGTCATCGGCGGCGGATTTTCCGGTGTCGAACTGGGGGCGCTGATCGACTGCCTGGAAAGCATCGGCGGCTATTATCCGCGCGCCGATATGGATTTGATCCGCGTCACCTTGATCCAGGATCGTGAGCGACTTCTGCCTGAACTGCCCGAGAGCCTCGGGGAGGCCGCCGCCAGATCGCTGCGGCGACGCGGCGTCGAACTGAAGCTCGGCGTGCGCGCCGTCGAAGCTTCGGCGTCCTGCGTTGCGCTCGATACGGGCGAGCGGATCGAGGGCGCCAGCGTCATCTCGACCATCGGGACGATGCCGAATCCATTGATCGCCACCATGGGGCTGCCCGTCGAACGTGGCCGTATCGTGGTCAATCCGGATCTTTCGGTGGCAGGGCATCCCGGCGTCTGGGCCCTGGGCGATTGCGCGCTCGCCGTCAACGCCCATGACAGCGCCCCGTGCCCGCCGACGGCTCAATTCGCGGTGCGCCAGGGACGGCATCTGGCGCGTAATCTCCTGCTCAGCCTCGGCGGCAAGCCGACGGAACCGTTTCGTTATCGCGAGCGCGGGTCGCTGGCGACGGTGGGACATTTGAACGGGGTCGCGCGGGTTTTCGGCCTGTCCCTCACCGGTCTTCCCGCCTGGCTGTTGTGGCGGGCGTATTATCTTGCACAAATGCCAACTTTCGGTCGTAAACTCAGGATATTCGCGGAGTGGACTTGGGGCATGTTCTTTCCGGCGGACATCACCCATTTCCGCTTTACCAAGAGTAAGGAATTGTAATCAGGAGGCTTTGTTTTTGGAGCCTTCGAGCCTCCTGCCGTTAATTAGCCTCGTTCGCAGGACAAGCGTCGAAATCGCCAAGCCGGACAGCCCAACGCTCCCGCCTGTCCTATTCGAGGCGGCGATTCATCTTCTGGGAGCCATGGGCGACCGCTTCCGTACGGCGAAGGCGCCGAGGAGTGGCGCAAGTTGGCGAGCGTCATCGCTCCGACGGTGACCGCGCATCCATCCGTCGCAGATGAGATTGCGCCGAAGCCTAGCCGGAACTGGCTCCGCGCCTTTTGAGGCAATAGCCAATCGCTCGTAGGCGGGACGGCGGCAGCAGCAGCGCAAGCCCCCGCAGGGCGAGGAACCATCGGAAAGGGAGATTCTGAAAGCCGAGGCGGCGCGGGCGCGCAAAATCCAACACCAATCAGGATAAAACTAAGAACACCGCTCTCAGTCGGGCTTCTGTTGTCGCCCCTTTCTTAGCGAGTAGCCGATCCTGGATTGTTGTTTGGATCGGATGGGAAAGATGGGCCAATCCCCCGACGGTCCGAGAGATAGCGGCAAGCTATCGAACCCATTGCGAGCCGATATTTCAAATCCACCGGCCCCTATGGCCAAATGGGATTGCAAATGGCTTTGGTGATGAGAGGCCGCGACAATGCAGATCACGATCCGCCCGACCTATGTCGTTGACGCGTTTGAAGCGAAAAGCGACGCACCCCAATGTGTATGGGATTACGAGCGCGCGCGCGCCAGCTTGGGCCGATTCGGCTTTGCTATCGATCCGGAGCGCGGAGGCGAATTTCTCGCATCTGAAATCCTGTCCTCGCTCGATCGCGATCAATGCTATGACGACAATAATCCTTTTGACCGGCTTTTCTTGCGCTCAATCGCCGTAGACGCCTTCAAAAAGGCCGGCCCTCGCGCCACAGTGCGCGCTTCAATAAATTAACAACCGGTGGCGAATTGTTTGGGATAAGTTGCGTTAATTGCTGCCGATTGCGCCGTCCTGACCCAATAGGCGATAGCCTGAAAAATAAGTTCACCCCGGTCTCAGCTGGTCCAGGCCCGTCCTTGCACAGCATGAGGCAGACGCCCGCCACGGACGCACTGGCGGGCGTTTTCTTTTGCAGCATTCGGAAATGGTGAATCATCTCAGACCGAACCTTCCAAACCTGAGACGTACTGGCTGCCGCGGTCGCTGTGGTGCACGAGGCCGCCGCAATGGACGGGCCGGCGGTCGTGCAGGACCTGCTCCCACGCGTCGAGCACAAAGCCCGCAGCGCCGTCCGGCTCGCCCGCCAGTCGACAATCGGGCGGCCTTAGGCGTCGATGATGGCTCCACTTTCTCAGAAGTTGGAGCCTCCGGCAAACTCTGCGCAGTTCATTAGTTGTCGACCGTCTCTTGGCCAATTGCCGATCCTCGAATGTTGTCCCGTCGAAGAAGAGCCAATCTTCTGGCGGTCCGAGCGATAGCTCCAGGCTATCGAACCTATTGTGAGCCGATATTTCAAATCCACCGGATCCTATGGCCAAATGGCTCGCGCAGAAGGGAATTGTCCCAAGCTGCTGAACCATAGAGAGGATCGGAATATGAAAACGCTATTCGCCATCGCCGCGCTTGCCGCCGCGGGACTTGCTTCAAATGGAGCCAATGCCGACTCTGTCCATCGTCACCACCGTGCCGACGCCGGGATCGTGCGCCACACGTCCACGACGACGGCTAATCCGGCCAGCTTCCAGAGCCTTTACCAGGGCGGCAGCGTCGCTAACGACTGCGATGGGCAAAGGGTTTTCGGATTTTGCCCCGTTCGCTGAGACGCGGCGCGGCCGGGGCTCGCTGCGGCTTGTTGCGACAATGCCGGGCGGCTCTGGCCGATGCAGCGATGAACCGCTTCAGCATGGCTTGGATGCGGCTCCGCTACAGTCCGGAAGCGGCGCCGAAACACGCGCGGCGCGTCCGATCACAACCGCCGAGTCAGGCGGCGTGTTCGGCGGCAGCGTCGGGTCGCCTCTCCAGTCGATCCGCGTCGCCTCCTTGACGAGCGCCGCGACCGCAGGCGAATGCGGGCGGCCGCGTATGGTAACGAGGTTAACCTCGCGCCATATTTCCGGATTGATCAGCGGGCGCGTCACAACGCCGGCATTTGAGACACAATTCTCGGGCATGAAGCCGAATCCCTGGCCGGACGCTATCATGGCCAAGACCCAGTCATCGCGTTCACTGCGGAACACGACCTCGCAACTGGCTCCGTGTTCATGGAAAAACCCGCCGACATAGCCTCTGAACTCGCACTTCGCACGGTTGACGTAACTCTCGCCGTCCAAATCGATGACACGAACAGCGTTCCGCATCGCGAGCTTATGCTCAGGATGCAAGACGATCATCATCCTTTCGCAAAATAGCGGCCGCAGGAGGAGTTTGTCCGAGACCTCATCGGCGGGAAGACAGTAAATCGCGACGTCGATTTCGCCGTCGAGAAGTTTGTCGTTGAGTTCGCGCGCGCTTGCGTCGACCATTTCCACCTCTATGCCGGGGTGGCGGGTTCGGATGGCGCCGATCAGACCGACCAGTTCGGCCGGCGCTATTGTGCACATGATGCCGAGTTTGAGATTTAATTTTTTCAGTGTCTTGAAATTATGAGCGATGCGCTTGGCGACGTCTGATTGAACAAAAGCGTCTTGGAGGTGTGGTTGCACGGATCGGCCAAGTTCGGTCAAGTGCGTGTTGGCGCGCTCGCGGTGAAACAGGGCGCCGCCCAATTCTTCCTCCAATAGCTTGATGGCGCGCGTCAATGACGGCTGCGCCACATGGCACCTGTCCGCCGCGCGCGTGAAATTCAGCTCTTCCGCAACGGCGAGGAAGTAACGGATCTGATGCATTTCCATGAGCGTCCCCGACGAAGCCCCGCTTCATAGCGATCGAGGAAAGAGGCGCGCGTAGAAGCTGTGGTTTTAGCTGGCGCTAGCTCGGAAACGCGAACAATGGTCAGGGGTTCCACAAAACAAACTCACAGCCGACCCTCGGCATGCCGGCACTTCGTGCAGTTCAAGGCAGTTTCGTCGGGCGGTTGCGATCTTCCCGCTCATTGTTTGTAACATCCTCCGTCTTCAGGCGAACAGGAAAGTGCGAGACGGGTTTCGCGCTGTAGTCGGAGGCCGGATCGCATGTGGTGGCGGCAGTGGTGCTCGGACAGATGCCGCAAACCGAACGATTTGTCGTCCCCTTTTTGAATGATGAAGGTTGTCCGCCCATGACACTTATCGCGTCCTCGGTGATGAAAACGCTCGATTTCCTGTCGACGCTGTTTGTGTTCGCCTTTTTATGCTGCGTGCTGCTCGCGCTCGGCGTCTTTTTGCTCGACCGGATGCAAAGCCGCGACGCCATTTTACGAAATTACCCGCTCATCGGCCATATGCGGTATGTATTCAGCGCTCTGGGCGAATTCTTCCGGCAATATTTTTTCGCCATGGACCGCGAGGAACTGCCCTTCAACCGCGCCGAGCGCAATTGGGTCGAAAGAGCCTCCAAGGACTGCGACTCCACCGTCGCCTTCGGCTCGACCAAATATATCAAGGAGGCGGGCACCCCGATCTTCGTGAACTGTCCCTATCCGACGCTCGAAAAA
>NZ_JBKQOU010000346.1:0-4499 GCF_052145335.1 Rhodoblastus sp.
GTCCGGCCCCGACTTTGCGCCCTTCGCTTTGCGCGACGGCAAGCTTGTCACAGGGCAGAACCCGGCGTCTGCTGGGGCAACAGCCGCTTTGGTGATGGAAGCCCTTGCGGAGGTCCGCGCAGCTTGATCGGCGAAACACCAAAGACCGGATCATGAGGCCGAAGCAAGCTCTGAAAGGGTCCTTAAACGGTAGGAGCTAACCCGTGACGAAGCTTATGTCTTGTCTTTCTATCGCTCTGACGCTCGCCGCGTCAGATAGCAACGTCAACGCCCAAGCTGTCGGCGAGCCAAAGGAAGGCCTCGCCGTGGCGCAACAGGTTTGTGCGGAATGTCACGCGACGGTCGCCGGACAGGATCGGTCCCCAAACGCGAAGGCGCCGACATTCGTGAACATTGCCGCCAATCCCGGAATGACGCCCACCGCATTATTGGTCGATCTCACGACGCCCCATGCAGGGATGCCGATGTTCGAGCTTACGAGCAAACAGCGGGATGACATTATCGCTTACATTCTCAGCTTGCGTTAAAATCCAGCTTTGATGGTCGGGTGTCCGTCGTCAGAAGATTTGAGACAGTCCAGTAGGTATCGTCGAGACGGTAAATGGCAATTTCGACGCGCTCGCCGTTTTCCTCGACGAACCGCGAAAGCGGAGAGGCGATGAGCTTTGGTTCCGGCAACGTCACGCCGCGCCGTGGGACCAAGACCTAACATTCTCCTTCAATAATGACGCCAAAGTCCGATGCAGGTCGTCCGCTTCAACCGGCTTGTGCAGCATGACAAAGCCGCTGGCTTGAATTTCGTCGATCCGTTCTTTCGCCGTGTCGCCGGTAAGAACCAAAGTGGGGAAAGGTCGGTTGGCGCGGCGGGAGATTTCCGTTGAGGCCGCAGTTCCGGTGAGGCCCACGCCAAGCCGATGATCGGCAAGAATGGCGTCAAATCGCCAGTTTTCATGAGCGGCGCGGTCAAGCGCATCTTCCCCGCTGGCGGCGCTGATCGTCTCATAGCCCCAGTCGGACAGCATCAATTCGTATGCGTGGCGCACATCGGAATTATCTTCGATGATGAGGATGCGACCGCAGGTATCGAACAACGGCAAATCGACTTCCTTGATGGCGATTTCAGATCGAGCCAGAGGGAGGAGCAACGAAAAACGCGTGCCGCGACCAAGCCTTGATGCAACTTCGACCTTAATCCCCAACAGGTTGGCGAGCCGAGAGACGATGGCCAGACCGAGGCCCAAGCCCTTGCTGCTGTCGCGCGCCGGATTGTTGAGCTGGTGGAATTCTTCAAAAATCTCCGCCTGTTGATCGGCGGGTATCCCCACCCCAGTGTCGATAACGTCAAGTCTGACGAAGTCGCCTTTTTGGCGAACGCCGACGATGACGCCGCCTTTGGCGGTGTAGCGTAGCGCATTTTCGATCAGGTTGCGCACGATCCGCTCCAGCAAGGTGGCGTCGGTTCGGACGCACAGCGAGCGCGTCGAATAGCGCAAATCGAGACCGTCCGACGCCGCTCGTGTTTGATATTCACGCGCCAGCCATTCAACGAGTTCGCCGATGTCCGCACTTGTCATCACTGGCGAAATCACCCCGGCGTCGAGACGCGAGATGTCCAAAATGCCGGTCAGCATGCCATTCAGGCTGGTAACGGAGGCTTGGGCCATGTCGGCCAACTCGACGACTTTTGGCCTGTCCTTGGCCTGACGTTTGATGACCCCCATCAGCAGCGTCAGCGACTGCACCGGCTGGCGCAAATCGTGGCTGGCCGCAGCAAGGAATTTGGATTTGGCGAGATTGGCGCGCTCAGCCTCGGCCTTGGCGGCGGCGAGCCGCGACTCGGCGTCTTTGCGCCCAGTGATCTCGGCGACGACTCCAGTCAGCCGAACCGCGCGGCCTTCGTCATCATAAAAAGCGCGCCCGTTTGCGGCTATCCAGTGAACGCTCTCGTCGGGCCAGCGAACGCGCGCTTCAAAAGAAAGGTCGCCGGTCTGCAAGCTACGTGCGAAGGCCTTTTCGAAGATAGGTTTGTCTTCCGGCAGCATATGCTGCGCAGCGACTTTGGCCGACCACTCTGGCTGAAACTCCGGGTAGCCAAAGATTTCATCGTGGCGCAGCGACCGTGCAGCTTTGCCAGTGGTGAGGTCGAGGTCCCAGCTACCCAAATTCGCAGCTTCAAGGGCGATCCGCAGCCGCTCCTCATTCTCGCGCAGAGCCGCTTCGCTCCGCACCAACGCCCGTTCGGCATGCTTGCGCTCGGTGATGTCGCGGCAAAACTTCGAGGCGCCGATGATCGCGCCGCTGGCGTTCTTGAGCGGCGTGATCGCCAGCGAGACATCGAGCTTGCGGCCATCCTTTGCCCTGCGCAAAGTATCAAAATTCTCGACGCGCTCGCCAGCTTTGAGTCGCGCCAATATCGTTGTTCCCTCTTCGATGTGGTCCGGCGGTATGATGCGTGTGATCGACTGACCGATCATCTCCTCGGCGCTATAGCCGAAAATGCGCGTCGCTCCGGCGTTCCAACTGGTGATCGTGCCGTCAAGTGTTTCGCTGATGATCGCGTCGGACGATGATTGAACAATCGCCGCAAGTCCGGCGTCAAGCGATTGCGTCGCCTCAGCGACGAGAGCGCGGAAGCGATAGCGGGTAAATAACTCAAGCACGACGACGATGCAGCTAATGTTGACGATGAAAAACAACAACCCAAACCAGTCGGTGGAGTCCAAAAGCGGGACGAAGACGGCATGCACCAGCAAAGCGCTGAAAATGACGGTCAACAACCCGCAAGGCCATTTACCAACAAGAGCGGCGACAATCACGACGGGGTAGAATGTCAGGTAAGGAAACCTCGGGGTCGATGCTCCCAGCAGCGCCTGCTGAACAAGCCCGCCAATTCCCGCCGCCAGCACGCTGACGCCAACGGTCGATAACCATGGCGACTTGGAGCGCCGCAAGTTCAGTTTGCCCAAACCATTAAGAATTGGAGTGGTCCATGAGGAACTGGACCCTTCACTCGATTTGAATCCGTCCGATTCGGATTGCGATGACGCCTTATCTTCCAACACTTCCCGCCTAAACTGCTTAGCCCAAGCTTTCGCTGCTGATCAACACCGTAAATGGTTCATGTTGGAACTCATAGCAAAAGCCGCCGTCGGACGCACCCCGACAGGGAACTGCAAAATTTTGACCCCAGTGGCTGAAGCATCGCTATAAATTTAGATAAAGGCATATTGCTCAAGGCAATAAAACTTATGTCTCTCGACAAATCGCGAAACTAAGCCCATCTAACAAAGAAAAGATAAGGGAGAAGCACAATGTCCGAGAATGAAAACACCTCGCTGGTCGCACAAATCCTATCGTCCTATTTGTCTAACAACACCGTAGCCCCGGCTGATCTCAGCTCCGTGATCGAGACGGTCAAAACTGCGTTTGGCGTTTTAGGCGGCTCAGCTATAGCTCAAAATGCTGACGAACCAAAGAAAATGGAACCCGCCGTTCCGATCAAGAAGTCCGTAACCCCTGACGCGCTCCTATGTCTCTGCTGCGGTAAACCATTCAAGTCTCTCAAACGCCATCTTCAACGGGAACACGAACTTTCACCCGATGAATATCGGACAGCTTTTGGGTTGAAAGCGGATTATCCGACTGTTGCCGCGAACTATTCGGCTCAACGCTCCTCTTTGGCCAGAAGCACTGGGCTTGGTCGCAAGGCCGGTGAGTCGGCTGCCTCGAAGAAAGTCGCCGTAAAAAAGCCGGGTGGAAGAAAGGTCGCGACGAAAGCAGCGACGGAATGAGGTGGTCGAAACGAAAGAGCCCGGCAATGCCGGGACCGAGACGATCAAAACGCAACTGACGACGAGCCGAAAAGGGCTCCGTCGTCTGTGAAAAGCAATGAAATTAGTATGGGTCTCAGATGGTTGCGGATGCCACTATGAAGGTGGGAAAACGCATGCAAATGTTTGTTTTGCCTGCCCGTAAGCATGAACAACCAGTTATGGTTACCCGCGAAAAAGAAAATCGGCGGCGACACGCCCCTTACAGGTTCCAGACGGATCGGTTAAAGAAAGCGCATGACATCTGAGCAAGAAACACGGGCCACGACACTGCCGAGTGATCTGGGGGACAAGCTACGCGAGGCCGCCCGAAGGTTGTGGCTATTTGTGAACAGCGAATACCATATCGGCGACGGCACGGTGGCCGTCGTCAGGCTCAGGCATTTCGACACAATGCATGCGTTGAGAGCCATCGCCGCCGACATCGCTTTCTGTCCAGATTATATGTTAGAGAGCGGCTCCGACCAGCGGTCGGCGCTGAATCACGCAATCTCGCTCCTGAGATACGCCGAGGATTGGTTCGATAAGGATCATGCCGAGGCCCTCGCGTCCGAGTTGGAGGTCCTTGTCGCCGAGGCCGACGAAGAGATGAAGAGATAGACGTTCCGCCGGATATGCTCTTTGTGAGGCGATGGGATGGAGGTGGGGCCTCGAACGGAAGGCAACCGA
>NZ_JBKQOU010000347.1:0-12254 GCF_052145335.1 Rhodoblastus sp.
CAAGGCGCGGGTGGGGATTTTGCTGGCGATCAACGGCATCGCGGCGGGGCTGCGCAACACGGGGTGAGCGGGGTGTACACAACAGCCGGGCGTTGAGTCCTTCTCCCCCCGCAAGCCCCGCAAGGAGAGAAGGGGCGCCTCCTCCGCGTCGTTCTCCAACACAAAAAAGCCGGAACGCAAGTCCCGGCTTTTTCAATCCCTATCGAGGCAACCCTCAGTTGATCAGCGTCTTCAGGCTGGAGATGCCCTGTCCGACAAAGTCCGCGCCGGTGGGGCAAGTCTTCAGCACCGTTTCGGAGGCTTTGATCGCGGCGTCGGCGGCGGCGGCGCGTACGTCGGCGGTGGCCTGGGCTTCGGCCTGAGTGATCTTGTCCTGCGCCTGCTTGGTGCGGCGGGCGACATATTCTTCAAGACGCTGCTGCGTCTCCTTGGCCATGGCTTCGGCTTCCGTCTTGGCCTGGGCGATGATGCCTGCGGCCTGGGCTTCGGCTTCGGCGGTCTTGGCGGCGAAGCTCTGCATCAGGGCCTGGGCTTCGGCGCGCAGGCGCGAGGCTTCGGCCAACTCTTCCTTGATCTTTTCGATGCGGTTGTCGAGCGCGCCGTTGAGAGTCTTGTGAACGCCGAGATAGCCGAGCAGCATCACGAACAGGACAAAGCCTAAGGCGACGAAAAATTCTGCGTCCATTTTAGTCTCCTTCAGGCCTTTGTGGCGGCGGCGACGGCGGCGGCGACGGCGGCGGCATCCGCCGGTTGGCCGGTGATGTGCTGCAGAATGGCGTGCGCGGTCTCGGTGGCGATGCTGTCGACGTTGGCCATGGCGGCGGTCTTGGTCGTGGAAATCTGCGCTTCGGCGTCGGCGAGCTTGGCGTTGAGATCGGCCTCCAAGGCGTGACGGCGGGCGTCGGCCTGGGCGGTCATGTCGGCATGGGCGGCCTGGCCCAAGGCCTGCGCCTTGGCCTTGGCCTCGTTGAGGGTTTTTTCATGCGCGGCGGCGGCGGCGGCCGCTTCGTCCTGCGCCTTGGCGGCGGAAGCCAGATCGGAGTCGATCTTGTCCTTGCGCGCGGAAAGAATATTGGCGACGCGCGGCAGCGCGACCTTGGACATCATCAGATAGAGCGCGCCGAAAACAAGCGCCAGCCAGACCAGTTCCGACTGGAAATTGGCCGGGTCGAAGGGCGGAAACGCGCCCTCTTGCGCCGGATTGCCGGGGACTTCAGTTCCGGCGTGATGCGCTTCAGCGTCGTGAGCCATGGGTCGTTCCTGTTTTGACGGAAAATTCGCGCGCCGGCGACAGGCGCCGGCGCGCGAAAAAGATTACTTCACGAAGAGCAGCAGGATCGCCACGAGGAAGGCGAAAATGCCGAGACCTTCGGCGAGCGCGGCGCCGATGAAGGCGCGGCCGAACTGGCCGTCGGAGGCGGACGGATTGCGCAGCGCGCCGGAGAGGAAGTTACCGAAGATCAGACCGACGCCGATGGCGGCGGCGCCCATGCCGATGGCGGCGAGACCGGCGCCGACGTATTTAGCTGCAACAGGATCCATCATAAAACTCCATCAGATATTAAAGGGCGACTCTTTGTTGTTGAAGTAAATTTATCAGTGGCCCGGGTGAATTGCGTCGTTGAGGTAGACGCAAGTGAGGATGGCGAAAACATACGCCTGAAGGAAAGCGACCAGCAGTTCGAATGCGGTCAGAAGGACGATGCCGACCAGCGGCAGAGGGGCGAGCAGCGCATAAATGCCGCCGCCAAGCAACAGCGCCACGAAGCCGCCGAACACTTTCAGCGTGATATGGCCGGCCAGCATGTTGGCGAAGAGACGAACCGAGAGCGAAATCGGACGCGAGGCGAAGGAAATGATTTCGATCAGCACGATGAAGGGCAGCAGCACCGGCGACACGCCCGACGGAACGAACAGGTTCAGGAAGTGCATGCCGTTCTTGTAGAAGCCATAGACGATCACCAGTCCGATGATGAAGGCGGCGAAGGCGAAAGTGACGATGATCTGGCTGGTCACCGTGAAGGCGTAGGGGACCAGGCCGATGATGTTCGAGAAGAACACGAACATGAACACCGAGAAGATGAAGGGGAAGAAGCGCATCCCCGCATCGCCGGCGGTCTGGCGAACCGTGCTGGCGACGAATTCATAGGCCATTTCCGCCGTCGCCTGCAGGCGGTTGGGGACGATATGGCTGCCCGACGTGCCGAGAACCATCAGGAAGGCGACGGCCAGGAACACGATCAGCATGAACAGCGAAGCGTTGGTGAAGGAAGCGTCGACGCCGAAAATATTCAGGGGCGCGATCGTATGAATGTGGAATTGGTGGATCGGATCAATCGCGGGACCAGCTTCCGACATGTTCAGCCCTTCATTTTTTGCGGGGAGACCCCGCCAACCTGAGTTATTGCGGCGGCTTCTTGCCGTCGCGCGGCCCCGGCGGGGTCACCGCGAGGCGATATACAGACCAGAAACCCGCCGCCACGCCCAATCCCATCAACAGGATCAGAAACGCCGGGTCCGTTCCCAGCCATAGATCGAGGCGCCAGCCAATCAGCGCGCCAACGACCACAGCGGCGACAAATTCCGACAGCACGCGAAAGCCGAGGCTCAGCGCCTGCCCAAGGCCCTTGTCGGTGAGATCGGCCTCGGCTTTGCGATCGGCCTTTTGGCCGGTTTCGCGCTGCGTCTGAAGGTCGCTCGTCAACTTGGCGAGGCGCGCCTTCAGTTCATTGGCGTCTTCCGGACCTTCCCGCATCTTTTCTTTCCAAATCGCTACGCCGCCGGCGTAGATCGGAAGCCGGGCCGCACGAACTCATCGCAGCAGCCGCAAGCGCGGGAGGTTTTCCGGACGACGCCCGATGAGGAACCGGGACTCAAACAGGATGCGTTTCATCCCGCCTTCTTGAACCGCGCGCACCATATTGGCGCCTCCCCGCCCTGTCAAGACAAGAGCGGCTTTTCTGTGACAGGCCTAACCTATTGGAAATAAATAAAAAATAAGCTCTTTTATCGGGGGTCTCCGAAGGTCGCAGATCATTTGCCTTTCCGTGGCGGCGGCCCGGGCGGCGAAAGGACGGCTTTCGTCGGGCGCCGGATGGAATAGTCTTGGGCTTGGCGATAGTGTTTTCAAGCGAAGCCGATTTCGGTTGGCGAAGAAGCGGCGTTAAACGAAAAAACCGGAGCCATTCCCATCCGATTCCATCGGAACGGCTTTGAAAGGGAGCTGATGTGTCGAGCGAACGGATCAAGGCTTTTTCCGATGGCGTGCTGGCGATCATCATCACCATCATGGTGCTGGAGCTCCACCCGCCGCACGGCGCGAATCTTTCGGACCTGGCGCAGGTCTGGCCGACCTTTCTCGCCTATGTGCTGAGCTTTCTCTATGTCGCCATCTACTGGAACAACCATCACCACCTTTTTTACGCGGTGGAGAAGGTCGACGGCGTTGTGCTCTGGGCCAATATCCACCTGCTGTTCTGGCTGTCGCTGCTGCCATTCGCCAGCGCCTGGGCCAGCGACACCCATTTCGCCAAAATCCCGGTGGCGCTTTACGGCTGCGTGCTGCTGGCGGCGGCGCTGGCCTATTCCGTGCTGGTGATGACGCTGTTGCGGACGCATGAAAGCGACAGCCTGCTGCATCGCGCCATCGGCGCCGACTTCAAGGGCAGGATTTCGATCCTGTTCTATCTGTGCGGCATTGTGGGCGCCCTGTTCAGCCCCTGGATCGGCGGCCTGTTTTATGTGGCGGTTGCGGCAATCTGGCTGATCCCGGACAGGCGGATCGAGAGACGGGTCAAGGGCGAAGGCGAGCCGAAGTGATCAGCTCGCTTCCAGCAAACGTTCCGCCTGTTCCAGCTCCACCGAGACCAGTTGCGACACACCGCGTTCCGATTGGGTCACGCCGAACAGCCGGTCCATCCGCGCCATGGTGATCGGATTATGAGTGATGGCGATGAAGCGCGTGTCGGTCTTGCGCCGCATGTCGTCGAGCAGGTCGCAGAAACGCTCGACATTGGCGTCGTCGAGCGGCGCATCCACTTCGTCGAGCACGCAGATCGGCGACGGATTGGTCAGAAACACCGCAAAAATCAGCGACATGGCGGTCAAGGCCTGCTCGCCGCCGGACAATAGCGTCATGGTCGTGGGCTTTTTGCCCGGCGGTTTCGCGAGAATTTCCAGCCCCGCCTCCAAGGGGTCGTCGGATTCGACCAGCTGCAACTCCGCCGCGCCGCCGCCGAACAGCAGCACGAACAATTCGCGGAAATGCGCGTCCACTCGAGTGAAAGCAGCGAGCAGGCGTTCGCGTCCCTCCTTGTTGAGGCTGCCGATGGCGGCGCGCAATTTGTGGATCGCCTGGGCGAGGTCGGCCTGTTCGGCGGCGAGTTTTGCCTGTTCTTCCTCGATCGTCGCCAATTCGTCCTCGGCGCGCAGGTTGACGCCGCCGAGCCGCTCGCGGTCCTGCTTGAGGCTGGCGAGCCGAGCGGAAACCGCGTCCATCGCCGGAACCTCCGCTCCTGCCGCATAGCCGGCGAGAGCCGGCAGGCCTTGCGGCCCGCATTGCAATTGCTGGGCGATGTCGCGCAGCAGGGTTTCCAGCCGCGCCCGCGCGGCCTCGGCGCGCGCCTCCAGCCGAGCGCGGATTTCGCGCGCCGCGCTCATCGCCTCGACAGCCGCCCGCGCCGCGCGGTCGGCCTCAGTCAATTCGGTTTCGGCGACGGCGCGGGCGTCGGCGGCGTCTTTCTTCGCCTGTTCCGCCTGTTCGATTTTTTGCGCCAGCGAGCGCCGTTGCAACAGGAACTCGTCCGGGGCCTCGGCGAGCAGGACGAGTTCCTCCTGCGCCTCGGTCAGCCGCTCCTCGATTTCCTCATTCTGGATCTGCGAGCGCGCCCGCCGGTCGAGCCAGGATTTCTTCTCTTTGGCGATCGCCTCGCGCCGCCTGACCCTGGCTTCCGCCTCCCGCGAAAAAGCCTGCAAGGCGGCCCGCGCTTCGGCGGCCTCGGCGCGGTCGAGCGCATTTCTCGTGCGAAAGGCGTCGCGCTGGCCGAGCAGCGTCGCCGGTTCCGCCAGATCGTCCAGGGCCGCACGTGATTCGATCAGCCGCTCGCGCGCCGCCCCGCAAAGCTCGTCGGTTCGCTTGCGCGCGTCCTGCAGATTGGCGAGGCGCGACAGCACCTGCGCCTGTCGGCGTTCGGCGGCGCCGGCGTTTTCGCGGGCTTCCGCCAGCGCCTTTTGCGTCAGCCGCGCCGTTTGGCGGGCGCGCTGGTCGGCCTCCACCGCAGCCGCGACAGTGGCCCGGGCGGTCTCGGCCGTGCTCTCCAAAACTTCGACGGCGGCGCGTGCTTCCCGCGCCTCGATTTGCAGATCGCCGAGCCGGTTTTTCTCCGCCAGCCGGCGGGCGCTGGCGGTTGGCGCTTCGGCGGCCTGGGTGAATCCGTCCCAGCGCCAGAGATCGCCCTCGACCGAGACCAGCCGCTGGCCGGTTTTCAGATGCTGGCGAAGCGCCGGTCCTTGTGCGCGCAGAACCAGGCCGATCTGGGCAAGGCGGCGGTAAAGCGCGGGCGGCGCGCTGACCCACTCGGTCAGCGGCGTGGCGCCGGGAGGCAAGGCGGGATCGCCGCCACTTTGGGTGAGCGTCCAGTGCGCGGGGGCGCTGTCGTCATCGGAGGCGTCGAGATCCTCGCCCAGGGCCGCGCCGAGCGCCGCCTCGAAACCTTTGGCGACGACGATTCTGTCGACTACCGCGGGCCAGCCGCCGTCGCCGCCCGATTGCAGCAACTTGCGCAGGGTGCTGGCTTCGGTCTCGAGTTTTTGCGCCTTGCGCTCGGCCTCCGCCAGCGGCCCGCGCAAAAAGGCTTCCTCGTCGCGGGCCAGCGCCAGAGCGGTTTCGGCGTTGAGCGCCTCTTCTTCGGCAAGGGCGGCGGCGTCGAGCAGGCGTTCGGCTTCGGCGAGGCTTTCGCTTAATTCCTCGTCCTGCTCGGCGCTGGCGCTGATATCCTCGATCTCGGCGTCGAGCTGCGCCAGTTCGGCTTGGAACCGGGCGAAAGCCTGTTCCTCGCGCCGCGCCGTCTCGGCGAGGGCGTTGCGCTGCGCCTCGGCGTTGGCGCATGCGTCCTGAGCCTCCTCCAGCAGCCGTTCGGAAATTTTCAGCTTTTCAGCCGCCTGCTCGCATTTCAGCCGCGCCTCTTCCGCGAAATCGGCCTCGTCCTCGGCGCCTGCGGCGAGTTCCTCATCTTCCGACTCCAGCCGCTCCAGCGCGGCGGCGGAATCCTCATAATGGGCGCGCTCTCGCGAAATATCGGCGGAAAGCTGGTTTATGCGTCGCTCGAGCTCGGTCTTCCGCTCGCTTGCGCGCTTTTCCTCGCCATCGAGCGCGTCGCGGGCGAGAACCAGCCTTTGCAGGGCGGCGCCGGCCCGCGATTCGGCCTCGCGCAGGCTGGGCAGCGCATGGGCGGCGAGCGCCTGCGTCCGCGCCGCCTCGGCTTGCAAGCGGGTGCGTTCGGCGACATCGAGCAGATTGGCCTCGAACTGGCTTTGCGCCTCCTCGGCCTCGGCGGTGGCCTCGCGAAAGGCGATCAGCGCGATCAGCGCCTCGTGGCGGCGGATTTCGGCGGCCAGTGTGCGATAGCGGGCGGCCTGCTTCGCCTGGCGGCGCAGGCCGTCGGCCTGGGCGCCGATCTGCTGCAACACGTCTTCGAGGCGGACGAGGTTTTCCTCGGCGCCCTTCAGGCGCAATTCGGCCTCGTGGCGGCGCGAATGCAAGCCGCCGATTCCGGCGGCTTCTTCGAGAATGCGCCGGCGCTGCTGCGGCTTGGCGGCGATGATCTCGCCAATCTGGCCCTGCCGCACCATGGCCGGGGAGCGGGCGCCGGACGAGGCGTCGGCGAACAGCAGTTGCACGTCGCGGGCGCGCACTTCCTTGCCGTTGACGCGATAGGTCGAGCCTTCCTCGCGCTCGATGCGGCGAGTGATTTCGAGAATGTCGGAATCGTTGAAGGCGGCGGGGGCGGAGCGTCGCGAATTGTCGAGCACCAGCCCGACTTCGGCATGATTGCGCGCCGGGCGCGAACCGGAGCCGGCGAAGATGACGTCGTCCATGCCGGAGGCGCGCATCTGCTTGTAGGAATTCTCGCCCATCACCCAGCGCAGGGCTTCGACGAGGTTGGATTTTCCGCAGCCGTTCGGCCCCACCACGCCGGTCAGTCCGGAGTGGATGGCGAAATCGGTCGGCTCGACGAAACTCTTGAAGCCGGTCAGTCGCAGTTTTTCAAATTTCATTGCGTTCGAGTCGCGCGCCTCCTGTTTCACAATGGATCAAGTGGCCAAGCGGAGCGATGAATCAAGCGGGACCGGAGCAAAAGTTGGGGAAAAGGAAACTCGGTCCCTCACTCCTCAACGGGCGCGGGCGGCCTCCAGCGCAGCACCGGCTTGCGCGCCGCCCCTGTCTCGTCCAGCCTTTTCCTTGGCGCAAAATAAGGCGCGCCAAGAAAACGCTCCTTGTCCCCGCGCAGAGCCCGCATCGCGAGATCGCGCATGGTGGCGAGGAAAAGCTCCAGCGAAACCCGCGATTCCGATTCCGTCGGCTCGATCAGCATGGCGCCATGGACGACCAGCGGGAAATAGATGGTCATCGGATGATAGCCCTCGTCGATCATCGCCTTGGCGAAATCGAGCGTCGTCAGGCCGGTATCCTTGAGCCAGGTATCGTCGAACAATGCCTCGTGCATGCACAGCTTGTCGCCGAAAGGCGACGACATCAGGTCCGACAGCCCGACCCGCAGATAATTGGCGGCGAGAACCGCATCTTCCGAGGCCTTGGCCAGACCGTCCGCTCCATGTGACAGGATGTAGGCCAGCGAGCGCACGAACATTCCCATCTGGCCATGAAAGGCCGTCATGCGGCCGAAGGACCGGGTTCCCTTCGTATGTTCGACCAGCCCCAAAGCCTCGCCGTCGCGCTTGAGAAAGGGGACCGGCGCGAAAGCGGCGAGGCGCTGCGACAGGACCACCGGCCCGGCGCCCGGACCGCCGCCGCCATGCGGCGTCGAAAAGGTCTTGTGCAGATTGATATGCATGGCGTCGACGCCGAGATCGCCCGGCCGCACCTTGCCGACGATGGCGTTGAAATTGGCGCCGTCGCAGTAGAAATAAGCCCCGGCCTCGTGGACCAGCCTCGCGATTTCGACAATGTCGCGCTCGAACAGGCCGCAAGTGTTGGGATTGGTCAGCATGATCGCGGCGACGTCGGGGCCAAGCGCGGCGGCGACCGCTTCGGGATGGACCAGGCCGTCGGGCCCGGCCGGCACGGCGCGCACGGAAAAGCCGAGCGCGGCGGCGGTCGCGGGATTGGTGCCATGCGCCGATTCCGGCGCCAGCACGACTTTTCGCGTCGCGGCTTCGCCCTTTGCAGCGATGGCCGCCTTGATCGTCATCATGCCGCACATTTCGCCATGCGCGCCGGCCTTCGGCGACAAGGCCACCGCCTGCATATTGGTCAGCGCCAGCAGCCAGTCGGCCAGTTCCTGCATCAGTTCCAGCGCGCCCTGCACGGTGGAAATGGGCTGCAACGGATGAATGTCGGAGAAACCGGGCAGCCGCGCCATTTTCTCGTTGAGGCGCGGATTGTGTTTCATCGTGCAGGAGCCGAGCGGATAGGGGCCGGCGTCGATGGAATAATTTTTCTGCGACAGGCGCACGTAATGGCGCATCGCCTCCGGCTCGGAAAGGCCGGGCAGGCCGAGGGCGCTTTGGCGCTCCAGCCCGCCGAGGCGCGGAGTGAAGGCCTCGGGCGCGTCGAGATCGACGCCGGTGAAATCCTCGCGACCCGTCTCGAAAATCAAGGCCTCACTGATTTCCAGCGCGCGATTGGAGGTGAAGGTTTGAGGCGTCTGCTGGGTGACGAAACGCGCGCGGCTGGGTCGGCCCTGCTGGTTCATTCGCCCATCCCCCTATCCAGCGAGGCGAGGAAGGCGGCGCGGTCCTCGTCCGTATTGATTTCGCTGGAGGCGACCAGCAGCAGGTCGTCCAGCCCGGCGCCGGGCAAAAGCCGCGAAACCGGGACGCCGGCCAGCACGCCCCGCGCCGCCATGTTCTCGACGAAAGCGGCGGCGTCGCCTTTCACCCGCAAGGTGAACTCGTTGAAAAAGCTTTTGTTCAGCACTTGAACGTCGTCGCGCTTTTCCAGCGCTTCGGCCAGCGCCACGGCATGGGCGTGGTTGATCAGCGCCAGTTGCTTCAGTCCGGTCTCGCCGAGCAGCGAGAGGTGGATCGAAAAGGCCAGCGCGCAGAGGCCGGAATTGGTGCAGATGTTGGAGGTCGCCTTTTCGCGGCGGATATGCTGTTCGCGCGTCGAGAGGGTAAGAACGAAGCCGCGCCGTCCGTCGGAGTCTAGGGTCTGGCCGCACAGGCGTCCCGGCGTCTGCCGCAAAAATTTCTCGCGCGTGGCGAACAGACCGAGATAAGGGCCGCCGAAATTCAGGCCGTTGCCGATCGACTGGCCCTCGCCGACGACGATATCCGCGCCCATCGCGCCGGGCGATTCGATCAGGCCGAGCGACAGGACTTCCGTGACCACGGCGATCAACAGGATTCCCTTTGCATGGCAGGCCTCTGACAAAGGTCGAAGATCGCGCAGATTGCCGAAGAAATCGGGATTCTGCACCACCAGACAGGACAGGCTGTCATCCAGGGCGCCGATCAGGTCTTCCTCAGCCCTTGCGTCGGGAGGCAGGACGATCATCTCGTCCTCGGCCATTTCCGACAGGGTGCGCGCCGTCGCGGCGTAATGGGGATGCAACCCGCCGGAAAGCAGCGCCTTGCGCCGCTTGGTGACGCGATGCGCCATCAATATGGCTTCGGCGGCCGCGGTCGAGCCGTCGTACATCGAGGCGTTGGCGACTTCCATGCCGGTCAGGTTGGCGACCTGGGTCTGGAATTCGAACAGCACCTGCAAGGTGCCCTGCGAGATTTCCGGCTGATAGGGCGTATAGCTGGTCAAAAATTCCGAACGCTGGATCAGGTGGTCGACGCTGGCTGGCACGTGATGCTTGTAGGCGCCGGCGCCGACGAAAAACGGTTTTGCCCCCGCCGCGACGTTTTTGGCGGCCATGGCGGCGAGGCGGCGCTCGACCTCCAGTTCCGATCTGCGGCGCGGCAGGTCGAGCGGGCTCTTGAGCAGAGCCTCGGCCGGCGCGTCGGCATATAAGTCGTCAATGGTCTCGACGCCGATGCGCGCCAGCATGTCGGCGCGGTCATCGGAACTGAGCGGCAGATAGCGCAAGGGCGGACCTCGTTACTTGAAATAGGGGGCGAGGACTTCGTCGAGAGCTTCCGGCGCGATCTCGCCGGGCTTCTTGTCGCCATTGATGAAAAAGGTCGGCGTGGCGGTGATGCCAAATTTTTGCGCCGCCGTATCGCGGATCGAATTGACCTTTTCGAACAGCGCCTGATCGTTGAGGCAATTGTCGAAAGCGGTCTGGCCCATGCCGGTCTGCTTGACCAGATCGCGCAAGCCTTCGAGCGGATTGTTGACGAAGGCCCAGTTCTTCTGCTGCGCGAACATCAGTTCGACCATGGCCTCGCGCTTGTCGCCGGAGCAGCGCGCCAGCATGGCGGCGGCGGCGGCGAGCGGATCGAGCGGGAATTCGCGCAGGGCGAAGCGCACCTTGCCCTTGTCGATGTAATTGGCCTTGAGCAGCGGAAAGGTGCGGACGTTGAAATCGGCGCAATGGCTGCAGGTCATCGAGGCATATTCGATGATGGTGACCGGCGCCTTGGCGTCGCCCATCCACAGATCGGGCAGGGGCGGTTCGGCCATCAGCAGGTCGAGCGGGGCCTTGGCGGCGGGCGCGTCTTTCGATTCGCCCTGCGCCAGCGCCAGAGCGGGCGCGCCCGCCACGGCCAAGGCGCCGCCAAACACGAGAAAATCACGGCGATTGGCGCCGAAGCGAAAGGGAGACATGGGGCCGATCCTGCGTGAGGTTAGCAATGGCCCTTCATATACGTTCGCGCGGCGCACTGCAAAATAGGGAGTGGATAAAGCGAGTGGAACGTTGCGAAAAGGCAAGCGGCGGGGATTCGGGAACCGGATCGAATGGCGGAGGCGGGGATTGAGGTCCATGCGGCGGGTTAGACGTAATTCGGATCGACGCACGCTGTGGGAGCGAGCGCGGGCAGGCGCCGAAGATTATGAATTTAGTGAAATGTCACAGTAATCCAACTTTGGGCTGGCGCCGATGATCACGTGCGCGTCGGCTTGCCAAGATTCTCTCCGAGCTTAAAGTGCAGGTTTAGCGAAATTGATCTAGCATCATTGATCTCGTCAACCCAGCTCAGACGTACTTGGAATAACAAATCCGCCGGCGTAATAAGTCTTATTTCGTCACGTATTTGAGTGCAGCGTCATTGCGAGCGGAGCGAAGCAATCCAGTGGCCGCGACTTGGCGCTGGCCTTTCTTGAGGCCATTGGATTGCCGCGTCGCTTCGCTCCTCGCAATGACGGTTCTGAAGTTTCGTGTCATTTATCGGCGGCTTCAGACACCCGCTTTTTCGAGGGCTACGGGGGGCGCATCTCGCGGCGTGGAAAAATCGCGCACAGGTTGCATAAAATTACCGATGAAGCGTAGCTAAAAAAATGTGAAAAAACGCGCGATTTTTGAATAATTTGTGCATAAACACGTCGACTTTTGCTCGTTTTCGTATCTTTTTTCGCCGTTTTCACCCGCCTCAACCGCAAGGTTGTATTTTGCGGCGGCGCGGCGAGCAGCTTTCCGGCTCTTGCGCGAACCGAAGGCAGGCGCCAGAGAATCGTTGTATTTCAAGGACAAAGGCGCGATGGTGTCAAACTGCGGCAATCAATCGTTTCACGTGAAACATAACGTGAACATCTGCAACCCCGCAAATCGCGTTTTCACCCCACCCTTTTCACTTTTGGGGGGCTCGGCCTCACTCCCGTCCCGCCGGGCCGCGCAACGCCCGCGCGCCCAGGCGCACCAGAGCCTCGCGCAGCCTCTCGTCCTCGACGCCCTCGGTCGCTTCGCGCGCCTGCAAAAGGGCTTGCGGGTCGGGCGGGGCGACACGTTTCGGCCCAAAGGCCTTTTGCAGAGGCCCCTGCCGGATCGCCAGCCGTCCTACCGCCCGCCAGCCGAGATGGGCGTTGACCCGCTCGATCAATTGCGGCGCCATATGCTGGATTTCGATGGCCATGCCGCCGGAGACGCGCAGCACGAGGGTTGCGGGCTCTACGGAGGATTCGGGAA